>CASEJD010000098.1 GCA_949288145.1 uncultured Coriobacteriia bacterium
GAGAATGTTTGAGCACGGCAATAGTCCCCGGTCCTCCCGAGGAACGCACGGACACCGCCCCTGCCAACGCCGACCCGGGCATGGGCTACATCTTCGAGCATACGCGCGGCAAGAAATGCCTCGTCTTCGTGAACTCGCGCGAGGAGGCGGAGGCCGTGTGCACCACGCTGCGCCAGTATTGCGAGGCGAAGGGGGAGCCGGACCGCTTTCTCATCCACCACGGCAACCTGTCCGCGTCGTACCGCGAGACGGCGGAGGCGGTCATGAAGGACGACGAGCAGTGCCAGACCACCGTCACCACTGCCACGCTCGAGCTCGGCATCGACATCGGGCGCCTGGAGCGCGCGTTCCAGATTGACGCGCCGTTCACGGTATCGTCGTTCTTGCAGCGCATGGGCCGCACGGGCCGGCGTGGCGAGCCGCAGGAGATGTGGTTCGTCATGCGCGAGGAGTACCCGGAGCCGCGCGCCCTCATGCCCGAGACCATCCCGTGGAAGCTGCTGCAAGGCATCGCCCTCGTGCAGCTCTACACCGAGGAGCGCTGGGTGGAGCCGCCGCGCTTGGACCGTCTTCCGTTCAGCCTGCTGTTCCACCAGACCATGGCCACGCTCGCCTCCGAGGGCGAGATGACGCCGGCGCGCCTGGCGCAGCGCGTGCTCTCGCTCACGTACTTCCACCGCGTGACGCAGGACGATTACCGCCTGCTGCTGCGCCATCTGCTCGAACGGGACTTCATCGAGCAGTCGGAGGGCGGCGGGCTCATCGTAGGCATCGCGGGCGAGCGGGTGGTGAACTCGTTCAAGTTCTACGCGGTGTTCCAGGAGAACGAGGAGTACACCGTTCGCTCGGAGTCGCAGGAGGTGGGCACCATCGTGGCGCCGCCGCCGGCGGGGGAGAAGATCGCCATCGCCGGGCACGTGTGGGTGGTGGACGAGGTGGACCACAAGCGCCACCTGGTGTACTGCACGCAGGTCAAAGGCAAGGTCCCAGCGTACTTCGGCGACGTGCCGGGCGACATCAACACGAAGGTGCTCGAGCGCATGCTGCGCGTGCTGGCGGAGGACGGCGGCTACCCGTACCTCATGAAGAACGCGGTCGCCCGCCTGCGGCAGGCGCGGCATACCGCGCGCTCTGCCGGCATTGCAGATGCGAATGCTGTCGGCTTTCGGGCGCTGCCGAGCGAAGAAGGGGAGTGCGCGGGGGGCGCTGAACCTGGCTCTTTCTCGCCGATCGCGCACGGGCGCCCGCTCGTGAACCTGGGCGGTGACATGTGGTGCCTCTTCCCGTGGCTGGGCACGTACGCGTTCCTGGCGCTCGAGCGCATGCTGAAGCGCAAGGCGGCGCCCATCCTCGGGCTCAAAGGCATCGACGCGGCGCGCCCGTACTACATCCAGTTCAAGATGGCGTGCAGTCAGCAGGAGTTCTTCGACTGCCTAGCGCGCCTGGCCGACGAGCCGTTCGACGCCATGGACCTGCTCTTCCCGGGCGAGGTGCCGTACTTCGAGAAGTACGACGGTTTCCTGCCCGAAGAGCTTGTACGCCGCGGCTTCGCGTACGGCGTGCTGGACGTGGAGGGCGCGAAAGCCCGCATCCGTAGCTGGGACGAAGCCCGCGTGCTGCCGGACGCCGGGGTATGATGTCGAAAGGGCGTTCTGAGTGCCAAGGACGAGAGATTGGGGGAAGCCATGGCTGTGCCAACCATTGACGTCGAAGTCTGCATTGGTTGTGGATCGTGCGTCGACGCGTGCCCGCTCGGAGCTCTTGAAATCCAGGACGGCGTTGCCACGGTTCCCGAGCCCGATGTCTGCGTCGAGTGCGGCACCTGCGCGGGCGTGTGCCCGATTGCCGCCATCACGGTGTAGCCGCATACTGCGCTGCGCCGGGAAACGAAGGAAGGGCCCCGAGGGGCCCTTCCTGTGCGTACGGAGCGAATTCGCAGTGATGCAGAGCGCGCTTTAGTCGCGGGTGAGCTTGCGGTGCAGGCGGTGCGGCTTGGCGGCCTCTTCGCCCAGGCGTTCAACCTTGTTCTTGCGGTAGGCCTCGAAGTTGCCCTCGAACCAGTGCCATTGGCCGGGGTTCTCGTCCGTGCCCTCCCACGCCAGGATGTGCGTGGCGATGCGGTCGAGGAACATACGGTCGTGGCTCGTGATGACGGCGCAGCCGGGGAAGCCGAGCAGCGCCTCCTCCAGGCTCTCGAGCGTCTCCACATCCAGGTCGTTCGTGGGCTCGTCGAGCAGGAGCAGGTTGCCGCCCTGCTGGAGCGTGAGAGCCAGGTTCAAGCGGTTGCGCTCGCCGCCGGAAAGCACGCCTGCGGGCTTCTGCTGGTCGGGGCCCTTGAAACCGAAGGCCGCCACGTAGGCGCGGCTCTGAATCTCCGTGTCGCCCACCTTGAGCCAGTCGTTGCCGTCGGAGACGACCTCCCAGACGTTCTTCTGGGCGTCGATGCCGGCGCGGTTCTGGTCGACGTACGAGATCTGCACGGTCTCGCCGATCTCCAGCGAGCCGTCCGTCACGTCCTCCAGGCCCATGATCATCTTGAAGAGCGTGGTCTTGCCCACACCGTTCGGGCCGATGACGCCCACGATGCCGTTGCGCGGCAGACTGAAGGAAAGGTCGTCGATGATCACGCGGTCGCCGAAGCACTTGCGCAGGTGGTTCGCCTCGATGACCTTCGAGCCCAGGCGCGGGCCGACGGGGATCTTGATGTCGGTCACGTCGGGGCGCTCGCCGGACTTCGCCTCGGCCACCATGCGGTCGTAGTTCTCCAGACGGGCCTTGCTCTTGGCCTGGCGCGCCTTCGGGGAGGAGCGGACCCATTCCAGCTCGCGCGCGATGCGCTTGGCGAGCTTCGCCTCACGCTGGCCCTGGGCCTCCAGGCGCGCTGCCTTCGTTTCCAGGTAGGTGGAGTAGTTGCCCTTGTACGGGAAGAGCTGGCCGCGGTCCACTTCGCAGATCCACTCGGCCACGTTGTCCAGGAAGTAGCGGTCGTGCGTGACGGCCAGGACGGCGCCGGGATAGCGCTGGAGGAACTGCTCCAGCCATAGGACCGATTCCGCGTCGAGGTGGTTCGTCGGCTCGTCGAGCAGCAGGAGGTCCGGCGCTTCCAGCAGCAGGCGGCACAGCGCCACGCGACGGCGCTCGCCGCCGGAGAGGATGCTCACCGGGGCGTCCGGGTCCGGGCACTGCAGCGCGTCCATGGCCTGGGAGAGCTGGCTGTCAAGGTCCCAGCCGTTGGCGGCGTCGATCTCGTCCTGCAGCTTGCCCATCTCCGCCATGAGGGCGTCGAAGTCCGCGTCCGGGTCGGCCATCTCGGCGCTGACCTGGTTGAAGCGGTCAATCTTCGCCAGGATGTCGCCGAAGGCCATGCGAATGTTTTCGATGACGGTCTTGTCCTCGTCCAGCGGGGGCTCCTGCTGGAGGATGCCCACCGTGTAGCCGGGGGTGAGGCGCGCCTCGCCGTTGGAGACCTCCTCGATGCCGGCCATGATCTTCAGCAGCGTGGACTTGCCCATGCCGTTGGGGCCCACGACGCCGATCTTCGCGCCGGGGTAGAACGACAGCGTCACGTCATCGAGGATGACCTTGCTGCCGTGGCTTTTGCGGGCTTGGTACATTTGGTAGATGAACTCGGCCAATGTGCTTCCTTCTTCGTCGGGTTCGCGCGGGTCTGGCGTCGGACGGCGCCGTGCGGTTGCGGGCGTTGTGCCGCAATGCTTGCAGGCTCCTTGCCGCGGGCGCGGGCGTGCGCCACCGCGCGTTCTGTCAGCGGGCATTCTATCAAGCACCGCAGCGTGCCGAGCGCGCGTCCGCATGCGTGCGGCAAAAGAACACGGCCGTGCGGGAGCTAGCAGAGCGCGTTGATGAGGTCGAGCGCCTGCTGGGGCGTGCCAGCTCGCCGCTTTTCGAAAAATGCTGAATCAGGCATTTGCCTTGGAGCAGGCTCCAGGGTGTTTAATGGAAGCGGCTCGAAGAGCGGGCTCGCGTCAACGTGCGCACGTGCGCATCCAGGCGGCCGTTCCGCGTTCCTTTCGAGCGACCGACCTAGACGAGAAAGGATCGACTTCGCATGATCTATCGCGATTTCAAGGGCGAGAAGCTCTCTGCCATGGCCATGGGCTGCATGCGCCTGCCGGTCATCGACGGCGACGACAACAACATCGACGAGCCTGCTGCGCGCGAGATGTTCGACTACGCCTTCGAGCATGGCGTGAACTACTTCGACACCGCGTGGGGTTACCACGGCGGCAACTCCGAACTGGTGGTGGGGCGCGCGCTGGCCGACCGACCGCGCGACGAGTTCTACCTTGCCGACAAGTTCCCGGGTTACGACCTGGGCAACATGGGCAAGGTCGAGGAGATCTTCGAAGAGCAGCTTCGCAAGTGCCAGGTTGAGTACTTCGACTTCTACCTGGTGCACAACGTCTGCGAGCTCAATATCGAGCCGTACCTGGACGACGCGCAGTACGGCACCTTGAGCTACCTGCGCGAGCAGGTGAAGAACGGCCGCATCCGCCATCTGGGCTTCTCCTGCCACGGCGCTCCTGACGTGCTGCAGCGATTCCTGGACGCTTACGGCGACGACATGGGGTTCTGCCAGCTGCAGATCAACTACCTGGACTGGACGTTCCAGGAGGGCGAGAAGAAAGTGGCCATGCTGGCCGAGCGCGGCATCCCCGTGTGGGTCATGGAGCCGCTGCGCGGCGGCTCGCTCTGCCGCCTGACCGACGAGCAAGCGGGCATCCTGGCTGCGGTGAACCCGGACGAGTCCCAGGCTAGCTGGGCGTTCCGCTACCTGCTGGACATCCCGGAGGTGGTGACCATCCTGTCCGGCTCCTCCACGCTCGAGCAGCTGAAGGAGAACATCGACATCTTCTCCGAAGAGCGCCCGCTGTCCGCCGACGAGCGCGGCGCGCTCGAGGCGGTCGTCAGGGACATGACGAAGGACGACGTGGTGCCCTGCACCGCGTGCCACTACTGCACGAGCCACTGCCCGCAGGAGCTGGACATCCCGCATCTGCTCTCGCTCTACAACGAGCACAAGTTCTCGAAGGGCGGCTTCATCGCGCCCATGGCGCTCAGCGCGCTGCCGGAGGACAAGCAGCCCTCCGCGTGCATCGGGTGCGGTGCCTGCGAGGCAGTCTGCCCGCAGCAGATCAAGATCCCGGAGGCGCTGGCGGACTTCGCCGAGCTGCTGAAGCAGGAGTCGTAAAGGCCAGGCCAGGCCAGGCCGCTGTAAGGCTGTGCGATTCGAGGGCTGCGCGCGATGTCGGCGTGCAGCCCCCGCTTGTTTTGCCCGGTGATGGCGGGAACATGCCAGACGGCCTCCTTCTCGTTTCGCGTGACATGCGCGCTCGTGCATAATGGAGCGGAACGCGCGCCGAGGGGATAGCGTGCGGCGCGCAAGGGGAGGCTCCATGGACCGATTCTTCAAGATCTCAGAGCGTGGGAGCGACGTTTCCACCGAGGTGCTCGGCGGCATCACCACGTTTCTTGCCATGGCGTACATCATCGCGGTGAACCCTATGCTCATGGGCCCCGAAGGCGCGGGCATGCCGTTCCCCGCGGCGCTCACGGCCACGTGTTTCGGCTCCGCGCTCATGACGGTGTGCATGGGGCTTGTTTCAAACCGTCCCATCGCGCTGGCGTCGGGTATGGGCATCAACGCCGTCGTGGCGTATTCCATCTGCGGCGCAAGTGGCGCGGGCGTGGACTGGCGCGCAGCGATGGCGGTGGTGTTCCTTGAGGGCGTGCTCATCTTGGCGCTTGTGCTGTGCGGCCTGCGCAAGGCGGTCATGGACGCCATTCCAGTAGGCTTGCGCCGTGCGATCGGCATCGGCATCGGCCTGTTCATCGCGTTCGTGGGCATGAAGGGCGGCGGCTTGGTGGTCGACGACGAGTCCACGTTGCTCGCCCTGGGAGACGTGACCTCGCCGGCGGTCCTTGTCTCGGTGCTGTCCATCGTGATCGCGGTTATCCTACAGGCGCGCGGCGTCAAGGGCGCGCTGCTCATCTCCATCGTCGTGGCGACCCTGGTGGGCATTCCGCTTGGCGTGACGGCGCTGCCGACGTCGCTGGACTTCGGCCTCGACTTCTCCGCGTTCGCTGGCCCGTTCCAGACCGTCCCGGGGACCGACATGCTTGCCATCGCGCAGGTGTTCCTGCAGCCGGCGTTGCTCCTGTTCGTGTTCTCGCTGCTCATGAGCGACTTCTTCGACACCATGGGCTCGGTCATGGCCGTTGCCGAGCAGGGTGACTTCGTGGACAAGGACGGCAACGTGGAGGGCATCCAGCCCATCCTGGTGGTGGACTCCGTCGCCGCTGCCGTCGGTGGCTTCGTAGGCGCCAGTTCGGTGACGACGTACGTTGAGTCCGCGTCGGGCGCCGCCGCCGGCGCGCGCACAGGCCTCGCGAGCGTGGTGACGGGTGCGCTGTTCGTCGTGGCGGCGTTCCTGGCGCCCGTGGTGGGCATGGTGTCGTCGTCGGCCACGTGCGGCGCGCTCGTGGTGGTGGGCTACCTCATGATGTCGGACATCGGGCAGATTGATTGGTCGCGCGTCGAAGTGGCGTTCCCGGCGTTCATCACCATCTTCGGCATCCCGATGACCTACTCCATCACCAATGGCATCGGATTCGGCTTCATCTCGTACTGCGCGATCATGGTGGTGCTCGGTCGAGCTCGGGAGGTCCGTCCGCTCATGTGGGTCGCTGCAGCAGCGTTCTTGCTGATGTTTGTGCTGGGATGAGACAATAGGGCAGGTCGCCTCACGTCATTGCCGCATTTACGTTGCGCATGGAGCCTCGATGTTCAAACAGACCTACCCGCGCACGCTCGCATCGCTCGACGCCATCATCGAAGACGTGCGCACTGCGCTTGCCGAACTGAAGCTGCCGCAGAAATAGCTCGTCCACGCTCTTCTACTCACGGAGGAATGCGCGGCATCATTGATCGAGAACGTCGACCAGAGGCACGGCGAGCCCCTCGAGGTCGTCGTGCGCAAACGCTTCGGCGACATTTCCGTGCGCATCACGGCGGCAGGCGAGGAATACGACCCCACGATGGAGGTTCCGCTCGGCACGGGCGACGACGACCCTGACCGTGACATCCAGTCGGTGCTGCGCAGTCGTATCCTGCGCGCCTACGACAGCGAGCTGTCGCATTCGTACAAGAACAACCGCAACGTCGTCATCCTCACCGTCAAGAAGAACGCCCAGAAGACGCTTTGGCTCACGCTCGGCGCCTTCGCCATGGCGATCATCTTAGGCGTTATCCTCCAGTTCGCCGGAAACGAGGCGGTCATCGCCGGCCTCAACGACAACCTGCTCACGCCGATCAAGACGATGTTTTTGAACGCCCTCAAGATGATCATGGTGCCTGTGGTGTTCTTCTCGCTCGTCACGTGCATCAGCGATTTGTCGAACATTTTCGAGCTTGGGCGCATCGGCGGCAAGACGATGGCGTTTTGCCTGTTCACGTGCGTGTGCGCGGTGTGCATCGGCATCGGTGTGTTCTATCTCGTCCAACCGGGCGCGGGCGTTGAGGCGATGCCGGTGTCCGACGCGAGCTCGATCGGCACGATGGAGGAAGTGTCCGTGCTCAGCATCATCGTGAACATCGTGCCCGACAACATGGTCGACGCTGTGCTCAATGCCGACATGCTCCAGATCATCTTCATCGCCGTGCTCTGCGGTGTGGCGGTCGGCGCCATCGGCGAGCGCGGCAAGGTGCTCAAGGACATCTTCGACGCGTGCAACGAGCTGTTCCTGCGCATCACGCGCATGATCATCAGCCTTGTCCCCCTCGCCACGTTCTGCGCGATCACGTCGCTCGTTTCCACGACAGGCCCCCAGATGCTCACGACGCTGCTCGGGCTTATCGCGACGTTCGTGCTCGGGCTCGCGGGCGTGCTCGTGCTGTACGGCCTGCTCGTGCTCGTCCTCGCGCGCGAAAACCCGTTGCATTTCTACCGCAAGTTCGCCCCGTGCATGCTGCTCGGGTTCACGCTGTCGAGCAGCAACGCGGTCATTCCGACGACCATCCAATACGCCGAGACGAAGCTCGGCGTGCCGCCGAAGGTCGCGGCGTTCTCCATCCCGCTCGACGCGACGATCAACATGGACGGCAGCTGCGTGTACCTTGCAACATCCGCGCTGTTCCTTGCGACGATCTACGGCGTGGACATCTCGGGCGGCATGCTGCTCACGCTCGGGCTTTCGGTGATGGTGCTCGCCATCGGCGCGCCGGGCATCACGGGCGCGGCGTTCATCTGCCTGTCGACGCTCGTCGCGCAGCTTGGCATCCCCGTGGAGGCGGTGACCATCCTCATGGGCATCGACCAGCTCATGTCGATGCTGCGCACTGCAGCGAACACCACGGGCGACGCCGTGGGCTCGATTGTGGTCGCAAAGTCCGAAAAGCTGCTCGACACCGAGATGTACCGCGGCTAGGCATGCGCGAGGCGAGAAAGGGGCGGCCCCTTCTCGCTAATCGAACAACGGGGCGGTGGGGAAATCTTCGTCGTAGGGGATGGCGTCCGCTGTGAGGGCAGTGCAGCCTTCCTGCTCCAGATCGCGGTCGGTCGCCAGGACGAGGTAGTTGTCCTCTCCGCCGAAGTCCTCGTCGGCGCACGGGATAACGTAGACGCGCGCGAATGCTTCCTTCAGCGTGGCGACGACGGCGCGAAGGAACGACACGTCGGTGCCCTCCTCGCGCGAGACGACGTTGGCCGCGTAGACGCCGCCGGGCGCAAGGGCCGCCCTCGCCGCGCGCGCCGCCTCCACGGTGGCAAGGGCGCGCACTGGCTCGGCGCCGGAGAACGTGTCGTTCACGATAAGGTCGTAGCGAGGGGCGGGGGAGCATGCCGTGCCGTCCAGGAACGCGCGACCGTCGGCGCACACGGTGCGAAGCCGCTCGCCGCAGCGAGCCTCAAGCTCGTCCAGGAAGAAGAAGCGCCGTGCGATGCGTGTGATGGCCGGGTCGAGTTCCGCCACGTCAAGGCGCAGGTCCGAATGGCGGGAGAGAGTCCATTTCGGCCAGGCGTACCCGCCGCCTCCCAGCATGAGCGCACGGTGGATGCGAAACGTCGGCGTCTCTGCTTCGAAGGCGCGCTCGAACGCGCGCAGGTAGGCGAACGGCGGGTAGAAGCGGCGCTCGTCCAGGTAGGTGGCGCTCTGGAAGACGCCGCCGTGCTGCAGCACGCGCACGGGCGTCCTGTCCTTGTCGCGCACGGTGCGGACAAGAGCGAGCCCCGACGCCGTGCGGCATGCGTGCACATCAGAGCGCTGCGCCCACCGCGCAGCGAGCGTGAGCCCCACGGCAAGCGCGCCGACGCCCGCGCCGATTGCAAGCTGTATAGGCCAGGGGAGCGGGCGCTTTTCGGAGATGTGCGTGTTGTCGTACGCTCCGTTCGGGCGGGTCATGCTTCCTCCGTTTTAGGTCGTGGCCGTTCTGTTTCTTCGCGATTGCAGCGTGCGTGCGTCCTGTGTCGTGCGCGGGCGCGCGTCGCTCGATCGCTCGCGTGCGGTCATCCGCCCGCTGTCAGGTCGCGTTGCTGGTACAGGCCGGCGTCCTGGAAGCCCAGCCGACGGTAATAGCCGCGCGTGCCGACGGCGCTGATCACGTTCAGGCGCGCGTACCCTTCCGCTCGGGCGATGCGGCAGGCCTCTTCCACCAGGCGCGAGCCCAATCCATGGTGCTGCGCCGCGCTGCCTTCCTGATGGATGCCGGCGACGGCGCCGTACACGTGGACCTCGCGGATCATGGCGGCGTCGGGTGCGATGGGGCACTCGCATTCTCCGAGCTGTTCGTCCAGCCACGTGACAGCGGCCGCGTTCGGCAGCGAAAGGCGTAAGAAGCCGGCGATGCGCCCGTCGGGCGCCGTCCACTGCAGGAAATGCTCGGTGCTGACGGCGGTCTCGTAGGCGAGGTCGTGCAGCTCAAGCTCGTCGAGCGAAGGCGGGTTCGTGCTGATCTCGCGCGAGCGAATTTCGCGGACGGCGCGTCCTTCCGCTGCGACCTTGCCGTCCACCATCTGGCGCAGGTTCACTTTCTTGTTGCCCGCCAGGATGTCGTGCGAAGAGATATCGCGGATCATGCGCGAGATGCGCGTGAACGCGGGCGTCGCCTCCACGTCGGCGGCCAGCACGTCGAGCAGCTCGGCTTCGGCGTACGGACGCCAACTACCGTCTTCGTGGTGTTCGCAGAGTTCCGTGCCGCCTACGAGCGCGCAGGGGTAGAGCTTCACCTCGTCGGGCAGGAACTGCCCGTCCTGCACGAGGCGCTCGTAGTCGCGCTTGTCGCCTTCGGGCGTGGCGCCCAGGAGGTTCGCCATGAAGTGCGCGTGAATCTTGAATCCGAGCAGGCGCAGGAGCGCGAAGGCGTCCGCGACGCGCTCGACACTGCCGCCCGCGCGGTTGTTGAGCGTCAGGATGCGCGAATCGAGGCTTTGTACGCCCATCTGCACTTTCGTGCACCCGAGGCGTCGGAGGAGCAGCAGACTTTCCGCCGAGATGGCCTCGGGGCGCGTTTCCACCACCAAGCCCACTGACCGGTGCGCGGCGCTCTCGTTGCGCGCGTGCTGCGCTTCGAGCTGGGCGAGCGTGGCATGTTGGATGCGGGCGGCACGCTGCCAGGGGGTGGCGCCGTCCTCAGCATCCGACGTACCGCACCCGTAGAGGCGCGTGACCGCCTGGTTGTACGTGAGCTCGCCGTCGTCCACGGCGCGCTGGACGCCTGCGGTGGCGGCAGCGCAATCGGGCCGCTCGCTGGGGACGCCGCATGACTCGTAGAACGCGCGCCGTTCTGCCGCGGACCGCTGCGCTTCGGGCGTGCCCGCCTCGTTGAGCGCGCGGAAGAGCTCCGTCATGAACCAGATTTGGTAGTCCTGCGGGTAGTCGCTCCAGGTGCCGCCGAGCACGATGAGCTCCACTTTGTCGATGGTGTGGCCCATCTGGCGCAGCGTGTTCAGGCGCGCGGTCACCTGCAGGTACGGGTCGAACCACGAGCGCTCGGCGCGCTGGCAGGCGGGCTCGTCGGTCAGGTAGCTTTTCGGCATCCGCACGTCATTGGGGCAGTAGAGGCACTGGCCGCCGCACGGCCACGGCTTCGTGAGAACGGTGATGGTGGCCACGCCGGACGCCGTGCGCCTCGGTTTGAGCTGGATCGTCGCAACAAGTTCCCGCTCAAGCTCAGCGTCGATATTCCATGACGCCCACCGCTTCGGGTCCTCCGCCTTTGTGCGAAGGTAGAAGGGCATGAGCTGCTTTTTCGCGAAATGGTCGCGGTTGTCCGGGATGCCCTCGTTGTGCGCGCGGATGAGGCGTTGGAGTGCCTTCGCGTCAAGGGTTTCCCCAGCGCGCAGGCGGTCGAGTATTTCGAGCAGGATGTCTTCCATGGTGGGGACATTCTACCGGATGCGGATACGTGGGCGCGCGGTGGCGCTCGAACCACGGCAGTAGTGCGGACTCGCGCCATGCGGTTAGGGCAGAAGCGAGCCGTACGGCGGGGCGCTTTGCGCTCGCGCGCTAAAGGGGCGCTTCTGGTATAACTGCGAGGATAGGCGGCAACGGTCGGACGAAAGGAGGCGCCGCATGGACGCAAGGGCAGCGTGCGAGCTGATCGCGCTGAACAACCGGTTCTACGAGGAGAACGCGGCGTCGTTCTCTGCCACGCGCAGCGCGCCCTGGCAGGGTTGGGGACGATGCCTGGACGTCGCGCGGTGCGAGCTCGGGTTCGACGCGGGCGCGAGCACTGGACGCGGGTCAGGCGATGCGGCCGAGCGTCTTTCGACCCTGCGCGTGCTGGACATGGCATGCGGCAACCTGCGGTTCGAAGACTTCCTTGCGCACGAGATTCCGAACGTCGCATGCGAATGTTTCGCGGTTGACAGCTGCGCGACGTTGGCGGACGCGGGGGAGCGCGAAGGCGAGAGTTCGGGCGTGCCCGTGGTTCGCTTTCGGGAGCTTGACGTGCTTGCGCTCTTGGTGGACGCCCTAGAGGGCGCGGGGGCGGCGAGCGCGAAAGTCGACCAGCTCGCGCGCACGCTCGCGGGCGCGTTCGACGTCCCACCGTGTGATCTCGCGGTCTGCTTCGGCTTCATGCACCACATCCCGGTGCGCGGATGGCGCATGGCGGTGTTGCGCGCGCTGGTGGAGTGCCTGCGTCCGGGCGGCGTCGTCTGCGTCTCGTTTTGGCGGTTCCTGGATGACGAGCGCCTCGCGCGCAAGGCGGACGAGGCGACCGTGCGGGCTGCGGGGGACATGCGGCTTGCTCAAATCGTCAGGGCGTTCAATCAAGGCGATTGCCTTCTGGGATGGCAAGACCGCCAGGACTCGTTCCGGTACTGCCATCATTTCTCGGACGCGGAAATCGACGCGTTAGCGGCGTCCGTAGCCGGAAGGGCGCGCACCATCGCGCGATTCCGGGCCGACGGCCGTTCGGGAGACCTGAACGAATACGTGGTGTTGCAGGTGCAGGAGCGCTTGTCGGGGGACTAACATCGTGCGGCGGCGCGGTGTGCTTTCTGCCTGGGACGACGGTGTTTTTCGCAAAGAGGCGGAAGAGGGTTCAACGGATGGATGATACAATCAGGCCATCATTTCTCCAAGGAAAGAGGCCACCGTGGAACGCCCCCAGTCCCCGTCGTCCCGTGCCGGTTTCGTTGCGCTTGCGTGCGCATTGAGCGTCGTATTAAGCGCGCTCTTTCTGACAGGGTGCTCGTCTGGCCAGCCAGAACAGCAGCCATCGTCGTCGCAGGCCGCCGAGATGGAGGAATCCTTGGAGGTTACGGCGCGTCCGTCTGCTTACGTGGAGATACTGGATGACCGTCTGTACTGGCGTGATGACGAAACGTTGTGGACCGCCCGTTTTGAAGACGACGGCAGTCTGGCGTACTTTCAGCAGCTGGGCACGCTCAAAGACCGCATTCGCGGTATTGCGGCGTACGACGGCGTGCTCTACCTGCTCTCCATCGAGGGCATCTATCGCATGGATCCCGACGAGACGGCAGACGAGGCCGAGCTGCTTGTGGACGAAGGCGCGAGCGACGATTTATGGGTCACCTCCGAAGGTCTACTCTACTTGGGCGATGGGACGCTCAGCCGCGCCTCGCTCACCGGTTCCGACGAGACAGTGCTCAAAGAGGGCGTCAAAGACTTCGTTGTGGCTGGCGGCAAGGTGTACATGCTAGGTGAGGACGGCACGTTCGCCCGCTGTGACCTCGATGGTTCAGACGAGACGGTGCTCGACGCCGCGCGTGACCGCCATGACGAGTCGATGCTCGTCGCAGACGGGGACGACGTGTACCTGGTCTCGAGCGATGTGCTCGTTTGCCGCGACAGGGCAGAGGGCGCAGAAGAGGTCGGTCTTTCTCAAGAGGTCGGAGCGCCCGACCGCACGGTCGCGTATGAAGGAGCAATCTTCTACGAAAGCGCTTCGGAGACCTGCTATCGCCATGCAGATGGCGAGGAGTCCGACGAGGAGCTGGAGCGCGCGTATTTCCGCGGGAAACCGTACGCGCGCATTCAAGACGGCATCCTGTACTACACCATCAGCGGCGAGGACATCACGGTCGTGGATTTGGACGAAATCGGCGAACGCGAAGAGTACGTCGTGGAGGATGAGGTTGCGGCGACGTCGAAGGTCGAGATCGCGGCGTCCGAGAGCACGAAGGACGCAAGCGATGGTTCGGAGGAGATTGATTACGAGCGGCTCAAGACCGGTTCTCCCAAAGCGATTCCTGAAAGCGACTACGACATCGGCGCCGGTCTGGAAATGCACCAATCTGGTGGCCAGGGCGTGGTCACGACGGACCATTTCACGCTGACGCTCGATGGCAATCAGGTGGCGCAGGGTCTATGGCAGGTTGAGCAGGTCGATGGTACGACTATCAAGTTCGTATACGCGCCCGCGCACCAGGCGGGCTTTGACGGCACGGTCTTTACGCTCAAAGCCTACGACTGGGGCGACAACGGCTACGCAGACATCCCCGCCATGCAGATGGCAGGCCAGAGCGGCGACAAGAAGTACGTGGTCATCTTCCCGACGGACGTTCGTTACGACCCGTCGAGCACGGTGCAGGCGGAACAGTACGGACAGCTGCGCGCGTGGGCGGAGGGCATCGACATGAATGCCAACCACGCGAACAACCCGTTCAGGACCCTTCAGCCGTAAGAATCATCTTCCTGATGATAGGCATAAGGGAAAAGTGGTCGCGGTCAGTTGCTATTACTCGTTCGGTACTTTGAGCGACTGCAGGTAGGCCTTCTGATCGGGTGTGATGCGGCGGCTTTCGCGCGCCTTCTGGAGGGATTTGTTGTGCGTCCACGCGTCCAACATGAGGGGGCGCGTCTCGAAGAACGGCAGCGTGGTCTCGGGCTGCTTAATGAGGGCGAACGAGTAGTACCAAGCGCGCGCCATGTTGACGTAGTACCCGGGGCGGTGGATGCCTGCCACCAGCTGCAGGTGCGCGGGGTCGAAGGCGTCGTCCAGGAACAGCGTCATGAGCTGAACCACGCCGAAGCGCACTGTGTACTCAGGCTCGGCGGACGTCCAGTCGCGAATCTTCTCGAGCACGGCTGGCAGGTCGCGCTTGAACGCGGGCACGCGGATAAGGTCGCACGTCGCCCAGTTGTCGACGTGCGGAAGGAACGCGTCCAGCAGCCTGAACGCTTCGTCAGGCGTTTTCGCCAGCAGACCGATGAGCTCGGCGTGCAGGTTGTTCTCGTCATAGAGCGCGTGCGGGAGTTGCATCATGAACGCGCGCGCTTCACTCTCGCGCGTGCGCGCTAGCTCGCGCGCGAAACGGCGTAACGCCGGCGTCCGCACGCCCAGGATGCGCGCCGGGTCGACGGTGGGCACGAGCTTCGCCTGGAATGATCGGTAGGCGGGGTCAGCCAACGCGGCGAGCTCGGTGACAATGGTTTCTGCCTTGATTTCGGTGTTTGTCCTCATGGGGGATTCCTTTCTAAGACGCGCACTCCTCCACGAAAAGAGCGCGCATCAGGGTGACGTAGCTTTCTGCCAGTTCGCGCGGGTCGTCAGCGAACGCACGGTGCGCCCACTGAACTGTCAGGTCGACGAGCGACCCGACAAGGTGCTCTACCACGAAGCGACGGTCGACGGTGCCAGCGACGCCAGGGAGCTTCGATGGCAGTTGACGGTCGGCCTGCTCGACCAGGCTTTCTCGCAGCAGCCGTTCGAACGTGCCGTCTCCTGCTCCGACAATCAGCACTCGCACGCCTGTCCTGCGCTCTTGCACGTGGCGAAGCAGATACTCAACGACCGAGACCTCGTCGGTCCGTTCGGTGAAGTCATGGTCGGGTTCGGGCGAGAGGGGGGTGGTGGCATGCTCGCAGATTTCGTCAACCAGGCGTGCGAGCAGGTCTTCCTTTCCGTCGAAGTGCGCGTAGAAGGTGCTGCGGCCCACGTCTGCCTCGTCGAGCACGTCTTGCACGGTGATGCGGGCGTAGCTTTTCTGCTCGAGCAGCGAGCAGAAAGCAGTTCGGATGGCGCGCTCGGTTCTTGCCGTCCTTCGGTCCATGGTTTCCCCTTCGGCCGAGATGCGGGACAAATGGGATGAAGTGTTCCAAAACGTACGGATGGTCGCCGTCGTTCCTTATGCTCCCGCTCGGGTGCTGCTATGTTAAGGACATGGTATACGAAAACGAACAATATGTTCATGAATGTTCGCACGAGCGAGAGGACTCATAGGAGGGCATGCTGAAAGACAGGCGACATGCTGCCAGGAAGTTCGTCTGTTTTGCCGTGCTGGCGGCATTTCTGTACGCACTGTCCACGCCATGCTCGAAGATTCTGCTGGCGGACGTCGACAGCTCCATGATGGCTGCCTTGTTGTACTTGGGAGCGGGTGTGGGAATGGCGGCGATCGGGGCGCTTCGCCATGCCGTGCGTGCTATTGGGGCGGCGCTAAAGTCACGCCAGGAGGCTTTGCTGGTGGCAAGGCCGTCGCCAGGCGAGGCGTCTTCGTTGCGAGAAAGGTCGTTAGCTGATCAGGGTGCAAACGAAGGAGAGGAGCCTCTCTCGGCGGAAGACGCACCCTACGTTGCCGCCATGGTGGCGTTGGACATCGTTGCTCCGCTCTTGCTGATGGAGGGGCTTGCCACCACCTCCGCGGAAAGCACGTCCCTTCTGAACAACTTCGAGATCGTGGCAACGGCGCTCATTGCCCTGGCGGTGTTCCGCGAGCCAGTGTCGCGCAGGCTGTGGGCGGCGATCGCGCTGATCACGGTTGCGTGCGCCCTTCTTTCGTTCGATGGCTCTTTCCGGCTGTCCTTCTCAACGGGCTCGCTGCTCGTCATGGGGGCAACCGTGTGCTGGGGCGTGGAGAATAATTGCACGGCGAAGCTTTCCTTGAAAGACCCTTTGCAGGTGGTCGTGGTGAAAGGGCTCGGATCGGGAGCGGGCGCCCTTGCCGTCGCCTTTGTTACGGGCTGCACCTTCCCTCTGGCGGAATTGGCGGCGTGCGCCCTGATCCTGGGGTTCGTGGCGTACGGGCTGAGCTTTTTCTTCTACGTGCACGCGCAGCGTGGGCTGGGGGCGGCTCGCACGAGCGCGTACTATGCCGTGTCGCCGTTCATCGGCGTCGCGCTTGCCTGGGCGTTCTTCCAGGAACCACCGTCGACCTTGTTTTTGGCGGCGTTGGCGCTCATGGGGATTGGCGCGTACCTCGCCGCCCCGGGGAAAGACGGCGCGTGACGGGCAGGGCGCTTCGCAAGAACGTGGGCTTTCCCGTTAGTCGGTCGATTGATCTGCTTGCGTTTCTGCCCAGTCGAAAAGTTCAAGCGCCTGTGCGTCGCCGTCGGCGTTCGCCAAAAGCCAGAAGCGGGCGCGCGCTTGCGGCTCGTCCAGCGGTACGACGGTGCGGCCGGGCGTCTCGCCTGCCAGGTAGGCAGCGTCGGTGACGAAACCCAGTAGCGGGGAGGTGGCGGACAGCCGCTCGAACACCACGCGATCCTCCTGCACGAGGAACCGCGAATGCGGCATCTTCTCGTCAACGAGTCCGCGCCAAAACCCGATGCCGCCCATGAGCAGGAAATCTTCGCCGTCTACGTCGGCGAACGTCAGCGATTCGCGTTGTGCGAAAGGGTGGTCGTCGGGGGCGCTGATGGCCAGCACCTCGTCCATCAGATGGCAGCAGCGGACGGCAGGGTAGCGCAGCGGTTTGAGCGAGATGCCCAGGTCCAGATCGCGGTCGATCACCTCGCGCTCCACGTCTTGTTGGCGCATTGTGCGCGATGAGAGCATGCGGTCGGGAAACCGCTCGACGGAAAGCGCGGTCAGGCGCCAGAGCGGCGCCGGCGCCACCGTCCCCACCGTGAGCGAGCGAGAGCGATTCGCGATGTCGTCAAGCGCGATGCGCATCAAGCGCTCTTCGTGCAGGATGGAGCGCGCGTACTCAAGCGCCGTTCGGCCTGCGTGGTTCAGCGCCACGCGACGCCCGGTGCGCTCGAGCAGCGGGCAGCCGAGCTCGTTTTCGAGACGTACGATTGAGCGGCTCAGTGCCGGTTGCGAAATGCGCAGGCGCTCGGCAGCAGCGCTTACGGTGCCTAGCTCCGCCACGGTGCTCAGCTGTCGCAATTGCTCGATGTCCATGACCGCCGCATCCCTTCGCTCCTATTGACCGATATGCATTTTCTTATATGCACGTTATGCATATAAGAATCTGAATCTTGCATTGTACTTCGATTCATGACCTTGCAAGAATCGAATCAAGACAAACGGCACTCCATCGAAAGGAACAGCCATGATCAACTTCACCATGAACGACGGCCGCCAGATCCCGGCGCTCGGTTTCGGCGTCTACCTCATGACCTCCGCCGAGGTCGAGGAGCACCTGCCGCAGGCCATCGAGCTGGGCTGCCGCCACATCGACACGGCGAACGCATACTTCAACGAAGCCTCGGTCGGCAACGTGGTGCGCAGTAGCGGCATCCCGCGCGAGGAATTCTTCGTCACCACGAAGCTGTTCCCGCAGAGCTACCCGTACGAGCAGTGCAAGGATGACATCGACGCAACGCTTGAGCGCCTTGGCGTGGACTACGTGGACTTGCTCTTGTTCCACCAGCCCTACGGTGAGTACGTCTCCGGCTGGAAGGCCATGGAGGAGGCGGTGGTAGCGGGCAAGGTCCGCTCTATCGGCCTGTCCAACTTCCCGGTGCGCAAGATCAAGCAGATCATGGAGGTGGCGACCATCAAGCCCGCCGCGTTGCAGGTGGAAGTCAACCCGTACTGGAACCAGCATGCCCTGAAGGCCGAGCTGGCCGAGATAGGGCTGGGCGATGTGATCCTGGAGGGCTGGTACCCGTTTGGCCACGGTGACGCGAAGCTGCTGTCCGAGCCCGTGCTGGGAAAGATTGCCGAAGCGCACGGCAAGACGACTGCCCAGGTAATCCTGCGCTGGATGCTGCAGGAGGGCGTCGTCACCTTTCCGAAGACCACCAACCCGCAGCACATGCGCGACAACTTCGACGTCTTCGATTTCGAGCTGTCCGATGACGAGATGGCGCATGTCAACGCGCTGCCGCAGCAGGCGTACTACGACGTGCCCGAGGACGCCCCTGATTTCGTTCTCGTCCACAACGACTACAGCAAGCAGGCGTAAGGCAGCGGGCGGCGTTTTGCGCGAAATGCGGGCGTGGCGCGCTCTATCCTCTGCATTTGTCCCGCTTGCGCGCGTCGCGGATGCGGAGGGGCGTGGGCGTTTGCTGCGGGCACCGCATCGTCCTTTCGCCTAAAGCGCGGTGTGGTTGGGCGGCTGTGCGTCTATGATGGTCGCGTTCGAGAACGGCGTGGCACGGCTGTGCCGCCCAGCCCGCATCACAGAAAGGATTCGCCATGTACGTTGTCTGCCTTGACCTGGAAGGCGTGCTTGTCCCCGAGATCTGGATCGCCTTCGCCGAGGCCACCGGCATCGAAGAACTCAAGCGCACTACCCGCGACGAGCCGGACTACGACAAGCTCATGGCGTTCCGTTTGGGCATCCTCGACGAGCACGGCCTGGGCCTCAAGGAGATCCAGGAGACCATCGCCCAGATCGAGCCGATGCCGGGCGCGAAGGAGTTCCTGGACGAGCTGCGCTCCCTCACGCAGGTCATCATCATCAGCGACACGTTCACGCAGTTCGCGAAGCCCCTCATGAAGAAGCTCGGCTGGCCGACGCTGTTCTGCAACGAGCTCGAGTCCAACGAGGACGGCCGCATCACCGGCTGGCAGATGCGCTGCGACCAGTCGAAGCTCACCACCGTCCGCGCGCTGCAGTCCGCCGGCCTCAAGACTATCGCCGCGGGCGACAGCTTCAACGACCTAGGAATGATCAAAGCCAGCTCTGCGGGCTTCCTGTTCAAGAGCACCGAGTCCATCAAGGCTGACCATCCTGAGGTCCCGGCCTACGAGGAGTACGACGAGCTGCTCGCCGCCATCAAGGAAGCGCTCGCGCGCTAAACGAAAGTCACGAAGGGACGCCGCGGCGTCCCTTTTTTTCGATTGGCGAGGGGTGATCTGCATGGCGGTGTTCGACCGCGATGGGGACGGGACTGCGAGCGGCATGGAGGTCGGCAGGACGCTTGCCGAGGCGGGGCTCTGGCATGACTCGCTTGGCGGGTCGGGTGGCGGTTCCGGGGGCGGGCCGCGCGGTAGCGAGCCCGGCTGCTCGTGCAGCGGCTGCCTTATCGGCGTCGGCGTAGTCGTCCTGGCGCTCGTGCTGCTCTACAACCTGGTGGTCAGGTGACGTGCCGCACGCGCGGGCATTCTGTCCGATAGGTGCGACGCGGCGTCGAAGGGCGCGCGGGCGGTCTATAATCAACGTTTTGGAATGCGCGCTTGACCGCCTGGAGAGAAGGCCTGGGCGCGTGGAAGAGACGATCATGCCGGCGCGTTCGCCGGCTTCGACAGGGGAGATGAACGTGGCTGAACTGTCCAGGGCGCCGCGCGCGAAAGACGACGCGCGCATGGGCGCCGTCGTGGAGCGCTTCATGCGCCGCGTCGAGGCGACGCCGCCGGGCGACTGCCCGCTCGCCACGCAGCTGTCCATGCTGCAAGCGGGTATCGCGCAGACGTGCGGCAAGTGCGTGCCGTGCCGTGACGGCCTGCCACAGCTCGCGCGCATGCTCGAGCGCGTGCTGGCGTGCGAGGCGGGGGAGGACGAGCTTGCGGGGATGCGCGCGCTCGCTGAGATGGTGCGCGCCACGTCTGATTGCGCCATCGGCTACGAGGCGGCGAACGCCCTGCTGGAGGGCATGGACAGCTTCGCGGCGGAGTTCGAGAGCCACGTGCGCGAAGGCCGCTGCCAGGCGGGCGTGAGCCAGACGCTGCCGTGCGAGACGCTGTGCCCGGCGCACGTGAACGTGCCCGGCTACATCGCGCTCGTCGCGGCTGGCCGAAACGCTGACGCCGTGAACATGGTCCGCAAGGACAACCCGTTCCCGACGGCGTGCGCGTTCGTGTGCGAGCACCCCTGCGAAGAGCGCTGCCGCCGCATCCTGCTTGACGCTCCCGTGAACATCCGCGGCATCAAGAAGTACGCCGTCGACCATGCGCCGGCGGACCGCGTGCCGAACCTTTCGCGCAGCGTGGACACCGCGCGCACCGTCGCCGTCATCGGCGGCGGCCCGAGCGGCCTGACCTGCGCGCACTTTCTGGCGCGCATGGGCCACCGCGTGACGGTCTTCGAAGCGCGCGAGCAGCTGGGCGGCATGATGCGCTACGGCATCCCGGCCTACCGATTCCCGCGCGAGCGCCTTGACCAGGACATCCGCGGTTTGCTGCAAGCGGGCACGATCACCGTGCGCTGCGGCGAGGAGATCAACGCCGAGCGCATGCGCGACATCGCCGGGTTCTTCCACGCCGTGTACGTGGCCATCGGCGCGCAGGGCGGCAAGACGCTGCGCATGGACGGCGCCGACGCCGAGGGCGTGATGTCGGCGGTCGAGATGCTCGGCCGCATTGGTGACGGCGACTACCCGGATTTCACCGGCAAGGACGTCGTGGTAGTGGGCGGCGGCAACGTCGCCATGGACTGCGCGCGCACGTCGGTGCGCGCGGGCGCCGCGTCGGTCACGGTGGTCTACCGCCGCCGCAAGGAGGACATGACCGCCCTTCCCACGGAGGTGGAGGCCGCCGTGGCGGAGGGCGTGGAGATGACCGTGCTCATGGCGCCCGACTCCATTGAGGTGGACGAGTCGGGCCACTGCACGGCGCTCATCGCGCAGCCGCAGATGATCGGTCCGGTCAAGCGCGGCCGCCCCGCTCCCGTGGCGGCGAAGAAGCCGAAGGAGCGCATCAAGGCGGACGTCGTGCTCATCGCGGTGGGCCAGGACGTCGTGGCCGCCCCGTTCGAAGAATTCGGCATGCAGACCACGTGGGGCTGCTTCGACGCGGACGACAAGCTGCGCGCCGCCGGCATGGAGGGCATCTTCGTGGGCGGCGACTGCCAGACGGGCCCGTCCACGGTCATCAACGCCATCGCGGCGGGCAAGGTCGCCGCGCGCAACATCGACGAGTACCTGGGCTACCACCACACGCTGCGCTGCGACATCGACGTCCCGGCGCCGGTCGCCAACGACCGCACGCCCACGGGCCGCGTGGAGGTCGAGGAGCGCCCGGCGCGCGATCGCAAGCTCGACTACAAGGCCGTCGAAGGCGGCATGAGCGAAGAGGAGATGCTGCAGGAGTGCGGGCGCTGCCTGCGCTGCGACCAGTTCGGCTGCGGCCTCTTGGACGAGGGGAGGATCCAGTATGCTTAACCTGACGATCGACGGCCGCGCCGTCGAAGTGCCCGAGGGCTCCACGCTCCTGGACGCCGCGCGCGCTGCCGGCGTGCACGTTCCCACGCTCTGCCACCTGCAGGGGCAGCGCGCGGTGGCGTCGTGCCGCGTGTGCGTCGTCGAAGTGGAGGGCGAGCCCTACCCGGTGCCGTCGTGCTCCACGCCGGCGCGCGACGGCATGGTGGTCACGACGGACTCCGAGCAGCTGCTGGCCTGGCGCCGCACCGCGCTCGACCTCGTCATCGCCGACCATGGCCTGAACTCCACGAACTACTGTTTCTCGTGCGAGAAGAACGGCGCGTGCGAGCTGCAGGCCGTTTGTCGCGAGCTGGGCGTCGAGGAGCCGGGCTTCCCGGCGCGCGAGGCGAGCGAGCCCGCGCTGGACGCAAACCCCTTCCTGTCCTACGACCCGAACCTGTGCATCCACTGCCAGCGCTGCGTGGGCGCCTGCAACGAGGCGGCGCGCAACCATACGCTGCGCGCGGGCAAGCGCGGCCTGCGCACCACCATCGAGGCGCCGTTCGGTCCCGAATGGCGCGCCACGGACTGCGAGTCCTGTGGCAATTGCGCGCAGGCGTGCCCCACGGGCGCGCTCGTGGAGAAGCGCCGTGCGGGCTATCGCTCCTGGGAGACGAAGCGCGTGCGCACCACGTGCCCGCACTGCGGCGTGGGCTGCCAGCTTGACCTCGTGGTGCGCGACGGCAAAATCGTGGACGCCGAGGGCGCTGACGGCCCCTCGAACCGCGGCATGCTCTGCGTGAAGGGCCGCTCGGGCAGCTTCGATTTCGTGGCGTCCGAAGACCGCCTGACCACGCCCCTCGTGCGCAACGTCGAAACGGGCGAGCTAGAGCCCGCCACGTGGGACGAGGCGCTCGACCTGGTGGCGCGCCGCTTCGGCGAGCTCAAGGAGCAGCACGGCGGGGAGTCGCTCGCCGCGTTCGCGTGCTCGCGCTCCACGAACGAGGATGTCTACCTTTTCCAGAAGATGGCGCGCACGGTCTTGGAGACGAACAACATAGACAGCTGCGCCCGGGTTTGACACGCCCCCAGCGTCGCCGGTCTGGCGACCATGCTTGGTTCGGGCGCCATGACGAACACCATCCGCGACATCGCGGAGCAGGCGGACGTCATCATGCTCGTGGGGTCGAACCCCGAAGAGGCCCATCCGGTCATCGGCATGCAGCTGCGCGCCGCCGTCGAGCGCGGCTGCCGCCTGATCGTGGTGGACCCGCGCGACATCGGCCTGGCGAAGATGGCCGACATACACCTGAAGATTCGCCCGGGCACGAACGTGGCCTTCGCGAACACCATGACCAACGTGCTCATCCGCGAGCGCCTGATCGACGAGCGCTTCGTGCGCGAGCGCACGGAAGGCTTCGAGATCCTGGCGGCGAACGTGTCGGAGTACACGCCGTCATGGGCGGAAGACGTGTGCGGCATTGACCGTCGCGACATCGTGGCTGCCGCGAAGATGTTCGGCTCGGCGAAGCGCGCCTCCATCGTGTACTGCCTGGGCGTGACGGAGCACTCCACCGGCACCGACGGCGTCATGGCGCTCTCCAACATCGCCATGATCACGGGCAACCTGGGCAAGCCGGGCGGCGGCATGAACCCGCTGCGCGGCCAGAACAACGTCCAGGGCGCCTGCGACATGGGCGCGAGCCCTGATGACCTGCCGGGCTACCAGAAGGTCTGGGACGACAAGCTGCGCGCGAAGTTCGAAGACGCGTGGGGTGTCGCGATTAAGCCCGAGCGCGGTACGAAGGCCACCGAGTGCTTCCCGGCTATGATCGAGGGGCGCATCCGCGGCCTGTACCTGTTCGGCGAGGACCCGGTGCGCACCGACCCGGACACGCACCACGTCATCAAGGCGCTCGACGCGCTCGACTTCCTGGTGGTGCAGGACCTGTTCCTCACCGAGACGGCGAAGCACGCCGACGTCGTGCTGCCTGGCTGCAGCTACGCGGAGAAGGAGGGCACGTTCGCGAACACCGAGCGGCGCGTCCAGCGCGTGCGCAAGGCCGTTGACGTGATCTCGGGCGCCCGTCCGGACACCGAGGTGTTCACCGAGGTTATGAACCGCATGGGCTATCCGCAGCCGGCGCTCACGCCCGCGGAGATCATGGACGAGATCGCTTCGCTCGTGCCGTCGTTCGGCGGCATCAGCCATGCGCGCCTGGACGGCGCCGAAGTGGCAGGCCGCGGCATCCAGTGGCCGTGCCCGACGCCCGAGCACCCGGGCACGCCCGTCCTGCACGTGGGCGCGTTCTCGCGCGGCGTCGGGTCGTTCTCGGTGCCGGAGTTCCAGCCGTCTGCGGAGCTTCCGGACTGGGATTACCCGCTGCTGCTCATGACCGGCCGCGTGCTGCACCATTACAACGCGCAGGCCATGACGGGCCGCACCGCCGGGCTCGACGAGATCGGCGGCAGCTCGTTCATAGAGGTCAACACGGCAGACGCCGAGCGCCTGGGCATAGCCGACGGCGACCGCGTGCGCGTGACGTCGCGCCGCGGCAGCATCGAGACCACTGCGCGCGTCTCGGGCAAGACGAACCAAGGCCAGGTGTGGATGCCCTTCCACTTCCAGGACGGCAACAGCAACTGGCTTACGAACGCCGCGCTCGACTCGGTGTCGAAGGCGCCGGAGTACAAAGTGTGCGCGGTGAA
>CASEJD010000099.1 GCA_949288145.1 uncultured Coriobacteriia bacterium
CGTGCCCGCACGGCGCGATCGTCCTCGGCCCCCGCGCGCCCGAAATCGACCCTGCCGCCTGCACGGACTGCGGCGTGTGCCAGGGCGTCTGCGACGCGTTCTCGTCCACCGAGCGCACGGTGCAGGACGCTGCCGCCCGCGCACTGCGCGCCGCCGAGCGCGGGGACGCCGTCTACGTGGCCTGCGAAGACCTGCTGCCGGACGACGCTAAGCCGGCCGCGAACACCGTGACGCTCCCCTGCCTGGCTGCCGGGTGCGCCGAGTTCTGGACGCTCGCTCTCACGGCGGAGACGCCCGTTGTCGCCGTGTGCGACCTTTCCCAGTGTGCCGTCTGTGAAAAGGCTGGCGACGGAGCGCTTGACCTGTTCTCCCAGGCCATCGAGCAGGCGCAAGCATGGACCGGGCGCTCGGTCGGGTTCGCGGAGGAAGCGCCCGTCGAGCGCACGCTCGTGGAGGACTACGCGCGCAACGACGAGTTCGACCGCCGCGGCATCTTCCGCAAGCTCGCCGTGGACGCCACCGAGGCAGCCAACGGCACCCGCCGCGCGAAGACCTCGTCGGTCCTGCAGGATTTCCGGGAACGCCAAGAGCGCTTGCGTGCCACGGCGCGGCTCTCCGACCCCGAGGACGGCAAGTTCGACGGCTTCGGTGCCGCCGGCCGCGCACCCCGTCTCGTTTCGCCGCGCGAGCGCATGCTCGAACAAGCGTGCGAGCGTCTCCCCATCATCGCCGAGCGACTGGAGCGTCCATGACCGCCAATGCGCCGCGTCCGAATCGCACGACCGAGGGATCCCCGCTTCCTTCCGCCGCGCGCCCGAGCCAGCGCGAGCTGTTCCGCCGCGCGCTCAACCAGAAAGGGCCCGCCGCCCACGGCCGCGCAGGCAACGTGCGCGCCATGAAGGGTATCGGGCCGAACAAGGCATGCGGACACAAGGGCGGCATCAGCCGTCAGGGCTCGAAGCGCGGCTAGCGGTTCGCCTTCTTGCGCGCTCTGCGCGCGGTCGCTATACTGCGCACGGTCGGCCGAGTCAGGCATCAGGCCCGGCAGCGCGTGTGGCGGCGCCATCGGCACGACAGAAAGGACGGATCCATCACCTTGCGCACCTTCTAGGGAATCACTCGTTTCATCGTTCGATCGCGGCACGTATTGTGCCTGCACGCCATGAGGAGAGATACCCTATGCAGCTTGCGCTGTCTGGAGTCACGTACGCCTACCCGTCCGTCCCCGACCCCATTCTCGATTCCGTCACCATCACCTTCCCGATCGGTTGGACCGGCCTTCTGGGCGATAACGGCTGTGGCAAGTCCACGCTTGCGAAGATCGCCTGCGGGATGATCTCGCCTGATGCCGGCCAGGTCACGCACGGCCTGTTCGCCGTCTACTGCGCGCAGGAGACGGACACGCCGCCCGAGAACCTTTACGAGTTCGCCAGCGCGTACGACCGCGAAGCGCGCCGCCTGCGCGAGGTGTTCCGCATCGAAGACGACATGCCCTGGCGGTTCGACGAGCTCTCGCACGGCGAGCGGAAGAAGCTGCAGATCGCGTGCGCCCTGTGGCAGCGCCCCGACGTGCTCGCGATCGACGAGCCCACGAACCACCTCGACGGCGCAGCGCGCAGCCAGCTCGCCGAGGCACTCCGCGGGTTTCGCGGCATTGGAATCCTCGTGAGCCACGATCGCGACCTGCTCGACGCGCTCGCGCAGCGGTGCGCGTCGTTCGAGGCAGGCGGTATCGTGGTGCGGCCGGGCGGCTACACCGCCGCGCACGATCAGGCGGAACGGGAGCGTGCAACCATCATGAGCGAGCGAAAGGCCGCGAAAGCCGAGTTCGCGCGCTTGTCCGCCGAGAAAGAACGGCGCGCCCACGAGGCCGCCCGCGCCGACGCGCGCAACACGAAGCGCGGCATCGACCCGAAAGACCACGACGCGAAAGGCAAGATCGACCTGGCGCGCGTCTCGGGGCAGGACGGCGCGCGCGGCAGGCTCTCGGCCCAGATGGACGGCCGCGTGGGCGCCGCGAAAGCGCGCGTGAACGCCGCCTTCGTGCACAAGCGCTACGACGGCGACCTCTGGCTCGACGCGCAGCCGCACCCGCGAAAGGTGCTCGTGCGCGTGGAGCCCAGAATCATCCCGTGCGGCGAGCGCGCGCTCGAGGTGCCCGCGCTGTACGTGGGCAACACGGACCAC
>CASEJD010000100.1 GCA_949288145.1 uncultured Coriobacteriia bacterium
AGCCGCAGCGCCCGCAGGCGCCACGCGCTAGTGGGCGCCGCCCGCCCCCGCGACGCCCCTGGCGGTCTCCTCGTCCTCGCCGTACCACTTGGCCCGGTACTCCCACGACTGCATGAGCCCCGCTGCCACCTCGTCCATGTCCTGCCGCTTGTCGCTCGCCGTGTCCGAGATGATGCTGTCGTCGAACGCCACCCGTATCCCGCCCTCGTCGGGCAGCTCGGCACCGAGCGTCCGCTCCACCGCGAGCAGCGCGCGGCAGATGCCCGCGATCGCGCCCTCCAGGGCGTGCTCGTGGCGGCGCACGTTGCGCATGAGCGCCGAGTTGTCGGCCGACACCTCCGTGGCGGTCTTCACGTACCCCGACCCCTCGTCTATGTCGAAGTACTTGAGCCCGAACCCGCACAGGTCGCCGAGGGTCTGCAGCGCGACGCGCAGCGCCCGCTCCTGCGCCTCGGTTCTGAGCGTCGGCGCGAACTCGTGGATCGTGTCCTCCGTGCTCATGACCTTGCGGAACACCGTACAGTCAGCCTTGCCGAAGGGGATGGCCACGCGCGAGCCCTTGCCGTCCCGCTCGACGTCGAACATCACGTCCGACAGGAACACCCTCATCTTCCCGTTGTCTATCTCGCTCATCATCGCGTCGTAGCAGAGGTCCACGGCCTGGATGGCGTCCACCGCGTCCGCGAACACGCTCTGCCCGTAGGGGCTCATGTCCACCCTCGTGTTGTCGATGGCGGGCTTGACTATCGAGAAGGTTGGCCACTCCGAGCCCGTCTCGTGCACCGGGCACACGCCCTCGGGCTCCACCCGGTTCCCGTCCTTATCGAAGCACACCGTGACGATCCGATAGCCACCCTGCTCTCCATCATTCGATAGGCGATAAGAACCCGACGCCGCACTTCCACTGGGCGAGAAGTTCGCAGGCGAGAAGGACGCCCCGTCCGAACCCTTCAGATGCAGCTGCACCTGGTCGATAGCCCGTCCCCGCCAGAACGCCCGCGTCACGAACGCGCACTCCGTCACGCCCTCCTCGTCCCACGTGAGCGGGATCACCATGCGCGCGTCGTAGCGCCTCACGCGCACCTCGCGAGATCCCGCATCGACCCAGAGCGCCCACGCGCCCGTCCCCAGGCCGAAGGCGCGCACCACGCACTCCTGCGCGCTGGCGAGAAAACCCGTCCGCGAGAAGAACGAGGCGAGCCAGTTCGTGCACTCCTGCGCCTCGCACGCCACCTGCGTCTTGTCGTTCAGGAGGAGCGATCCCCACTCCCGGCACACCCGCATCGCCGGGTGGATCGAGCGCCGGTGCACCTCGTACACCCGCCCCACGCCGTCGGTGTCGCGGTAGTCGTAGAAGTCCCCGAGCGCCCGCATCCAGCCATCCCAAGCCCTGATGTGCGGCTCCATGTCCTCCAGCGGCAGCGTGAACCCCAGCGACCTCAGCCACTCCCTCACGTGCTCCGGCACCCAGTACTCGCGATCCAGACCCTCCACAGCGCACCTCCCGCATCATGCCGTTCAATGCGCCCCAGCCTACCCGCCCGTCCCAAACTCCCGCCCATACCGCAGTCCGTGCGGACACGCGAGAAGGCCGTGCCCCTATAGCCGCCGCTCTCTGCCATGCCATCTTTGCCGCCAGCGCCTCTATTCGTGCCTGCGCTTATGCTTCTGCTCTTCCCGTCTACCGCGTCCACGCCTATACCGCTCTTCCCACAGGTGCATATGCACGCGCGCAAAAGCCCCGTCGTATGGCCGCTACCTCTACTATTGCAGGTAAAGGCACTCATGTTCCTGCTTATGCGGGCTGCATAAGCAGGCTCCTCGCGCCCAAGGTCGCTCGTCCGTCGCGCCGCCAAAGTCGGCGCTCCAGCTCCACGCGCCGGCAAGCCGTCGCGTTCCGCACTCCGTTAGCCAGCCCACGCCGCCGCAAGGCATGTCCGCACCCGCCGCAGACCCTCGGCGGCATGGTCTGTCTAACTCCGTAGCTCCGGCAGCCCGCAAGCGGTCTGCCTCCGCAGCTACGGGTGCCTGCTACGCAGTCACCCTCCGCACCGCTCCAAGCCCGCTACGGTCGCTCGCGCTCCCTCCGCGGTCTTTCCGCGGGCTCCGCAAGCCCCCTTCGGGGTCTTGCTCCGCAGGGCGAGAAGAACGAGAAGAACGAACCATCCATGCACGTCAGCCAGCGCTTTTGCACATTCGTTCGAGAATATGTTGATAACCAACCGGCGCGTCCGCGCGTTTCGTTGCCGTCCGTTTCAAAGCGTTTCATGCGGAGAAGAACGCGCCGAGAGGCCCCTGTGGAAAACACGCCATGCGGGCGGCGGGCCTTCCCGTTTTCATGCCGAAGGTTCCACACGGCGCCAATCGGCGCTCACGCAGATCGCTGCTCTCGCCCTTCCGCTAATTAAGCTGCCGAGAAGGACGCCCGCGGGCCTACCCCCTCAGCACGTCGTCCATCATCGCGTATCTCACCGCGTCGATGCTGTGGTCGTTGCCATCCGGGATGTCGTCCAGCCACGTCCCGTCGCGGTCGCGGCCGTACTCCTTGAGCCGGAACTCCTCGTAGGCGAGCGGCGCCCGCTCCGGGTCGATGCAGATCTCGCGCAGCCCCGCAAGCCACTCGTAGGAGAGCCGCCGCATGTTCGACTTCCTCGCCGGCCGCACGCGAAGCCCTGCCTCGCGCCTCCACACGGCCATCGACTGCTTGCCGTCCGGCGTGTCGTCGCACCAGATGAGCTCGTCGTGGAGATAGGGATCCTCGCCTGGGGCGTCCGCGTAGGTGAGCGCATCTGTCACCATCGCCGCCGTCTCGGAGGGCGTCTTCCTGTTCGCCGAGAGCTCGCCGAAGATGGTGAGCCTGCGCTCTCCGGGCTCCCACCCGCAGCGAACGAAGCGCCACGGGTCCGGGAACCAGCCCCAGTCCACCCCGCAGCGCGTGCGCGAGAAGCCCCGCACCCGCGCGTCGGACAGACGCACCGAGACGACGTTGTTGAACACCGAGCCTCCCGTGCCCGTCACCTCGCCCAGGTACTCGCTCCTCCACGCCCGCTCGTCGACGCTGCGCAGGTACTCCGCTTCTTCGATGAACGGAGCGCCCAGCCACTCCGGGTGGCTCTCGATGACGTCCAGGTACGAGCTCTGCCGCACGAGCGTGTCAGCCCTGCGCTCCCGCTCCAGCTCCTCGCGGTTCACCCAGGACCACAGCGTCCTCGGCGGGTTGTAGCTGTAGAAGATCCAGAAGTCGTCGCCGCCGCGCCGAAGCGAGTTCAGGATGCTCCGCACCGCGTCGATGCCGTCGAACTGGTCGAGCTCCTCGAACCAGATCACCGCCGCGTAGCCGCGCGTGAACTTCACGCCCTTGAGCTTCAGCGGGTCGTCGGCTCCGCGGAACACGATGCGCTGCCCGGTCGGTAAATAGGTCAGCTCCATCGGAGAGATGCGCGCGCGGAACCACGCGTCGAGCCCCAGAGCCGCGATCGCCCACGTCATCTGCGAGAACACGGAGTCGCGCAGCGTGTTCGAGAACCTGCGCACCACCACCGCGTTCGCCTCGGGGTTCAGCAGGAGGAGAAGGACGATGCACACGCTGATGAAGCTCGACTTCGTGGAGCCGCGCCCGCCGTGGAGCCAGTAGTGCGTGTGGCCGTGCGCCATGACGTCGCCGAGCACGTCGTGGAAGCGCGGGATGACGAGCGAGGAGGCGTCAACCATTCGGGCCGCCCTCGCCGAGCCCGTCCAGCGGCAGGGTCTGCTGCACCGGCTGCGCAACCACGCCGAGCACGATCTTCGGCGCGGCGTCGGCCCTCGCGTCGTCGCGCTGGCGCTCCGCCTTGCCGAACTCGTCGGGGTACTTGCGCTCGAGCAGCCACGCCGCGGCCGTCCAGTACTGGTTCCTCGCCAGGGCCGCCGAGCGGATGGTCGTGAGCAGCGTCCGCTTGAACGCCGACTCCTCCTTTTTTAGTCCCTCGCTTAACTCGCGCTGCAGCTTCGTCTTGGGCTCGCCGATCCAGCGGTAGAAGGTGGACTCGTGGATCCCCAGGGCGCAGACGATGTCGCCGTTGGAAAGGCCGTCCGCCTTGAGGCGGATCGCCTCGTCAACCATCTCCTGCGTCAGCTTCGGACGCCTTGCCATGCGTATCACCCCCGTGAAACTCGTTGGTTCTCTCACGGTGGATTCTCACGTCACGTCACAAAGGCATGGAAAAGGCGGAGCCGTGTCCCGTCGTTTTCCGTCGGGGCGTGCTCCGCCTTCCCCCGTATTCTATCGCCTAGCGACGCTCCCGCTTCCCCTTGAGCCCGTACTTCCTGCACAGCCGGCTGTTGCGCTGCCGCATCTTGTCCCGCTCGCGCCGCACGTCGGCGAGCTCGTCCGACCGCTCGCAGGCGGCGCGCTCGCGCTCCAGCTGCTCGTTGAAGGCGCGCTCCTGCTCCAGGTGGTAGCGCTCGGTGCAGAGCGGGCACATCCCGGTCTGCCGGTTGATCTTCACGCCCACCGCGCCGCACTGCGGGCACACCGTCTGGATCGCCAGCGAGCAGTGAATCCGCGACGCGCGCATCTCCACGGCCCGCACGGAGTGGGCGACGCCGCAGCGCCGCTCGATCTCGGCCGCCGCGTAGGCGGCGCCCCTGAAGCTCACCTCGCGCAGGACGTCGTCCTGCTCCTCCGTCCACCAGCTCATCCGCGCCCCCTCCCGTCGCGTCTCATGCTCGAGCGCCGCGCGCCATCGCGCCCGCGCCGCGCCCTTGAGACGGAAAGCAGCCCGCCTGCCAGCGAAAACGCCAGCCGTCTCAACGTCTCAAGCGCCCCGCCGCCAGAGCCCCTCGCGCCCGTGCGCGCGCGTGCGCCCGCGCGCGGTGCGGCCTTGTTCCTCGTTCCCGTCATGACATTGAGACGCCCGCCATAAACCTCCATCCTCACCAGCCGGTACGGCCGTCTCAAGCCCCGTCTCAACATGGCTCGCCGCCTTGAGACGCGATGACGGCCGCGCCGGCGCCCGTGGCAGCCCGCTCCAGGAACGCCTCCAGCGCCTCGTTGTCGATGCAGACGCAGTAGACGCGCCCCGCGTTGCGGAACCGCTTCTGCTTGGTATAGCGGTGCCCCGAGTCGCAGACGAGCAGCCCCTCCTCCTCCATGCGGCGAAGGGTCTTCGCCCGGTCGTAGTTCGCGCCCGCGAGCGCCCGGTCGAGCACGCTCGAGAACACGTACCAGAGATAACCTGTCGCGCAGGTCTTGTCCTCGACCGCGCCCCAGCGCTCCAGGCGGTCGTTCTCGCAGTAGTCGTCGAAGTGGATGCGGTTGCCCACAAGCCACTCGGCCACGAACTGGATGGCCTTGAGGTCGGTGTCGCCGCCCTCGGCGCCCGTCGCGTTGCCGAGCGCCCACACCGCCATCGTGAGCGAGGAGTCCAGGCAGCCCTGCCAGCCGCTTCCCGGCGAGAACACGTAGAACTCCGCGAGCGCGTCCGCGAAGGCGAGCAGCGCGATGTTGTCCGCCTGCGGGTGTCCGCACGCGATCGAGGCGACCGAGTCGCGCACCTGCGCGAACTGCCGGGCGTAGAACTCGGCGGGGTTGCGCCGCAGCGCCTCGACAAAGGCGCGCCCCGCCGTGCCGTGCTGCGCGGAGACCAGATGGTGCATTCCCTGCGCGGCCCTCACGTCGGAGAAGGGCTCGGCGTTGAGCTCGAGCGTTCGGTTGGCGGCTCCCTGCTGGGTGGACTCGCCCACGATGGGGATCTCGCCCGTGGCTATCGTGAGGCTGCGCCAAGAGCCCGCCCGCATCATGGAGCGGTCGGAGTTCAGCGCCCCGCGCTCGTGCCCGAGCGAGAGCGAGTAGAGCAGGTCCTCCACGATCTGGCGCTTGGAGGCCTGCCCGCCCGGCGCCCCCTTGCTCTGCAGCTCGTCGATAATGACGGGGATGTCGTGGAAGAGCGCCGCCGCGCGCACGATGCTCTTGGGCGTGTCCGCGAAGGTGCGGAAGTAGGAGTCCGAGCCCTCGGTCGGGTCGCCCCAGACGCTGCCCGCCGCCTTGAGCGTCGGCGTCTTGCCGCTGCGGCTCCTGCCCCACAGGTACACGATGAAGGTCTGCACGCCGAGCAGCGCCACCAGCACGGAGGCAAAGCTCGCCGCCATCACGCACCGGAACGCGGGCGACGCCGCCCGCGCGGGCGCCATGCCCGCCACCCAGTCCGGGAGCGTCCCCGCGGGCTCCATGAACGGCCGCGCCTTCACCGCCTCGTCGGGCGAGGGGTCGAAGCGCACCTCGCCGCCCGCGTCGTAGGGCATGAACGAGGAGAGGGCGCCCTCCGCC
>CASEJD010000101.1 GCA_949288145.1 uncultured Coriobacteriia bacterium
GCGGCGGCGGTGCTGGGGGCGCTGGCCTTGGGCGCCGTGGTGTTCGCCCTGGCCACGTTCGCCAGCGCGCAGGCGCAGCTCTCGTCGGTGGACGCCGAGACGGTGCCTGTCTGCACGGCCGTACAGGCCATTGCGGCGGGCACGGTGCTCGAAGCGGACATGCTGACGGTGCGGGATGTGCCTGCGTCCCTTGCGGCCGAGGGCGCGGTTAGCACGCGGGAGGAGGCGGCTGGCAAGCTGGCCGTGGAGCCGATCCCCGCGAACGGACAGGTCACGTTAGGAGCCCTGGCCGCTTCGGACGCTGCCGCCTCGTTGGCGGGCGCGCTTGAGACGGGCAGCCGCGCCATCTCCGTGGCCGTGGACGCCGAGACGGGCCTGGCCGGCCTTGTGCGCCATGGCGACCGCGTGGACGTGCTCTCCGAAGGGCGAGCCATCGTGGAGGGCGCGAAGGTGGTGGCGGTGGACTCGAGCCTGTCCGAGACGCTGGAGGAGTACGCCACCGTCACGGTGCAGGTCTCTCCGGAGGACGCCGCCGCCATCCAAGCGGCCCAACAATTGGCGCCCGTCCGCCTGACCATGCGCGCTGCGGCCGACGTGCTGGCCGAAGAGGCGGCTGCGCAAGCGGCAGCCGCGGAAGCGGGCGGAAGCGGCGTCGGCGAAACGGCTAGCGCGAGCGACGCCGCGGAAGGAGGTGCGCTATGAGCGGACTGCGCGAGCGGGCATGGACAGAGGCGGAATCCCGCGCAGCCGTCTCGAAGCTCAAGGCGCGCGTGCAGGAAGACGTGTCCGCGCGCGTGGCGGACCTGGGCGAAGCGCCGGACGAGGCGCGCGTGACCGCGCTCATCGGCGAGTCGCTCAGCGCGTACCTGGCGGCGTCCCCCGAACTCTCCGCGTTGGACGAGGCGGCGCTCTCCCGCGAGATAGCCGACGACTTCCTGCGCTTCGGGCCTTTGCAGGGCCTGTTGGCCGACGACTCGGTCACCGAGATCGCGGCGAACGGCCCGTGGAAGGTCTACGTGGAGCGCGACGGGCGGATGGAGCCGGAGCCGAGCGTGCGCTTCGACGACGAGGCGCACCTGCGCCGCATCGTCGACCGCATTGGCACCCGCGTGAACCGCCGCTGCGACGACGCCAGCCCCCTCATGGACGCGCGCCTGCCCGACGGCAGCCGCGTGAACGCCGTGATCCCGCCCCTTGCCGTCAACGGAACGGCGCTCACTATCAGGAAGTTCGCGAAAGACCGCATGAGCGCGCTGGACCTGCTGGCGGCAGAGACGCTCTCGCCGGCCATGCTGGCGTTCCTGGCGGCGGCCGTGTCGGGCCGCTGCAGCATCGTGGTGGCGGGCGGCACCGGCTCGGGCAAGACCACCCTGCTCAACGTGCTCTCCGCGTTCATCCCCGCGCACGAGCGCATCGTGACCGTGGAGGACGCCGCCGAGCTGCAGCTCAAGCAGGACGACCTGGTGTCGCTGGAAAGCCGCCCGCCAAACATCGAGGGCAAGGGCGAGGTGACCATCCACGACTTGGTGAAGAACGCACTGCGCATGCGCCCCGACCGCATCGTGGTGGGCGAGGTGCGCGACGTGGAAGCGCTCGAGATCATCAACGCCATGACCACGGGCCACGACGGCTCGCTCACCACCATCCATGCCAACGACGTCCAGACGGCGCTCTCGCGCCTGGAGACCATGCTGCTGAAGTCCTCAAGCGGCTACGACGCCGCCACCGTGCGCAAGATGATCGCGCAGGCGGTGGATGTGGTGGTGGTCATCGGGCGCATGCTGGACGGCACGCGCAAGATCCTGTCCGTCAACGCTGTTGCCGGCATGGAGGGGCCCGTCATCTCGCTCGAGGAGCTGTTCTCCTTCGAGCAGGGCCCGCTGTTGCCGGGAGGCCGTGTGAGCGGGGCGTTCGTGGGCGCGGGGTTCCAACCCGAACGCGTGCGCAACCGCATCGAGTCGTGGGGCGTTGCCTACAACCCCTCGTGGTTCTTCGACCGCCACGAGGTGGGCTCCACGCCCGCGAAGGAAGGAGGCTCCTGATGGCCGTCGTGGCAGCGGGACTAGCGGGCGCCACGCTGGCATGCCTGCTGCTGGCGTACCTCTGCCGCAGGCGGCTGGATGTGGACGAGCAGGACCGGAAGTATTTCAGCGGAGAGGACGCCGGCGCGAAGGGCCGGGGCCATGCGCGCAGATGGCGGCCTCGCTCGCGCGCCGCCGTGGACGCCGCGCGGTCGCGGCA
>CASEJD010000102.1 GCA_949288145.1 uncultured Coriobacteriia bacterium
TCGAACTATCTCGAGCTGCTCGCGAAGGTCGACACGGTGGTCTTCGACAAGACGGGAACCCTCACCAACGGCACCTTCGACGTGGTCGCCATCCGTCCCGCCGATGGCATCGACGAGAGCACGGTGCTCGAGCAGGCGGCGCACGCCGAAGAGCGTGCGGCAGAGGAGGCGGCCCGCGCGAAGCGCAAGGCCGAACGCGCCGCCTACGACGAGGCGCAGGCCCGCAAGCACGCCGTGCTCAAGGCCCTGCGTGAGCAGCGCAAGGCGGCAGCGCGCGCGAACGACGAGGCATAGGACGAGAAAAGCCCCGCTCCACCTAGCGCTTAAAGCGCCGGTGGAGCGGGGCGTGATCGTGCCTGATGCTCGGGCAGAGCGCTTGTTACGCCTCGTAGACGAGGGCGCCCGAGGTGAAGCCGCCGCCGAAGCCGACGAGCACCACCTTGTCGCCCTGCTTGATGCGGCCGGACTCGTAGGCGTCGGCCAGCGCCAGCGGCACGCTCGCGGCGGACGTGTTGCCGGCGTGCGCGATGCAGAGGTGGAACTTGTCCATGTCGCAGTCGAGCTTCTTCGCAGCGAACTTCACGATGCGCTCGTTCGCCTGGTGCGGCACGATGCACGCGATGTCGTCGAGCGCCAGCCCCGCGTTGTCCAGCACGCAGGTCACGGCGTCTGCCATGGCGCGTGCCGCGAACTTGAACACGGCCTGGCCATTCATGGTGATAGCCTGCTTCGGGTTGCCGGCCGCATCGCGCAGCGCAGCCTCGGCGTCAGCCTCCGGATCCACGCCGGATGCGGCAAACGGCGCCGGCATGTCGAACTCGAGCGGGCAGACCAGCGCGCCCGTGGGGTCGTCCTCGTTCACCAGGTGCATGCCGAGCACGCCCGCGCGCTCGTCGCTCCACTCCAGGACGCCCGCCCCCGCGCCGTCGCCGAAGAGCACGCATGTGCTGCGCTCGGCCCAGTCGGTGATGCGGCTCAGGCGCTCGGAGCCCACGATGAGCGCACGGCGCACCTTGTTGCGGCCCGCGGCGCCCGGCACGTCGGCGGCGGAGGCCGCCATGAGCGACTCGGCCACGGTCACGCCGTAGACGAAGCCCGTGCACGCGGCGTTCAGGTCGAAGGCGATGGCGTTCGGCAGGCCCAGGCGCATGCGCAGCTCGCTCGCCGCGGAGGGGACCAGATGGTCGGCCGTGATGGTGCAGAAGATGAGGAGGTCGACATCCTCGGGCTCGACGCGGCGCTCGGCCCAGCCGCCCTCGTCCCAGCCAAGTGCCTCGCGCGCCGCGCGCTCCGCCAGGTCGATGTTCGTCTCTTCGAGCGCGATATGGCGGCTTTCGATGCCGGTGCGCGTGACAATCCACTCGTTGTTCGTGTCGACAAGCGCCTTGAGCTCGTCGTTCTGCACCTCCAGGGCGGGAATGGCCTTTCCGCAGCCGATCAGCGTGCAGCCCATGTTTGCTCCTTGTCCGCGCACGCCTCCCGGAACGTCCCCGGGGCGCGCGTCAATTCGTTTGATTATCTAACGGTTTTGCGAATGCCCCCATTATACGGTGCGCTTCCAGGCCGGGCAAACCGAACGGCCCCGCCCTGCCCTATCGCTGCACAATGAACATGGCGTCGCCAAAACTCAGCATGCGGTACTCGTTGTCGATGGCGTGGCGGTAGGCCGCCATGATGGAATCGCGGCTTGAGAACGCCGAGACCAGCATCATGAGCGTCGAGCGCGGTACGTGGAAGTTCGTGATCAGGCAGTCCACCACATGAAACGTGCTGCCCGGCAGCAGGAAGAGTGACGTGCTTGCGCCCTCGCGCGGCGTGATGTCGCCCGCCTCGGCGTCCCATGCGCTCTCAAGGCTGCGCACGCTTGTGGTGCCCACGGCGATCACGCGGCCGCCGCTGGCGTGCGCCTCGTGGATCGCGTCGATCGTGCGCTGCGGCACGGTGTAGCGCTCGGTGTGCATGGCGTGGTCTTCCGCGTTCTCCTCGTCCACGATGCGGAACGTGTCCAAGCCCACTTCCAGCTCGACCGTCTCCCAGCGCACGCCCTTTGCCTTGAGGCGCTCGATGAGCTCGGGTGTGAAGTGCAAGCCCGCGGTGGGCGCCGCGGCGCTCTTCTCCTCCTTAGAGTAGACGGTCTGGTACAGCTCTTCGTCACCGACGTAGTTCTTGATGTAGGGCGGCAGGGGCGTGTGGCCGACGGCATGGAGCGCCTCGTCAAGCGAGGGCAGCTCCGTGGTCAGGCGCACGAGGCGCTCGCCGCGCTCGGCGTCCTCCACCCAATCGACGATCTCCGCCGTGAGCGCGACGGAGCCGTCGGCGCCGGCGAAGTCCACCACGGCACCGGGCTTCAGGCGCTTGCCGGGGCGCACGAGCACCTCCCACAGCGCGCTCTTGTCCGTCTTCGGCTCGATGCCGAAGCGCTCGCGCAGCAGGAAGACCTCGGCAGCGCCGCCTGTGCCGCGCTTCGCGCCCAGCAGGCGCGCCGGCATGACGCGCGTCTCGTTCGCCACGAGCACATCGCCCGGGCGCAGGTACTCCTCGATATCGCGGAAGATGCGGTCCTCCAGCTCGCCGGTCTGGCGGTCCATGACGAGCATCTTGCAGGCGTCGCGCACAGGCGCAGGCTCTTGCGCGATGCGCTCCTCGGGCAGGTCGTAGTCGAAATCGGAAGTCTTCATGCGAGCGTGCGGTCCTTCGGTCGGCGTGATGGCGCGCAAGGCGCGCGACGATGTACGGTCGCCCATTATATGCGCATTGGCCCAGGGCGCAAAAAACGGGACCCGAAAGCCCCGTTCGATCCTGATGATATGGCGGCGCGGAAAACCCACGCAGCGTTCGATGGCCTGCTACAGGCGGACAACGTTGGACGCCTGGAGTTTGCCGTTCTGGCCCTCCGTCACGTCGAACGAGACCGCCGCCCCCTCATCGAGCGTCTTGAACCCGTCCATCTTGATCTCCGAGAAATGGACGAACAGATCGTCGCCGTCCGGACGCGTGATGAAGCCGTATCCCTTCTCGGGGTTGAACCATTTGACAGTGCCTTCAGCCATCGTAGCCTCTTTCTTCCCGACTGCCGCCGGGGTGAGCATTCCGAGCGCCCGGGTGCCCATGGGCGCGCGGCCCTCCCTCGGGCCTGGCCTCACTCTAACACCAGTTTTGCCTGAACAGAGCTACAATTTTGCATGCTCCGACACCGTCGTTCGTATTTACTCGTAATTTCATACGAACTATTCGGAATGTGTGGAAATCGTGCTCGAGATCGAACCCCGAATCTGCCTCGAAATCAAGCTTACCTCACGGCCGTCTGCTCGAAGAATTCCTCAAACTCCTCGTCCGTGAGCGTAAGGCCGGAGAGGTCCACGCCGTACGCATCCGCCAACGCGAGGGCCTGCTGCTCGCGCAGGGCGGCCTTCTCCGCCTTGCCGGCGTCGCGCAGGTAGTCCGCCTCGAGCATGAGCGTGCGGCAGATGTACTCCACCACGCGCGGCTCCGTGCCCGAGATCTGCACCACCGAGGCGATGCTCTCCGGCGAGAGCGACAGCAACACCGCGCCGTCGAGCTCGGTGGCCTCGCCCACGGTGGCCTCGAGCATGTCGGCCGCCGCTTCGGGGTCCTTCTCGTCCACCGCGCGGCGCATGCTCTTGCGGATGCCCTGGATGAGCTGCATGATCATGCGCATCAGATAGTCTTGCTGAAGCATGTCGGTCCTTCCTATTCCTCCGGGGGAACGAGCCCCACGTGCTCGAAGGCGCGCGCCGTGGCCTGGCGGCCTTTCGGCGTGCGCACCATAAGGCCTTGCTGCATGAGGTACGGCTCGTAGACGTCCTCCACCGTGTCCGGGTCTTCCGAGAGCGCCGAGGCGAGCGTGGTGAGCCCCACCGGGCGGCCCGCGAAGCGCTTCGTGAGAATCTCAAGCAGGCGGTTGTCCGCCGCATCCAAGCCCAAATCGTCCACTTCGAAGAAGCTGAGCGCCTGCGCCGCGCAGTCTTCGTCGATGATGGCGAAGCCCTTGACCTGCGCCCAGTCGCGCACGCGCTTGAGCAGGCGGTTCGCCAGGCGTGGCGTGCCGCGCGACCGGCGCGCCACCTCGAGCGCGCCTTCGCGGTCGATGGCGACGTCCAAAATGGCCGCCGAGCGCTGCACGATGTCCGCCAGCTCTTCGGGCGTGTAGTAGTCCAGGCGGTACACGATGCCGAAGCGGTCGCGCAGCGGGCCGGTCAGAAGGCCCGTGCGCGTGGTGGCGCCGATGAGCGTGAAGCGCGGCAGCTCCAAGCGGATCGATCGCGCCGCCGGGCCCTTGCCCACCACGATGTCGAGCGCGAAGTCCTCGAGCGCCGGATACAGCACCTCTTCCACCATGCGGTTCAGGCGGTGGATCTCGTCGACGAAGAGGACGTCGCCCTCTTCAAGGTTCGTGAGGATGGCTGCCAGATCGCCCGTGCGGGCGATGGCAGGGCCGCTCGTGGTCTTGATGTTGGAGCCGAGCTCGTTCGCGACGACCGTGGCGAGCGTGGTCTTGCCCAGGCCGGGCGGGCCCGAGAACAGGATGTGGTCCACCGTCTCGTGGCGGCCGCGCGCCGCTTCAATAAGGATGGACAGGCTCTCCTTCACCTTTGTCTGGCCAAGGTAGTCCGCCAGCATCTTCGGGCGAAGGCTGCGGTCGAGCGCAAGGTCGTCCTCGGTGAGCTCGGCCGTGACCGTGCGAGCGCGCGGCGAGCGGCCTTGGTCGGCCCCCGCCTCGAACAGCATTCCTTCGATCTCCACGTCGTGTGCCACGTCACGTCCTTACCGCGCGAGCCTAGCCGCGCCTACGAAAGCGAGCCCAATCGTTTGAGCGCATATTGTAACAGCCCCGATTCGTCGGCCGACTCGGGCGCGTCCTTGAGCGCGAGCTCCGCCTCCGCCGAGGTGAAGCCCATGGACAAGAGCGCTTCGCGAGCGCCCGTCAAATCCTGCGACACGCGCGCTGCGAACGCCGAGGTCTGCCCCGGCATCACGTCGTCGAGCGAGCCTTGGAGCTCCAGGATGATGCGCTGCGCCGTCTTCTTGCCCACGCCGGGAATGCGCGAGACCTGCGCCGTGTCCTGTGCGGCAATGGCCTTCGCCAGCTCCTCCGGAGAGAAGACCGACAACGCCGCGAGCGCCACCTTCGGGCCGACACCCGAGACGCCGATCAGCCGCTCGAAGAAGGCCTTTTCCTGCTGGCTCAAGAACCCGTAGAGCGACATACCGTCGTCGCGCACCTGCAGGTAGGTGTGCACGAGCACGCGCGAGCCCTTCTCCGGCAGGCGCGAGAGCGCCTGGGCGGACATGCCCACAGCGAAGCCCACGCCGTTCACTTCGATGAACGCCGTGTCCTCCGACACTGCGGCAACCGTGCCGTTCAAAAACGCGATCATTTCGCTCCTATCCATCATGCGAACGACCCGCGCTTGGGCGCACGAGCGCTCACGTCATCATGCCTCATGAGGCGACTCCAGCGCTGCGGCGGCGTCAGTCCCGGTGCGTGGCGTAGCAGATGGCCGCCGCCAGCGCGTCCGACGCGTGGTCGGGCCGCGGCGGCTCCGGCAACTTCAGCAAATGCTGCACCATGTACTGCACCTGCTCTTTGCTGGCCGAGCCGGTGCCCACCACCGCCAGCTTGATCTGGCGCGGCGTGAACTCCCCCACCGCGACCTCTCCCTCGGCACAGGCGACAAGGGCCGCGCCACGCGCCTGGCCCGTGGCGAACGCGGCTGTGATGTTCTGGCCGAACCACACGGTCTCGATGCCCACGCAGTCCGGCTGGAACCGTGCGATGACAGCCGCCACCTGGTCCCGGATCTTTTTCAGGCGGTACGCCAGCTCCACGTCCGGTGTGGTGGAGACGCACCCGTACGCCATGCAGGACAAGCGCCCGCCGTCCTGGTGCACGACGCCCCAGCCCGTGTTCGCCAGGCCTGGGTCTATGCCAAGGATGATCCGCTCCATGCGCTCCGTTCGCTTCGTGCTTGCACAAACATTTGTTCGCATGATACCACAGGATGCGCGACTTCAGGAAATCGTCAAGGAAGCGCGGCTGCGCCAACGCCCTGCACGAAGAAGGCTGGCTCCGGCACATGCCGAAGCCAGCCTTCGAGATACCTGCGCATCGCGGCCGCCACCGAAGGACAGCGATTGCCGCATTCCGCGCCGTTGCCCCACCAGGGGCCCGACCATGCCTTACAGCACGTCGCGCGTGAGCACCATGACCATCTTCGCGAACTGCGAGCGCGTGCACGAGCGCTGCGGGCTGAGGGTCAGCGAGCCGTCAGAGTTGGAGCTGCCGGAGATGATGCCATGGTCGTTGCACCATGCCATGCCGTCGACAGCGTACGAGGCCATGCTGCTGGCGTCCGGGAACGACCAGATATTGCCGGTGTGGGACGTGATGTCCCAGCCGAAATACTGCGCCGTGCGCGCGATGATCGTGGCGACCTGCTCGCGCGTCGCGTAGTCGTCCGGACCGAAGGAGCTGCCGTAGCCGTTCACGATGCCGGCCTGCGCCGCCCAGTTGATGGCAGCCTCATACCACGAGCCGTCCGCCACGTCGTCGAAGCGGTCGAGCCCGGCGTAGTACCCGTCCGACGCGCCGCCCGTGACATAGCGGTACAGCACCGCGGCGATCTGCGCGCGCGTGATGCGGTCCTCCGGCCCGAACCGGCCGTCGAGCGGATAGCCCGAGTAGCCGCTCATGAGCCCGTTCGCCTTCACGTAGTTGACCGCCTCCATGTACCAGGCGCCGTTGACCAGGTCTGGCAGGTAGCCCAGGCATTCTTCCATCTCGTTGGTATAGCGATTCTGGTAGCTCCAGATATAGGGCGATGAGGGGAGGAACTCGCCGTTTTTGTCGATGACGTACTGCGCGAGCGTCACGACGAACTCCACGTCGGACATGTCGTTCGACAAGCCGCAGCCCTCGTAGTACACGCCACCGAACGTGCCGCCCACGAACCGGCGCCATCCACCGGCGCCGAACAGGTTGTAGAGGCCCCAGCACATGCCGCGCACGCAGTCCGCGCGACCGGAGATGTCGACGCCCCGGCTTGCCAGGTAGTTCTCAGCCGGCATGTACATGTTGTCGTACGCGTACGTGTCCTGCAGGTTAGCGAACAACCCCGGGTTGGCCTGGTAGGCGGCATGCCACGCGTCCTCGATCTGCTGGCCGAGCGGCGTGAGCTTGCCCTGCGCGTAGTCGTACATGTCGGAGCTGGCGAAATCGACCGACGGGTCGTTCGCGAACGCGAACATGGCGAACGTTGCGGAATCGTACGCGTAGCAGTACTGCACGAATGCCTGCAGCGTGTAGCGATTGTCGAACTGGTAGTACCCCATCGCGTGGTACTCGTCGCCCGAGGAGAATCCTTGATCGTAATTTCGATTGCTCTCGTACTTCGCAAAATACTTGAACTCGTCAGACAGGCCGGTCACCAGGCCCGACGCGCGCGTGCTGGCAAGCGTGGCGTCCACGTTGGCGGCGCGCGCTTCGGCGGTCACCGTCACCGTGCCCGCTTCGACCTCGACGGCGCCCGCATCGAGCGCCGCGCCCTCCACGAGAGCGTCGACATCGCGCGCTTCGGCGGTCGAGCCCTCGCCAGCCTCCGCA
>CASEJD010000103.1 GCA_949288145.1 uncultured Coriobacteriia bacterium
CCTCCTACGACGAGGCGGTGCGCGCGGGCGCCGACGGCGAGCAGGGCAAGACGCACTTCCTGGCGTCGCTCGCTGCGCCGTTCTACGCCGTGAAGCTCTTCCCGAAGCGCTACCGTACGCGCGGCGGCGCTCACGTGGACGAGCGCTCGCGGCTTGTGCTGGCATCCGACGGCACGCCGGTCGAGAACGTGTTCTGCTGCGGCGCCGCCGCCATGGGTACGCGCGACGGCTTGTCCGCCTGCGCTGCGAGCGGCCTGCTCGCAGGCGAGTCCATCGTGGAGCTGCTCGCCACGTCGGCAGGCGAGGCGGAAACGGCCTAGATTGTCCCCGACAGCCCGATTTCCACAACCGCAAAGACCCAGGTGAATGCCCAAAAGCACAGGAAATTACCATATTTCGTAAAACTTTTTCTTGACTCCTCCTTGACAGGCTCGTATTTTTAGAACTTGCGACTTTTTCGCAAAATCGTTGATTTTCACGAAGGAGGAGAAGCCTCGTGGCGCAAGGAAAAACCGCCGGTCACACCGGCCTTTACCGGAATCGCAGAAGCTTCGCGAAGATCCCCGACGTCATGGACGTGCCGAACCTGATCGCTATCCAGATGGACAGCTTCCAGTGGTTCAAGACCGAGGGCCTGTCCCAGGCGTTCGCGGACATCTGTCCGATTGAGAGCACGACCAAGGACATGTACGTCGAGTTCGGCAAGCACGAGTTCGGCGAGCCGAAGTACAGCGTCGACATGTGCAAGGAGAAGGACGTCTCCTACCAGGCGCCGCTGTTCGCGGAGATTCGCTTCGTCAACCGCGAGACCGGCGAGATCAAGGAGCAGGAAGTCTTCATGGGCGACTTCCCGCTCATGACGCAGCGCGGTACGTTCATCATCAACGGCACCGAGCGCGTCGTGGTCAGCCAGCTCGTCCGTTCGCCGGGCGTCTACTTCGCCGCCGAGCGCGATAAGACCTCCGACAAGATCATTTACAACGCGAAGGTCATCCCGAGCCGCGGTGCGTGGCTCGAGTTCGAGACCGACAAGCGTGACATCCTCTCCGTCCGCATCGACCGCAAGCGCAAGCAGCCGGCGACGCTGCTGCTGCGCGCCCTGGGCCTGGCCGAGACGCGCGAGGAGATCATCGAGCTGCTCGGCAGCTCCGAGATGGTGCTGCGCACGCTCGACCGCGACCCCGCCACCACCAAGGAAGAGGCGCTCATCGAGCTGTACCGCCGCTTCCGCCCCGGCGAGCCGCCGACCATCGACTCCGCCCGTACGCTGCTCGAGGGCCTGTTCTTCAACCCGCAGCGTTACGACCTGGCCAAGGTGGGCCGTTACAAGACGAACAAGAAGCTCGGCTTCGATCCGGACAACGAGTCCTCCACGCTCACGAACGAGGACATCGTGGCCACCATGCGCTACATCGTCGCCCTGCACGACGGCCAGGAAGGCTTCACCACCGACGACATCGACCACTTCGGCAACCGCCGCATCCGCACGGTGGGCGAGCTCATCCAGAATCAGTTCCGCATCGGCCTCTCCCGCATGGAGCGCGTCGTGCGCGAGCGCATGAGCATGCAGGAGCCGGACGAGATCACGCCGCAGTCCCTCGTGAACATCCGTCCCATCGTGGCGGCCATCAAGGAGTTCTTCGGCTCCTCCCAGCTGTCCCAGTTCATGGACCAGGCGAACCTGGCCGCGGGCATCACGCACAAGCGCCGTCTGTCCGCACTGGGCCCGGGCGGCCTGTCGCGCGAGCGCGCCGGCTTCGAGGTCCGCGACGTCCATACCTCCCACTACGGCCGTATGTGCCCCATCGAGACGCCTGAAGGCCCGAACATCGGCCTGATCGGCTCGCTGGCCACCTACGCCCGCGTGAACCCCTACGGTTTCATCGAGACCCCGTACCGCCGCGTCGTCGACGGCAAGGTCACCGACGAGGTGGACTACCTGACCGCCGACGAGGAGGAGAACTACACGATCGCCCAGGCCAACGACGAGTTCGACCTGGAGACGCGCGAGTTCGGCCACCGCGACGCCGACGGCACCTTCCACAAGGCCGCGCGCATCCTCTGCCGCACGAAGGGCCCGGACGGCACCTTCGGCGAGCCTGACGAGGTCGCGCCCGAGCACGTCCAGTACATGGACGTCTCGCCGCGCCAGATGGTTTCCGTCGCCACCTCGCTCATCCCGTTCCTCGAGCACGACGACGCGAACCGCGCCCTCATGGGCTCGAACATGCAGCGCCAGGCCGTGCCGCTGCTGCGCCCGCACGCGCCGCTGGTCGGCACCGGCATCGAGCACCGCATCGCGGTCGACTCCGGCGAGATCCTCGTCGCCCAGAACCCGGGCGTCGTCGACTACGTGGACGGCCAGACCATCATCGTGCTCAACGACGACGGCGAGTACGACGAGTACCTGGTGCCGAAGTTCCAGCGCTCCAACCAGTCCGGCTGCATCAACCACAAGCCGCTCGTCCGCAAGGGCGACGAAGTGGCCGCGGGCGACGTGCTGGCCGACGGCGCGAGCTGCGAGAAGGCCGAGCTGGCGCTGGGCCAGAACCTGCTCATCGCCTACATGCCGTGGGAAGGCTTCAACTACGAGGACGCCATCATCGTCTCCGAGCGCGTCGTCGCCGAGGACCTGCTCACGTCCATCCATATCTCCGAGTACGAGATCGACGCGCGCGACACGAAGCTCGGCCCCGAGGAGATCACCCGCGAGATCCCGAACATCTCCGAGGACATGATCTCCGACCTGGACGCCGACGGCATCATCCGCATCGGCGCCGAGGTCTTCCCGGGCGACGTGCTCGTGGGCAAGGTCACCCCGAAGGGCGAGACCGAGCTCACGGCCGAAGAGCGCCTGCTGCGCGCCATCTTCGGCGAGAAGGCCCGCGAGGTCCGCGACACCTCCCTCAAGGTGCCGCACGGCTCCGGCGGCCGCGTCATCGGCATCGTGCGCTCCTCGCGCGAGGCCGGCGACGACCTGGCTCCGGGCGTCAACGAGCTCGTCCGCGTCTACATCGCTCAGAAGCGTAAGGTCCAGCAGGGCGACAAGCTCTCCGGCCGTCACGGCAACAAGGGCGTTATCTCCCGCGTGCTGCCGGTCGAGGACATGCCCTATATGGCCGACGGCACCCCGGTCGACGTCATCCTGAACCCCCTTGGCGTTCCGTCCCGTATGAACGTCGGTCAGCTGCTCGAGTGCCACCTTGGCTGGGCGGCGAAGTGGGGCTGGTCTGACGATCCGGACTCCACTGAGCCGGTCCAGGGCCCGATCCACGTCTCCACGCCCGTCTTCGACGGCGCCACGGAGGACGAGATCGCCGACGCCATCGAGAAGGCGAACCGCAACCTCATCAACATCAACCATGCGAAGTACGGCGACATGGCGCGCGACGAGTTCGTCCCGCAGCTGTCCCGCACCGGTAAGACGACGCTCTACGACGGCCGCACCGGCGAGCCGTTCCGCGAGCCGATCACCGTGGGCTTCCCGTACATCCTGAAACTCGGCCACATGGTCGACGACAAGATCCACGCCCGCTCGACGGGCCCCTACAGCCTGATCACGCAGCAGCCGCTCGGCGGCAAGGCGCAGTTCGGCGGCCAGCGCTTCGGCGAGATGGAGGTGTGGGCGCTCTACGCGTACGGCGCCTCCAACGTCCTGCAGGAGATCCTGACCGTCAAGTCCGACGACACGTCGGGCCGCGTGAAGAGCTACGAGGCCATCGTCAAGGGCGAGAACATCCCCGCCGCCGAGGTGCCGGAGTCCTTCAAGGTTCTCATCAAGGAGATGAAGTCCCTGTGCCTCAACGTCGAGCTGGAGGGTCACGACCACCAGATCATCGACGTGACGCGCGAGTACGAAGAGGACGCCAAGCGGCCTGACGAGAGCCCGCTCGACACGCTGGCTCACGCTGCCTCCGAGCAGAAGAAGGCCGACGAAGGCAACGACGCCCTGGCGAGCATCGCTGCTGAACTGGGAGAACTGATGGGTGGCATGAACACCGACATTGATTTTGATGGAAACGAGCTGATCGGCGGAACCGGAGAGGAGGCGTAAGGCATGACCACTGATTTCGACGTGAACAACTTCGACGCGATCCGCATTTCGCTGGCCAGCGCCGAGGACATCCGCGGTTGGTCCCGCGGCGAAGTGAAGAAGCCCGAGACCATCAACTACCGCACGCTCAAGCCGGAAAAGGACGGCCTGTTCTGCGAGAAGATCTTCGGTCCCACGAAGGACTGGGAGTGCGCCTGCGGCAAGTACAAGCGCATCCGCTTCAAGGGCATCGTCTGCGAGCGCTGCGGCGTCGAGGTGACCCGCTCCAAGGTGCGCCGCGAGCGCATGGGCCACATCGAGCTGGCCGCGCCCGTGAGCCACATCTGGTACTTCAAGGGCTCGCCCTCTCGCCTGGGCTACCTGCTCGACATCCCGCCGAAGGAGCTGGAGAAGGTCCTGTACTTCGCCTCCTCCATCATCACCTCGGTCGACCGCGAGGCGCGCGAGGAGGACGTCGACGAGCTGCGCGATGAGCTCGCCGCGGACCTCGAAGAGCTCGACGCCGAGCGCGACCGCCTCATCGAGGCCACGCGCAAGCTGTCCGTGGACTACGTGCCCGAGGACGACGAGTTCGTCGACGAGGTCGACGACGACGAGCGCATGACCCCGGAAGAGGTCGAGGAAGAGATCGCTGACATCTACGAGGAGTTCACCGAGCGCAAGGCGCTCCGTTCCGACGCGTTCGACGCCTTCCTGAAGATCGAGCCGAAGCAGCTCGTTCCTGACGAGGTGCTCTATCGCGAGATGCGCACCAACTACAGCGACTACTTCACGGGCGGCATGGGCGCCGAGGCCGTGCGCGACCTGCTGGACGCCATGGACCTCGAGGCCGTGGGCGAAGAGCTGCGCGAGACCATTGCCAACGGCAAGGGCCAGAAGCGCGCCAAGGCCATCAAGCGCCTGAAGGTCGTCGACGCGTTCCTGAAGTCCGAGAACAAGCCGAGCGACATGATCCTCGACGTCATCCCGGTCATCCCGCCGGACCTGCGCCCCATGGTGCAGCTCGACGGCGGCCGCTTCGCCACGTCCGACCTCAACGACCTGTACCGTCGCGTCATCAACCGCAATAACCGCCTGAAGCGCCTGCTGGACCTGGGCGCCCCGGAGATCATCGTCAACAACGAGAAGCGCATGCTGCAGGAGGCCGTCGACTCCCTGTTCGACAACGGCCGCCGCGGACGCCCCGTCACGGGCCCGGGCAACCGCCCGCTCAAGTCGATCTCCGACATGCTCAAGGGCAAGCAGGGCCGCTTCCGTCAGAACCTGCTCGGCAAGCGCGTCGACTACTCCGGCCGTTCGGTCATCGTCGTCGGCCCGAACCTGAAGCTGCACCAGTGCGGCCTGCCGCAGCAGATGGCGCTCGAGCTCTTCAAGCCCTTCGTCATGAAGCGCCTGGTGGAGCTGGAGTACGCTGCCAACATCAAGGCGGCCAAGCGCGCCGTCGACCGTGGCGCCACCTACGTGTGGGACGTCCTCGAAGAGGTCATCGTGGAGCACCCGGTCCTGCTGAACCGCGCTCCTACGCTGCACCGTCTGGGCATCCAGGCCTTCGAGCCGGTGCTCGTCGAGGGCAAGGCCATCAAGCTGCACCCGCTCGTCTGCACCGCGTTCAACGCTGACTTCGACGGTGACCAGATGGCCGTGCACGTGCCGCTGGGTGCCGAGGCGCAGGCCGAGGCCCGCGTGCTCATGCTGTCCGCGAATAACATCAAATCGCCTGCTCACGGCCGTCCGCTGACGGTTCCGACGCAGGATATGATCATCGGCCTGTACTACCTGACCGCCGCGCGCGACGGGTTCCCGGGCGAGGGTCGTGCGTTCATCAACTTCTCCGACGCGCTGAACGCCTACGACGCCCGCGCTGACGTGGACCTGCAGGCGAAAATCTGGGTGCGCCTGTCGCGCGACACCCAGGTTGCCACCGCGTTCGGCCAGTACGAGGAGCGCAAGGCCGGCGAGCGCATCCAGACCACCATCGGCCGCATCACCTTCAACCAGGTGCTGCCCGAGGAGCATCCGTTCTTGAACTACGAGATGAACAAGACGGAGATTTCCCGCCTGGTCGAGGACGTCTGCAACCGCTACAGCCTCTCCGAGGTGCCGCCGATCCTGGACGGCCTGAAGGACGCTGGCTTCCACTACGCCACCCGCGCTGGCGTCACCGTGTCCGTCTACGACGCGACCGTGCCGCCGACCAAGGGCGAGATCCTCGCGCGCGCTGACGAGCGCGTCGCCGCGATCGACGAGGACTACGAGATGGGCCTCATGAGCCAGGACGAGCGCCACAAGCAGGTGGTCGACATCTGGAACGAGGCGAACGAAGAGGTCGGCGACGCCATGTCCGCGAACTTCGACCGCTTCAACCCCATCTACATGATGGCCTACTCCGGCGCCCGCGGTAACATCAAGCAGATTCGTCAGCTGGCCGGTATGCGCGGCCTTATGTCCGACCCGAAGGGCGAGATCATCGACCGCCCGATTAAGGCGAACTTCCGCGAGGGCCTGTCCGTGCTCGAGTACTTCATCTCCACGCACGGCGCCCGCAAGGGTCTGGCCGACACCGCGCTTCGTACGGCTGACTCCGGTTACCTGACCCGTCGTCTTGTCGACGTCGCGCAGGACGTCATCGTGCGCGAGCTCGACTGCGGCACCACCGAGGGCGTGACCTACCCGCTCTACAACGAGAAGGGCGACCTGGACTCCAATCTCATCGGCCGCTGCCTGCTCGACGACGTTGTGGCCGCCGACGGCACGGTGCTCGCCGAGGCCGGCGCGTACCTGGACTCCATGGACCAGCTGCGCCAGATCGAGGCCGCGGGCATCGAAGAGGTGACCATCCGCACCATCATGACGTGCCGTGCCGAGCACGGCGTCTGCCAGAAGTGCTACGGCTGGGACCTCGCCACGAGCCGCCCGGTCAACATCGGCACGGCGGTCGGCATCATCGCCGCCCAGTCCATTGGCGAGCCGGGCACCCAGCTCACGATGCGTACGTTCCACACCGGCGGCGTCGCCGGCGAGGACATCACGCACGGCCTCCCGCGCGTCACCGAGCTGTTCGAGGCGCGCAAGCCGAAGGGCCAGGCGGTCCTGGCCGAGATCGCGGGCACGCTGCAGATCGCGGGCGACAAGAACTCCAAGACGCTCACGATCCACGACCAGGAAGGCAACTTCCGCGAGTACGTGGTCTCCGCCCGCGCGCAGATGCTGCCGGGCGTGACGGACGGGTGCGAGGTCAAGGTCGGCCAGCAGCTGACCAAGGGTTCCGTGAACCCGCACGACCTGCTGCGTCTGACCGACCCGAACACCACGCTGCGCTACATCGTCAGCCAGGTGCAGGGCGTCTACGTCTCCCAGGGCGTCGACATCAACGACAAGCACATCGAGGTCATCGCGCGCCAGATGCTGCGCAAGATCGCGGTGCTCGACGCGGGCGACTCCGACTTCCTGCCGGGACGCCAGGTCAACCGCTTCGAGTTCGAAGATGTCGCCAACGAGCTCATCGCCGAGGGCAAGGAGCCTCCGGTGGGCCAGCCGCTGCTGCTCGGCATCACGAAGGCCTCCCTGGCCACGGACTCCTGGCTGTCCGCCGCCTCCTTCCAGGAGACGACGAAGGTGCTCACCGACGCCGCCATCGAGGGCAAGGTGGACCACCTGGCCGGCCTGAAGGAGAACGTCATCATCGGCAAGCCGATCCCGGCGGGCACGGGCCTCAAGCGTTACCACGACGTGCGCCTGACCTACAAGGGCGTGCCGGTGGGCGACGCCACCTCCACCGAGGCGCTGCCGGACTTCGCGCCGGACGAGCTGCGTGACATCGAGAGCCTGCTGCCGCAGCCGCAGGACTGGTCGCTCGACAGCGAGGCCTACCTCGCCAACGGCGGCACGAGCTACAGCAGCTACTTCGGCAACATGTCCGTCGGCCACCGCGCCGCGAACCTCTCCGACGAGGACGCTCGCCTGTACATCTACGACGACCTGGGCGTGTCCCAGCGTTGGGCGAACAAGTTCTCCGAGGCGGGCATCGAGACCGTGGCGGACCTCGTGGGCCACACCGAGGAAGACCTGCTGCGCATCGAGGGGATCGGCACGAAGGCCATCGAAGAGCTCAAGGCCGGCCTTGACGAGCACGACCTGGGCTACGTCATCCAGGACGACCTGAACGCGTCCACCGACGACATGAGCCAACTGCTCGACATGGTGTTCAGCCCGGACGACACCATCCTCATCGGTGGCGACGAGCCGCCGACCTTCAACACCGAAGGCGAGGACATGCTGGGCGAGGCCCTGCCGCCGCGCTCCTACCAGCGCAACATCGAAGAGCTCGACGCGCTGCTGGGGTCCGTCGGTGACCTGGGCTTCAGCCTGAAGCACGAGGACGACGAGGACGACCTCGAGGACGAATAGGAGGTTCCGCCGTCCGTCAGGACGGCGGAACAGCCAAGGCGCTCTGACCGGTGGTCAGGGCGCCTTTTTCAAGATGAGAGAGGAGTGAGCGATGGCTCGACTTTTCGGGACCGACGGCGTGCGCGGCGTCGCGAACACGGAGCTGACGTGCGAGATGGCATTCCGCCTGGGCCAGGCGGCTGTCATCAAGATGGGCAAGTCCATCCTCATCGGCAAGGACACGCGCCTGTCCGGCGACATGTTGGAGTCCGCGCTGGCTGCCGGCGTCATGAGCATGGGCGGCACGGCGCTCTTGGCGGGCATCATCCCTACGCCGGGCGTGGCGCTGCTCACGCGCGAGCTCGCGTGCGACGCGGGCGTGGTCATCTCGGCTTCGCACAACCCGCCGGAGTACAACGGCATCAAGTTCTTCGACGCGCAGGGCTTCAAGCTGCCTGACGCGGTGGAGGACGAGTTCGAGGTCATCGTGCGCGAAGGCGTGCCGGCCGAGCAGATGCCGGCGGGCGACGCTGTGGGCGTGGCCATCCCGGTGGAGGACGCGTGCCAGATTTACATCGACCACGCCGTGAAGACCGTGACCGACGCGGGCATCGACTTCAAGGGCCTCACGGTCGCGCTCGACACGGGCCATGGCGCCTCCTCGCTCACGAGCGCCGAGGCCCTGCGCGCGCTGGGCGCCGAGGTCGTCGCCATCAACGAGGACTTCGACGGCACCGACATCAACGTGGAGTGCGGCTCCACGCACCTGGGCCCGCTGCACCAGCTCATGGAGGAGTCCGGGGCCGACGTGGGCATCGCGCACGACGGCGACGCCGACCGCGTGATGCTCGTGGACGCCGAGGGCGCCGAGATCGACGGCGACATGGTCGAGGCCGTCTGCGCCATCGACCTCAAGGAGCGCGGGCTGCTGGCGGGCGACACCGTGGTGTCCACCGTCATGTGCAACCTGGGCTTCGTCCACGCCATGCGCGACGCGGGCATTGCGGTCGAGCAGACGAAGGTGGGCGACCGCTACGTGCTCGAGCGCATGCGCGAGAAGGGCTACGTGCTCGGCGGCGAGCAGAGTGGCCACATGATCTTCCTTGAGTACAACTCCACGGGCGACGGACTGGTCACCGCTCTGCAGTTCCTGGCGGCGTGCCGTCGCGCGGGCAAGACCGCTGGCGAGATGGCGCGCGTCATGACGCGCTTCCCGCAGCGCCTCATCAACGTGCGCGTGCAGGACAAGCACGCCCTGCCGGACTGCGCGCCGGTGTGGGCCGCCGTGAAGGTCGCCGAAGAGGAGCTGGGCGAGGACGGCCGCGTGCTCATCCGCACCTCCGGCACCGAACCGCTCGTGCGCGTCATGGTGGAGGCGTCCGACGAGGACGTCGCGAACAGCGTGTGCGAGCGCCTCGCGAAGGTCGTGGAGGCAGAGCTGTAACGCGGGCGTTCTTTCGACCCGTTTGCCCCGCTGCTTGAGGCGCCGCCCTGCCCAGGGCGCGGGCGCTCCGGTGAGCGAAGGGCGCATTGTATAAAATGGCATCCGGCGCAGAACGCGCGCTGGATGCCATTTTTCGTTGGCGATGGGAAAACGGGTCAGTCCTGTTTTCTCATGGGCACGCGTAGAATGTGAAAAAGTGCCTGCCCCTTTTTCACAGTGCCGCCATGATGTTGGACGGATCGAGGAGTCAGCCATGGGGGAGAAGTACGTTATCGCGCTCGACCAGGGCACCACGTCGTCGCGCGCGGTGCTGGTGGACCGTGCGGGCCGCATTGCGGGCATCGCGCAGAACCCGTTCCCGCAGCTCTACCCGCAGCCGGGCTGGGTCGAGCACGACCCGCGCGACATCCTATCCTCGCAGCTCGGTGCGCTCACGGAGCTGCTCGTGGCAAACGGCCTCGGTCCCGGCGACATCGACAGTATCGGCATCACGAACCAGCGCGAGACGTGCGTCATCTGGAACCGCGAGACGGGCAAGCCGGTGTGCAACGCTATCGTGTGGCAATGCCGGCGGACGGCCGGCATCATCGAGGAGCTGACCGCCGACCCCGGCGTGGCGCGCGCTATCACAGAGAAGACCGGCCTGGTGCCCGACCCGTACTTCTCAGCCAGCAAGATCAGGTGGATTCTCGACAACGTGCCGGGCGCCCGCGAGGACGCCGAGGCGGGCAAGCTCGCGTTCGGCACGGTGGACTCCTGGCTGGTCTGGACGCTCACGAACGGGCGCGTCCACGCGACCGACCCCACCAACGCCAGCCGCACCATGCTCTTCGACATCCACGAGATGCGCTGGGACCCGTGGCTGTTGGAGCTGTTCGGCGTGCCGGCGTCGCTCTTGCCCGAAGTGCGCCCGTCGTCGGGCGATTTCGGCGTGACGGAGAACCCGGGCGTGCCGCAGGGCATTCCCATCCGTGGCGTGGCGGGCGACCAGCAGGCGGCGCTGTTCGGGCAGTGCTGCTTCGAGGCGGGCGAAGCGAAGAACACTTACGGCACCGGGTGCTTCCTGCTCATGAACACGGGCGCGAACGCGTGCCATTCCACGAACGGGCTCGTCACCACGCTGGCGGCCGTGCCGCCGGGCGCGGACACGGCCTACGCGCTGGAGGGCAGCGTGTTCGTGGCGGGCGCGCTCGTCCAGTGGCTGCGCGACGAGCTGGGACTGATCGCCACGGCGGCGGAGAGCGAGGCGGTGGCGCAGTCCGTCCCGGACACGGGCGGCGTGCGGGTGGTGCCCGCGTTCAC
>CASEJD010000104.1 GCA_949288145.1 uncultured Coriobacteriia bacterium
AGCGGCTGCGGCGCACGCGTTGTGCACGTTGTGCAGGCCGCGAACCGGCAGCGCGCACGCGGCGCTGCCCTGCGGCGTGCAGAGCGTGAAGCGCGGGCGGCCTTCGCCGTCGAGCTCCACGTCGAGCGCGTAGACGGACGCCTCGGGGTCAGGGTCGCCTGAGCCGTCGTAGAGCACCACCTGGATGCCGCGCTCTTCCACGCGCGCGACCTCGCGCACGAGCGGCGTATAGGGGCAAGCGGCGTTGAGCACCGCCACGCCCGTGCCGTCGGGCAGCGCGGAGATGAGCTCCGCCTTGGCGCGAGCGATGTTCTCGCGGCTGCCGAGCAGCTCGATGTGGCTCTCCCCCACGTTCGTGATGACGCCCACCTCCGGGCGCACGAACGAGCAGAGCTCTTCGATCTGCCCCAGGCCGCGCATGCCCATCTCGACCACGACAGCCTGCGTATCCTCTTGGGCGTTCAGGACCGTCTTAGGCACGCCCAGCTCGTTGTTCTGGTTGCCTTCGGTGGCCACGGTGGAGAACGCCGCGGACAGGACGTCGCGCACGAGGTTCTTCGTGGACGTCTTGCCCGTGGACCCCGTGACGCCCACCACGCGACCCGCGAGGCGCTCACGCCATGCGCGGGCGAGGTCCGTCACGGACTGGGCGGTGTCCGCCACCTCCACGACAAAGGCGCCCGCGGCGCGGACGGCGTCAAGCGCAGCTTCGTCCAAAGCGTGGGACGCGAGCACGCCCGCAGCGCCCGCCTGCACGGCGGAGGCGGCGAAGTCATGCCCGTCGACGCGCTCGCCCGGCAGGGCGACGTAGACGTCGCCCGGGGCGACGGCACGCGAATCCCACGTCAGGCCGGTCACGGCCGTATCAGCACAGGACGGCTCGACCACGAACCGTCCTGCAGTGCAATCACGTATTTCACTCGGTGCGAACCGCATGTGAACACATCACCTTGCCTTCCCGCGCGCTACGAGAACGCGCGCTCGAGCTCTTCCGCCGCCACGACGCGGTCGTCGAAGGACAGCACCTCGCTGCCGACGAGCTGGTAGTCCTCGTGGCCCTTGCCGGCGACAAGGATGGCGTCGCCCGGCTGCGCCAGCGAGATGGCCTTGGCGATGGCGGCACGGCGGTCTGGCTCGACGTCGTAGCGGCCTTCGCCCTCGCCCATGCCGGCGACGATGTCGTCGATGATGGCGAGCGGGTCCTCGGTGCGCGGGTTGTCCGACGTCACGACCGCATGGTCGCCCGCCAGCGCAGCGCGGCCCATGATCGGGCGCTTGGTGGCGTCGCGGTCGCCGCCGCAGCCGAACACGACGATGGTGCGGCCGCTCGTGATGTTCTTGACGGAGGCCACGGCCTTCTCCAGCGCGTCGGGCGTGTGGGCGTAGTCGACGTAGACGCTCACGCCGCCGTCGTGCTCGGCCTGCACGCGCTGTAGGCGGCCGGGGATCTGCGGCGCCTCGGAGAGCGCCTGCACGATGGTCTCGGCGGAGTAGCCCAGCTGCAGGCCGATGCCGAACGCCAGCATGATGTTCGAGACGTTGAACTTGCCCACGAGCGGGTAGTCGAAACGGTAGTGCTCGCCGCGGACGTCCAGGTCAACGGTGGTGTGCGTGTTGAAGTACTCCACCGAGTGCGGATGGATCTGCGCGGACGGGTCGAAGCCGGTGGAGATGACGTTGTCCTCCGCCGCGGAGCAGCGACGGAGCAGCTCCTTGCCCCACGCGTCGTCGATGCAGACCACGCGGCGGGACGGGTACTCCTTCGAGAACAGGCGCGCCTTCGCTTCGAAGTACGCCTCGAAGGTCTTGTGGTAGTCCAGGTGGTCCTGCGTCAGGTTCGTGAACGCGGTCACCGCGAACTGCGAGCCCCAGGTGCGCTCCAGGTCCAGCGCGTGGCTGGAGACCTCCATGGCCACCACGTCAGCGCGCTCGTCGCGCATCATGGCGAACAGCTGCTGCAGGTCCGGGGACTCGGGCGTGGTGTGGTCGCTCTTCATCATGGCGCCGCCCACGCGCACGCCCACCGTGCCGATGACGCCGGCGCGGCGGCCGGCCACCTGGGCGATGTGCTCGACCAGGTACGTCGTGGTGGTCTTGCCGTTGGTGCCCGTGATGCCCACGAGGTCGAATTCGCGGGACGGATGGTCGTGGAAGTTCGCCGAGGCGGCTGCCATGGCCTTGCGCGTGTCCGCCACGACGACCTCGGTGACGTCGGTGGCGTCCGCCAGGTAGACCTTGCGCTCGACGACGAGGACTTTCGCCCCGCGGTCGATGGCGTCCTGCGCGAACGTGTGGCCGTCAACCTTCAGGCCGACGATGCAGAAGAACGCGTCGCCCGGCTGCACGCGGTCGCTGCGGTACGCGATGCCGGAGACCTCCTCGCGCTCGTTGCCGATGACCGTGCAGTCGATGCCGGAGAAGAGCTCCTTGCAGGTTTTCGTCATGCTTCTGTGTCCTATCTGCGAAGCGCGCCGAGCGGCGTGGCGCTACTCGGCGACGATACGGTACCTCTCAGTTGCGAACGACATTATATCGCTAAACGCGGACGTCGTTGAACGCTCGGCAGGAACCTCGGTCGCCCCCACGAAACAAACCAATTGTGAGTTCGATTTCGGCAGGTAGCCCACGAAGGAGATGTTGTAGGAGCCTTTCACGTAGCCGCCGGACTCGCTGGCGTACTCCGCCGTGCCCGTCTTGCCGGCCACGGTGTAGCCCTCGATGGCGGCGTCCTTGCCCGTGCCGTCCTCGACGACGGTGGTGAGCATGTCGGTCATGGTGCCGATGGCGGCCTTGTTCTGGATGACCTGCTCGGTGGCCCACTCGGGCTGCTCGTCGGAGTTCAAGCGCTTCATGAGGAAGTGCGGGGTGCACTCCACGCCGTCGTTGACGAGCGCGCCGTAGAAGCGCGTGATCTGCAGCGGCGTGACCGAGATGCCCTGGCCGAAGCTCACGTTGTACGCCTGGATGGTGGACCATTCGCTCACGTCCGTGAGGAAGCCGCTGCCCTCGCCCGGGAAGTCGACGCCCGTGGCCTCGTTCAGGTTGTACTCGATGATCTTGTCGTAGAGCGCCGGGAAGCCCAGCTTCGAGGCGCACAGCGACGTGCCGACGTTGGAGCTCTGGTCGAGGATCTGGCGCACCGTGAGCGTCTCGTCGCCGCGGTCGTGCGCGTCGGTGATGTAATACTCGTCGGCCGCCAGCGCCGCCGGGCAGAAGACCTCGTCGTCGGGCGTGAGCACGCCGGCCTCCATGACCGCCGAGAACGTGACGGTCTTGAAGATGGAGCCGGGCTCGAACGCCGCCGTGATGGACTGCAGCTCGGTGGAGCCTGCCTTCACGTCGTCGCGCTTGCTGGGATCCAGGTACGGCAGCGACGCGCAGGCGTAAATCTCGCCCGTGCCACCGTCGTAGATGATGGAGTTGCCCCCCTTGGAGGACAGGTCTGCCTGCGTGGCGGAGAGCACCTCTTCCACGTGCTGCTGCATGCCGATGTCGATGGAGATGATGATGTCCTCGCCGTCCACGGCGGGCTTGTCCTCCGAGACGCTGCCCGGGATGGTCTTGCCGTCGTCGCCGTAGTACTGCGCGGTGAGCGTTCCCGCCTCGCCGGACAGGATGTCGTCGTAGTAGAGCTCCAGGCCCGTGAGGCCGTTGCCGTCCACGTCGATCAGGCCGATGATCTGGCCGCCCACCTGGCCGTAGGGGTAGATGCGCTTCGAGTCGTCCAGGAAGTAGATGCCGTCCAGCGCCAGGTCCTGCAGCTTCTGGGCGGTCTCGTCCTCCACCTGCTTCTGCAGGTAGACGAAGGTGGTGTCCTGCGTCAGGAGTTCTTCCCAGTCCTTCTTCGTGCCGCCCAGGACCGAGACGATCTGCTCGGCCTCCCAGGAGGCGTCCGTGACGTCCTTCGGGTTGGCGTAGATGGTCTTCGCGTCGATGCTCGTGGCAAGGACGTTGCCGTTGCGGTCGTAGATGGTGCCGCGCTTCGGAGCGATGTCGATGGAGACGGTGCGCGACTGCGCCGCCTGCTCGGAGTACTCGCCTGCCACGATGACCTGCAGGTAGACCAGGCGGACGAAGAAGAGCGCCGCCAGGACGAGGAAGATGCCCAGGATGACCTTCGCGCGGCCTTCGGAGAAGGAGGCTTCGGCCATGCCCTGGCGAGAACGCGAGACGGGCCGCGTCGAGCGCGGCCCGGTATGCATGTCACGACGCGGCATGCAGGCTCCTTACCCGGCCTGCGAAGCCGCGACCGCCAAGCTCTTGGAAAGGGAGAGGTCGCCATCGGCGCCCGTCTGGACCACGTCCTCGGGCAGCGTGATGGCGGTCACCTCGGTGGCCTCCACCATGCCAAGGCCCTGGGCCTCGCGCTTGACGTTCGTCGGGTTGGTGAGCATGCTCTGGCGGACCTCAAGGTCGCTCGTGGACGAGCGGACCTCGCTGATCTGGGTGGAAAGCTCGTCGGACGCGGTGCCCGTGGTGACCGTGGCGGCCGTGAGGGCGACGCGAACGCAGCACACCAGCGCGATGGCGACGAGCACGGCGGCTCCAATCTTCGCCAGCGTGATGAGCTGCGGGTTAAGGGGGGTCGCATGGGCGCCGCGGCCGCGGACCACGCGGACGTCAGGCGCGCGGAAATAGCGCTCGCGCTCGACGTAATCGTAGCGATATGCGGGGGCTGCTCCTGCCATGTGACCACCTCCTTCCGACGGTGCTTCGTATCGTTTCGTTCGTGTTCGTTTTTCGCTCGGCCGGTCACCCGGCGTCCGCCTGCACCGTCAGGCGCGGTCTGGCACGATCACAACCGCTCGGCCACGCGCAGCTTCGCGCTGCGGGCCCGCGGGTTGCGCTCGACCTCTTCTGCCGTCGGGACCAACGGCTTGCGGGTCAACACCTTCAGGACCGGCTTGTGCCCGCACACGCACACCGGCAATTCCGGCGGGCACGTGCACCCTTTGGCATGCTCGGCGAAGACGTCCTTGACGATGCGGTCCTCCAGCGAATGATAGCTGATGACCACGATGCGCCCGCCCGGAGCAAGCCACCGCACTGCCGCCTCAAGGCCCGAGCGCAGAACGTCAAGCTCCGCGTTCACCTCGATGCGCAGCGCCTGGAACGTCCGCTTGGCCGGATGGCCTCCCGCCCTGCGGGCGGACGCGGGGATGGCGGCCTTGATGACCTCCACCAGGTGCTCGCTCGTCTCGATGGGGCGCTCCTCGCGCTCCCGGCAGATGAACTCCGCGATGCGGCTGGCCCAGCGCTCGTCTGAGTTTTGGCGGATGATCCGAGCGAGATCTGCTGCGTTGTAGGTGTTGACGATCTCTGCTGCGTTCAAGGTTTGTTTACCCGGATCCATCCGCATATCAAGGGGGCCGTTCTCCTTAAAGGAGAAGCCGCGAGACGGCGTGTCGATCTGCACGGACGAGACTCCCAGGTCGAACAAGAAGGCGTCGACCGCGGGAACCTGCGCCTGCACGAGCAGGCGGTCCATGTCCCCGAAGTTGCCGCGCAGCACGTGCACCTCAGGCCGCACGTCGTCGGGAAGGGCGGCCAGGCGCTCTCCGGCGGCGGCAAGCGCCACCTCGTCCTGGTCGATCCCGATGAGCGTGCCCGAAGGCCCAAGCCGTTTGGCCGCTTCCAGGGAATGCCCTGCCCCGCCGAGCGTTGCGTCCACGAACGTGTGCTGCGGTTTGAGGTTCAAGTGCTCGAGGCACTCGGCGAGCAGGACCGGTATGTGTCGGTATTCGCTTGTCATGCTTCCTCCAGCGGGCTATTCCGTGAACAGAGAATCCAAGTCTGCATCCTCGCAGAACTCGTCCCATCTGGAGGCGTCCCAGATCTCAAAGTGGTCGCTGTCGCCGACGAGCACGACGTCCTTCGCCAGGTCCGCCGCAGAGCGCATGCTCGGCGACAGGCCGATGCGGCCGGAAGCGTCGATGACGATGTCGTTCGCACGGGAGTTCAAGAGCTTGCGCTGCTTGACATGACGAACGTTGCTCGGGTCGAAGCCGCCGATGCGGGCGAAGAGGGACTTCACCCACTCATCAAAGGCCTCGACCTCGAACACGTACAGGCACTCGCCCTTCGGAGACTGCGTCACGATGAGGCTTTCACTGGAAAGAGACTTGCGGAATGCGGCGGGAAGCGACAGGCGGCCTTTGGCATCGAGTTTGTGGCGGTATTCGCCATGCAAGCCCGCCATGCCATCTCCTTCCGCGTCCGGTCTCTCTTTTCAGTGGTGTCATTCTATCCCACATCGTCCCACCCAGCAATGAATCTTTCCCACCAATCAGCAGTTGAATCCCACTTTGATGCACCCCCTGACACGCCATCCCCCAGGGGTTTTCCTGCGGTTTCTGCACGTCGCGTCTACATCTGGGCACGGATGCTTGTCAAGCCACAAGATATTGATTTGTCTTGGGAGGCAGAATTCGATGAAAATTTTTCTTTGCGGGCAGAATTCTGTGGTGGGTTTGTGACCGGCAGATGTGCGGCATGTGCGCCGCCCCACTGTGCGATTTCGAAAGAATGCTTTGGTGACCTGGTGTTTTGCAGGAATCGACCGAACGGATGGGGCAAGGTGGGGCATTCGGTGGGAGATGGTGGGGCGCAGGCGCCCTTAGCGCGACGCCTTCATGACGGGCTCACAGCGCCCTCGCGCGCGTACCTATATATAGAGGGGTTCGAAATCGCCGTGAACGCGGCAGGGGCGAGCTTGCCCCACGGCGCGCCAGGCTGCATAGGGCGCCAGAGGCAGGCACGACACACCGCGCCCCACCACTCTCGCCCACCGCGCACCAGACCGCGCGCAAGGGACCCGGCGCCCTACGCGCCGGGGTTCGCCTCGTGCGCGCGTGGGTGCGCGGCCAGGTACTCCTCGCGCATGTGCGCGCGGGAGACGTGCGTGTAGATCTGCGTGGTGGAGATGTCCGCATGGCCCAGGATGTCCTGGATGACGCGCAAGTCCGCCCCGCCCTCCAGCATGTGGGTGGCAAAGGAGTGGCGCAGCGTGTGCGGGTGCAAATTCGCGATGCCAATGCCCAGGCCCGCGCGCGCCACGACGGCGTGCAACGTCTGACGGCTCAGGCGCCCGCCGCGCGCGTTCAGGAACAGCGCGCCCTCCGGTCTGCCGCTGCGAACAAGCTCAGGGCGCCCTTCCTGCAAGTACGCCACCACGGCGCGCTCCGCCATGCCCGAGATGGGCACGACGCGCTCTTTGTCGCCCTTGCCCACCACGCGCAGGCAGCCTTCGTCCAGTATGACGTCCGCCACGTCCAGCGCCACGAGCTCGCTCGCGCGCACGCCGCAGCCGTAGAGCACCTCGAGCATGGCGCGGTCGCGCATGCCGGCGGGCGTGGCGGGGAACTCCTGGCCCAGCAGCTCTTCTGCCTGGGCGACGCTCAGCACGTCGGGCAGGCGCTCCGGCACTTTCGGCAGCGTGAGCGTCGAGCACGGGCTGGACTCCACGCGGCCTTCGCGCGCCAAGAAGCGGTAGAAGCCCTTCAGGGCGGACGCCGCGCGCTTGACCGAGCTCGCCGCCATGCCGGCGTCCACCAAGCTGGCCTCGAAGGCGCCCACGTCCTCGCGCGTGGCGGACAGCACGCCGGTTCCGCGCTCGTCCAGAAACGCGCACCACTTCTTCAGATCGCGCGCGTACGCCGAGACCGTGAGCGAGGACGAGCCCCGCTCCACCGCCAGGTACGAAAGGTATTCGGAGACGTTCGGGTCAAGCATGCGCGCCCCTACCCTGCCGCCTGGCCCGTGCGGCGTTCGAGCGCGGCGCCCACGAACGCCTTGAACAGCGGGTGCGGGCGCGTCGGGCGGCTCTTGAACTCGGGGTGGCCCTGGCTGGCCACGAACCAGGGATGGTCGGGCAGCTCCACCATCTCAACCAAGCGCCCGTCGGGCGAGACGCCGCAGATGGACAGGCCCGCCTGCTCCAGACGGTCGCGGAAGGCGTTGTTCACCTCGAAGCGGTGGCGGTGCCGCTCGTAGACGACCTCGTCCCCGTACGCCTCGCGAGCGCGCGAGCCCTCCGCCAAGCGGCACGGGTACGCGCCCAGGCGCATGGTGCCGCCCTTGTCCTCTACGTCCGCTTGCTCGGGCATGAGGTCGATGACGGGATACTCCGCCTCCGGGTCGAACTCGGCCGACGTGGCGCCCGAAAGCCCCGCCAGATGGCGCGCCACCTCGCAGACGGCCGCCTGCAGGCCCAGGCAGATGCCCAGGAACGGCACGTCGTGCTCGCGCGCCCACTGGGCGGCCAGGATTTTCCCTTCGAAGGCGCGCTGGCCGAAGCCGCCCGGCACCAGGATACCGTCCATGCGCCCGATCTCCGCTTCCACGGTGTCGTCATGCAGGATCTCGCCGTCCACCAAGCGCACGTTGACGTGGCAGCCGTTCGCCACGCCGGCATGGCCCAGCGCCTCGATGACCGACAGGTAGGCGTCGGGCAGGCTCACGTACTTGCCCACCACGGCGATGTCCACCTCCTGCTGGCACGCGGCGGACGCCTGCAGGAACTCCGTGAGCGGTGCCAGGTCCACCTCGCGGCGCGGCAGGCCCAGCCGGTCGAGCACCTTCACGTCGAAGCCCTGCTCGTGCAGGGCGATGGGGACCTCGTAGATGGAGGGCGCGTCGATGCACGCGAGCACGTCGTCGGCCTTCACGTCGCAGAACAGCGCAATCTTCTCGCGCACCTTGTCGGAGACCTCGTGGTCGGAACGGCACACGATGAAGTCGGGCTGCACGCCCATGGAGCGCAGCTCTTTGACGGAGTGCTGGGTGGGCTTCGTCTTCACCTCGTGCGCGGCGGCAATGTAGGGCACGAGCGTGCAGTGGACGAAGAGGACGTTCCCGGCGGGCTGCTCCTTCTTGAACTGGCGCGCCGCCTCAATGAACGGCTGGCCTTCGATGTCGCCCACCGTGCCGCCGATCTCCGAGATGACGATGTCAGCGCCGGACTGCTCGGCCGCGCGGCGCAGGCGCTCTTTGATGGCCTCCGTCACGTGCGGGATGACCTGCACGGTGCCGCCGAGGAAATCGCCCCGGCGCTCGCGCGCGATGAGCGTCTGGTAGATGGAGCCCTGGGTGAAGTTGCTCTCGCGCGAAAGGCTCTCGTCGATGAAGCGCTCGTAGTGACCCAGGTCCAGGTCTCCCTCGTGGCCGTCGTCGGTGACGAAGACCTCGCCGTGCTGGAACGGGCTCATGGTGCCCGGGTCCACGTTCAGGTACGGGTCCATTTTCTGCATGGTCACCTTGTAGCCGCGGTGCTTGAGCAGATGCCCGAGCGAGGCTGCTGTGATGCCCTTGCCAAGCGACGAGACGACGCCGCCGGTGACGAAGATGAACTTGGCCATGGGTGCTCCTTCCGCGCGCTGGCGAGCGCCCTGCGGCGCACGGCAACGGCGCCGGGGCACGCGCCCTCAAACGCCTTTCGATTGTAGCGAGGCGCGGAAGCGCGCCGCCGGGAATTAACCCGATTTAACAGCCCGGCGAACGCCCGACCAGCGGAAAGCGCGCAGCGCCATCTCACAGGACGCCCTCATGCGCGCCGCAGCACCGCGTGGCGCCACCTCTCGCGCGAACCCGACGCCCGCGGCGCTATTTCACGTGGCGCCCGCGCGGGGGCTTTACGATGCCCAGCTTCGTCCCCACCTTGCGCAGGATGCCGGTGACGAAGTCCATCTCGGGGATGCGCAGCAGCCTGCACGCGGCGAACGCCACCACCAAGCCCACGCCGCCGCAGAGCACGATCTCCACGAGCGCGGCGCCAATGGAGGGCTGCAGCGGCACGACCATGAGGATGCCCTGGGCCACGGCCATGCCGGCCAGCGCGCCCACGAACGCGCGCACGGCCATCCACAGCGTGCCGAAAAAGCCGAAGCCGCCCACGCGGTGGCGCAGGATGAACGCCATGATGAAGAACTGCAGGCCGTAGTACACGCAGTCGGCCACGGGGACGCCCACCAGGCCCAGCATCTCCGGGCGGGCCAGCTGCCAGTACAGGAAGACCTGCACCGTGCACAGCCCGCAGCTCACGAGCGCGAACGTCATGAACTGGCGCAGGCTGGCGAACACGCGGTAGAAGAACATCTGACCCGCGTAGAACGGCAGGCTGATGACCCAGAACTGCAGCACCTGGGCAATGGAGTACACCGAATCCTGGTCGAAGGCGCCCGCCTTGAAAATCTGAATGATGGGCACGCCCAGCACGAACATCATGCCCGCCAGCGGGATGATGAGGAACAGCGTGCTGCGCAAGCCGCGGCGGGCGTGCGCACGCAGGGTGGCCATGTCGCCGCGCGCCATGGCCTCGCTCATCTCCGTCAAGAACGCCGTGGAGATGGACACGGCAATCACGCCGTAGGGCAGCTGGTACCACATCCACGCGTACGCCAGCGTGGAGGGGCCGTTCTCGCCGCACTGCAGCGAGAAGGCGTTGCGGCACGAGTACGAGATGAGCGTGCCCACGATGTAGATGAGCGTGGGCAGCGCGATGCGCAGCGCCTCGCGCAGGGCCGGGTCGTGCAGGTTGATCTTCGGCACGTACTTGAAGCCAATCTTCACGAGCATGGGGATCTGCACGCCGAACTGGATGGCCACGCCCAGCGACGTGCCCACGGCCAGCCACCACAGCGCGAAGTCCGGGTTCGCCGCGGAGATGGGCACGTAGGAGAACATGGTGGCCATGACCACGACGTTGTTGCACACGGGCGCCAGCGTGGGCGCGCCGTACATGCGGTGGGCGTTCAGCACGCCGGTGATGACGCCGCCCAGGCCGTAGAGCACAATCTGCACGGCGAAGACGCGCAGGAACATGGTGGCCTGCTGCGAGACCGCCGCCGTGTCAGAGACCGTGAACGTCTGCGTGGCGATGATCTGCGGCGCGAAGACGCTGGCCAGGATGGACAGGATGCCCAGCACCACCACGGCCAGGTTCAGGATGTTCGAGGCGAAGCGGTCACCGCCCTCAGCGCCCAGCTTCTCGCGCTGCAGCAGGTAGATGGGCAAGAATGCCGTGCCGATGATGCCGCCGGCCACCAGGTCGTAGATGACGCTCGGCATGTTGTAGGCCACCTGGTAGGCCGACGTGACGAGCGTGTTGCCCAGCGCGAAGGCCATGGCCCAGGTGCGGCCCAGGCCCGTGATGCGCGAGAGCAGCGTCGCGGCGGTCATGATGCCGGTGCTCTTCGCGATGGAATTGTTGCCCTTGCCCATGCTTGGAAACCCGTCTTTCGTATAATGACGTTCTGCCATCCCGCATCGAGCGGACTGCCGTGACGGCCAGGACGCTCGCAGCGCGGGACCAACGAAACACCTATGCTAGCAAAGATGGGGATGCCGAATCCATGAAGGTGCTCATAGTCCGTAATAATTTCAACGCGAAGGCCATCGACGCCTCGCTCATGCTCATGGCGTTCCTGGGATCGCAGGGCATCGGGGTGGACCTGCGCGACGCCGAGGAGCTGGAGCCCCTCGTGCCGTGGCAGGGCGCGCCGGACATGAGCGACTACGGCCTGGCCGTGGTGCTGGGCGGCGATGGCACCATCCTGCGCACCGCGCGCGCCATGGGCACGAGCGGCGTGCCCATCATGGGCATCAACTTCGGCAACCTGGGCTTTTTGGCGAACCCCTCCGACGAAGGCGTCGTGCCCCTGGTGGCGGCGGCGCTGGCCGACGAAGCACAGCGCGAGGAGCGCGCGAGCCTGCGCGTGGACGTGGTGTGCGAAGGTGACGAGGACGAGGGCGAAAGCGGCCTGGTGGACGCCGGGGCGCGCTCATACTTCGCGCTCAACGAGGCGGCCTTCACGCGCGGCGTGCGCGGGCGCATCATCAGCTGCGGGTTCTCCGTGGCCGGCGAGCACGTGGCGTCCATGCGCGGCGACGGCCTGGTGGTG
>CASEJD010000105.1 GCA_949288145.1 uncultured Coriobacteriia bacterium
CTTCGGCGCAACGCCGAAGCCCCTCTTTTTCATTCGTGCGACGTCTCTTGCGCGGCGGCATCGCGCGCATTACCCTCCCGGCAAAGGACTACAGGAGGCCTATCGCAGCCGATGCGTCCTCCTGCTTACAGCCGCTTCAGGAAATCGGCTGCGTTACCGAAGCTATCGCCCAACGAGCTGGGCACCACGATCATGCCGCCGTGCTCCCGGACGCTGTCGTTCACCGCGTGCATGGCGCGCAGCTGCATGGCATGCTCGTTCGCGTCGTACTCGTTGGCCGCTTCCACGAGCATCGCGGAGATGTCCCGCTCGACCTCTGCCAGGATCACGCGAGCGTCGCGCTCTCGCTGCGCCTGAGCTGCCTTCGACATGGCATCCTGCAATTCTTCGGGAATGATGATGTTTCGAATCTTCACCGTGGCGACCGAGACGCCCCACTGCTCGGTGATCGTGGCGATCTGGTCGCGAATCTCGGCGTCAATCTGGGCACGGCGCGTTGCCATCTCCTCGATCTCCATGCTGCCGATCACATCGCGCATGCACGCCTGTGCCGTTCGAGAGACCGAGCTCTCGTAGTTCTCGACTTCGGTGCACGCCTGGCGAGGGTCCCACACCGTCCAGAAAAAGACCGCGTCCACATCCACCGGAACAAGGTCTGCCGTCAGGATGCGCTCCCCGGAAAAGTACGTGCACCTCATGCGCTGGTCGACGACAGAGGTCGTGAACTCGATGATCGGAATGGTGAAATACACGCCTGGCCCTGCCACGCGATTGAACTTGCCCAGCCGCATCACGACCGCACGCTCCCACTGCATCGTGACGCGAACGCACATGGCGCAGACAGCACCGACGACCAATCCCACGATGACTGCCCAGGGACCAGGAGAGAGCAGCCACCCTAGAGCGAGGCCGACCACGCAGCCCAGCAGGAACACAACCGCGGAAAAGAGCACGGCGCCGTTTCGAGACGTCGTGCGCTTCGGCTCCGCCTTGTCCTTGCTTTTTCGCTGCGCGAACGCGATTCCTTCGTCGAACGCGTCCGTCTTGCCTTGCGGGTCGTCAGGAACCCCGACTCCCGGCTTCTCGTCAAACATCAGACTCCCCTCCTCCATAGATTACTAACCAGGCCCATCGTCTCGTCCTCCGTCATACCGACCTCGCGCGCCTTCTCCACCAGCTCCGTCGCCAGCGCCTCCACCGCAGCGTCGGGATAGTCCGCCCGCTCGTCTTTGCGGTACGTGGAGAACGTCCCGCTCCCCTGCTTCGTTCGAATCAGGCCATCGCGCTCAAGATCGCGGTATACCTTGCTCACCGTGTTGTACGCAACGCCGAGCCCGCTTGAGAGCTCTCGAACGGTCGGCAGCTTCTCCCCATAGGCATACGCCCCCGTCGTGATGAGGTACGTCAGTCGTTTTTTTAGCTGCGCCCAGAGAGGCATGCTGCTGGTGTCGTCGAGTTTGAAATCTTGCACAGGAGGGCCTTGCCGATCAAAATTGCTTCACTATCGCATATCATTATATAAGCCCAAGTCATTGCGCATTGAATCGACAGAAGGTAAACGATGTTGTGGGGATTGCCGATTGCGGCGTACCTGTTTTTCGGCGGCCTGAGCGGTGGCCTGTTCGCCATGTCCGCACTGCTGCAGCTTGCGTACGGAAGCCAGTTCATGCGGTCCGTCCGCACGGGGGCCGCCGTGTCCGTCCTGTCCCTTGCCGCCGGCACCGCCTGCCTGCTCTTCGAAGTCGGCGTGCCGTGGAAGGCCATCAACCTTATCGAAAGCTTCCAGAACGTTGCCACGTCGTGGATGGCGCGAGGGGCATGGATTCTCGTCGTATGCGGAATCATCTTCAGCGCGTTCTTGCTCGTCGCCCTTGTACCATGGCCGCGCGTCGGCGGCGGCCGCTTCGCGCGCCGGCGGATGGCACGCACGTTGAACGTGCTTGGCATTCTTGGCATTATCGCTTCCGTCCTGCTCATGCTGTACACGGGCTTCCTCCTGAACGATGGGAACGGGACAAGCGCATGGAGCACGCCGCTCGTTCCCTTGCTGTTCCTTGCCTCGTCCGTTGACTGCGGCATCGCCCTCCTTGTCGTCATCGTGCGCGTCAAGGACCGTCCAGGGGCGCACGCCACACGCCTGTCCGAGGTCATGCCTCGCGCGTTGTTCGCCTCCCTCGCTGTCGAAGGAACGCTCCTCGCGATGTTCGTCGCGCAGAGCGTCACCACCGTGCCTTCCGCAGTCTGGCGTTCTCCGGAAACGCCCGTCGAGGCAATTATGCTTGCCGCTCTGTGCGTCACCGTCGCGAGCCTTTTTGCTGCGCTTGTCCTGTGCGCAACGCGTCTTGCCGCCTCGCGACGCTTCGCGCCGTCGCCCGTAGCGGAAGCATGCTCACTCCTTGGTGGGCTCGCATTGCGCGTCTTCGTCCTCTTCTTTGGTTTGAGCTGCGCTTTTGCGGCAAGCATGCTCTAGCGGCCCTCATCTCCCACTCTTCATCAACCACCCCCTTTCCACCACGCTCGATCCGAAGCCCCGCATGCGGGCGGCAGCCTCGAGAATCCCTTCGTTCCTTGAATATTACATCAATGAAGCATATAATTGCTTCATTGAGTGTTTTCTCAATGAATGGGGAGAATGCGGGCGCGCACGCCCGCGCAACAAAAGGACGAGGAGCAGAGGGAGGACAAGGACATGACAAGCACTATCAACCGAAGGTCGTTCTTGAAGTGGGCCGCTGCCGCAGGAGGAACTGCAGCATTGAGCAGCTCGCTTCTGTGCACGACCGCATGCTCCGCCGACGCGGCGGCAGAGGGGGCATCCGACATCACCGCGAACGTCACTGACGCCATCAGCGACGGGAACCCCTACGGCGCAGATAAGATCGTTCCGGTGATCTGCACCTGCGGCGACGTGTGCGGCATGGTCCACACCGCGAACGCGTACGTGAAAGACGGCGCCATCGTCTACTACGAGGGCAACGCGGACGGCAACAACGCCGGCCACCTGTGCCCGCGCGGCATGGCGGGCCTGGAGATCATCAACAGCCCCAACCGCATCAAATACCCCATGCGCCGCACCAACGAGAAGGGCGTCCAGGGCGAGTTCGAGCGCATCAGCTGGGACGAGGCAATCGAGACGGTCACCGACGCCATCGTGACCGCGATCAACGAGAGCGGCCCGCGCACGGTCGCCTTCGGCACCGCCTCGGCGCATCCGGGCAACCAGATGCTCGAAGTGGGCGGCGCCGTCATGCGCAAGCTGTTCAACTTCGACACCGGCAGCGGCCCGGGCGGCTGCTGGAATGACCTGAAGATCGGCCCGGTGGCAACGCTCGGTGATATGTACCACGCCCTTGAGCACGACCCCTTCCATTCGAAGCTCATCATCTTCTGGGGCGACAACAGCGCTATGGCGAAGCCGCAGGAATGGGGCGCCAGCTGGGGCGAGGCGAAATTCGAGCACGGCGCGAAAATCGTGAGCATCGAGTCGCGCATTTCTGAGACCTCCGAGAAGGCCGACATTTACCTGCCCGTGCGCCCCGGCACGGACTCGTACCTTGCCATGGCCATGGCGAACGTCATCATCACCGAAGGCCTGCAGGACCAGGAGTTCATCGACAAGTACACCGTCGGCTACGAAGAGTTCAAGGAAGTCGCCCTGCGCTACACCCCCGAGCTCGTCGAGCAGATCACCTGGACGCCCGCCGACAAGATCCGCGAAGTGGCGCGCCTGTACGCGACCACGAAGCCCGCGATGATCGAGATCGGCCGTGGCGGCAACCAGACCGGCGGCAAGAACAGCGACGCTGGCTGGATGATGGGCCGCGCCGTCACCTGCCTGATCCCCCTGTGCGGCCAAGTGGGCGTGCGAGGTTCCGGCCTGAGCCTCGAGACGTCGGTCGGCGCGTTCAACGGCAACATCTTCCACTGGAACATGGGCAAGACCTACTCCGCTCCGACCAACCGCGTGAAGCCGCTCTTCGAGACCGACCAGAAGGCCGCGTCGGGCGTCTGGGGCACCTCCAAGGTGCTCTACGAACGCGACCCGTACGGCTACCGCGTCTTCGTCACGAACGGCAACGTCGCCGGATCCACGGGCGACTACGCGAAGGCCGAGGCGGCGTTCAAGCAGATGGACCTCGTCGTCATGCACAACCGCATCATCAACTGGACGGGATCCGCATTCGCCGACATCCTGCTTCCCGCGTGCTCGTGGGCGGAAGAGTACGTCTGGCGTCCTGACTGGGAGTACTCCGGCGTTTCGGCGCCTGCGATTGACCCCATGTTCGAGTGCCGCAACGACCTGGACATCTTCCGCACCATCGCCATCACGCTCGCGAACAAACTCAACCTGGGCCTGTCCGACGAAGAGGTATGGCCGTGGGCGACCGACAAGGACTTCATGGCGCAGATCCTGTGCAATGACGACATCAAGGCGGAATTCCAGAAGCGCGTTGACGAAGGCAAGGAGAAGTTCGCCCCGTTCGCTGAAGGCGACATCGATTTCATCGCGTCCCAGGCCTTTGGCGTGCCGAACCCGTACTACGCCGGCCAGGAAGAGTTCCTTCCGTACCAGGCCAAGTACTACACGAACAACGGCGCGCCCGCCGACGACCCCGAGGCGCTCTGGTTCCCAACGGACGGCGGAAACGGCAAGGCGCTGTTCAAGGCGGACTTTCTGACGACCGCATCGAACGGCGTCCTCCCTGCCCTCCCCATCCCGTGCGAGCCGCAGGACAGCTATTACGCCGAGGGAAATCCTATCGAGTCCGGCAACTGGGAGCTCTCCGACACGGTGAAGAACGGCTACGACTTCGTCGCCGTGGGCAAAGCGCACCAGCACTGGCAGTTCCTCTCGTTCAATCAGGACATGGACGGCGGCCCCGGCTCTCGTCTGCTGCGCGAAGCGTTCGAGACGGCATCGATGCCATCCTGCCTGCTCAATCCCGCCGATGCCGAGCGTTTAGGCGTCGAGGACGGCGACACGGTCACCATCGAGAGCCTCTACGGCAAAATCGAGGGCGTCAACGTCATCCTGTCGCAGACAGTCATGCCGAAGACGGTCGTTCCTCCTGCGCACTGGGCGCCCGCCCAAACGAAGCTCTATCCGTATTCCCTCTCGCTCGAGCGCCTCGACCCGAGCGTCCGCGGCGCCGTGCTCCCGCCCGTCGTAGGCCCGTTCTCCGACGGCGGCACGAAGCGCACGTCGGGCGGCGCACAAAACTGCCAGAGCGGCGTGCTGTGCAAGGTCTACAAGGCGTAAGGAGGTTCTGAATCATGACTCAGTGGGGATTTTTGGTCGACGAAAGAAAATGCACCGGGTGCAAGGCCTGCGAGGTCGCGTGCAAGCAGCGTAACAAGCTTGAACCGGGCGGCCCTCGCCTGCGCCGCGTCCAGGTCACCGAGTCTGGCGAATTTCCCGACACCAAGGTCGTTCGCTTCTCGATGAGCTGTATGCACTGCGCCGACCCGGCATGCATGAAGGTATGCCCGGCGAACGCCATCACCAAGGACGAGGACGGCGCGGTGATCGCCCATCGCGACAAGTGCATTGGCTGCCATTACTGCTTCTTCGCGTGCCCGTTCGGCGTCCCGCAGTACCGCGAGGACGACGGCACGATGATCAAGTGCGACCTGTGCGCGGACCGTCGCACGATGGGCCTCGACCCCGCCTGCGTGCACACGTGCTTCTACGGAGCGCTCAAGGCGGGCCCGCTCAACGAGCTCTCGGAGATGTCCCAGGGAACCGCCCAGCCGTTCACTTCCGACACGCAACCATCGGTGGTGACCATCGGCCATGAAGACTAGCGCGCAACTCCCGTTCGAAGAGGTCGAGGAGCTTTCCCTTCACGCCCTGACGCTTGCCGCGGCGTGCCAGATGGCAGCGCCTCTGTTCCGGCAGCCGCTTGACCCCGAGACGGCACGCCGCATCGCCGAGACGAGCGTGGACGACGAGGACGATCTCGTTCTCGACCAGCCCGAATGCCGTGAGGGCATGCACGCCATGAAGTCGTTCTGCCTGTCCCTCGACGAGACGAGCGAGCTGCAAGCAAGCAACGACTTCCACGACCTTTTCGTCGGACCTCACAAGCTGAAGGCCGCACCCTGGTCTTCGATTTACCTGGATGCAGGAAACATCCTCTTCGGGCCAACGGCGTTGCGCGTGCGCAAGGCGTTTGCCGCGCAGGGCTTCGCCATACCCGAAGGGACCGCCGAGCCGGCGGACCATGTGGCATACGAGCTGCAGTTCCTAGCGGACATGCAGAAGCGAGCGTTCATGGACTCCGACGACGCCACCGTCGAAGAACGGCTCGGCAGCGCAGACGCTGCCGCCGCATTTTTCACGGAATTCGTCTCACCGTGGATTGGCACGTTTTGCGATCGACTGGAACAAGAGGCGCAGACCGAGTTTTATCGCGGCCTCGCCCGATTTGCACGCGGCTTGACCGCGCTCGAGGGCTCCTTCTTCGAGCGCGTGGCCGACGCAAACGCGATGCAAGGATAGGAGGTGTCATATGTTGCAGTCAGAATGGGGGGCCACGGTTGTGCTCGACCTGTTCTTGAGCGGTTTTGGCGGATGCCTGTTCGCGGCTTCGGCGCTCCTGGTGCTGGTCGCAGGTGACAAGCACCAGCAATCCGCCAGGATAGCTTCGTGGGTCTCGTTCGCTTCCGTGCTCGCTGGCGTCCTGTGCCTGCTCGCCGACGTTGGGCAGCCCTTGCGCGCCATGGTCATGCCGCTTTCGTTCTCCAACTTCGGATCATGGATGCCGCGAGGCGCCTGGTCGCTCGCGATTGCCCTGCTCGTTTTCTTGCTCTTCGCGCTCTCGTTCGAGAGCAAGGTCACCGATCATATCGGCACTGATGCGGCAAAACGCGCTCATATGCTGCGCAGCGCGCGAATCGGCCTTGGGGTCGTCGGCATTATCGCAGGCTTGTTCGTGACCCTGTACACGGGCTTCCTGCTGAAGGACAGCGTCAACATCCCCTTCTGGGATACGCTTTTCCTCCCCGCAACGTTCGTCTGCTCGTCGCTCGCCGCAGGATGCGGAACGCTGTTGCTTATCGTCGCCCTCATGAAGGAAGGCGAGAAGAACGTCGTTCGCGTGCTCGCCGGAGCCTCAATCGTGCTCCCGCTCGTGTGCGGAGGGCTGATCGCTGCGTACCTCTCGAGCATGAGCACCGGATCAGGCGCCGAGAGCGCTGCATGGGTGATGGAAAGCCCGGCGTTCATCGTGGGCGCGATTGGCGCGGCGGCGTTGCTCGCAGGCGGCGTCATTGCTTTGGTCTTCTCCGAGCGAAGCAGGAGCATTGTCGCCCCCGCCGCGGTCGCCTGCATCGCCGTCATCGCGCTTGGCCTGGCGATCCGATTCTGCGTGGTCGGCGCAGGAAGCCATGAAGCGCTCATGAGCATCGACGCATTCCAGGCCGTCGACGGAATCACGTACCTGTTCCGATAGCGACATCCCCTCTCCCTCCGATCGTCGCGTTCGGACTGGCGAAACGGAAGGCCCGCTTGTGCGGGCCTTCCGTTTCTTGTTTCTACTCCCTGCCCAAGCTCCGTTCGTGGCGGTCGCGGGCTTCTTGGCTGTAGCGTTGCTGGTAGCGCACGTCCACAAGCTCGGCGACGATGGCGATGGCCAGCTCGGCCGGGGTCTTCGCGCCGAACTTCAGGCCAATGGGGCGCTTCACGCGCGCCCAGCCCTCTTCGGTGCCGCCCTTCGCCAGCACAAGGTCGTGCACGGTGTCGTTCTTGCCCTTGCAGCCCATCATGCCCACGTAGTGCGCGTCGTGCTTCAAAGCCCACACGCAGCCTTCAGGATCGAACATGTGGCCGCGCGTGAGCACGCACACGTAGTCCTCCGGCGCCGCAGCGTGCGCGTCGAGCCCGTCGAACGAGCCGCCCGGCAACAGGATGCGCTGCGCGTCCGGGAAGCGATCCTCATTCAGGTACGCGGCGTCGTAGTCCACCGCCACGACCTCGAAGCCCACGTGCGCAGCCAGCGCCGAGACCTCGCTCGCAGCGTCGGACGCGCCGAGCAGCCATACGCGCACCGGGTCGAACAGTGCCACGGACGTCCAGGTGAGCCCCGGGAACTGCTCGGTGTGCATGGACGGGCCGCGGGTGGCGTCCTTCATCTGGAACGCGTCGCGCGGCGACCATGCGCGCGCGGCGACGATCTCTTTCGCGTCGTTGCAGAAGTACACGAGGTGGCGCCCGTCAGCAGACCCCACGTCGCCGTACTTCTTCGTGACCTCGTTGTCCGTGTTGGCCACCGCCGCATCGGCGTCCCACACGACCTTAAAGCCGATCCACGCCAGGTCGCCTTCGTCGATCGCGCGCGCCGCGCGCTCGAACACCACGGCATCGTCTGCCGAAAGTCCCGCTGCGATCTCCTCGAGCACTTCGGGCCCCACGTACGGGTTGCCCTCGGTCTGCTCCGTCGAAAAGCACGGGAAGTCCTCGACGGAAAGCGTCGGGCGCTCCCCGGCGCGCAGCTCCGCGGCAATGCGCTCGAGCGTCTCCTTCTTCATGCACCGCTCCTTTCGCACGCGCGCCCCGGCGATAACGCCGGGGCGCTTCGTTAGTATCAAATTATACCCATGAGCGAACAATTCGCCGACGGGACTGCACGCCGAAGGACGATTGCTCCGCGAGCAGCCCGGCCTACGCCTCGGGCGCCACGTGGACTTTGCGGTCCTCCCCCACGCTCACGCGGCCGGCGGCGATCCAGCGCAGCACCTCGGGGTACAGCTCGTGCTCCACCCCGTGGATGCGCTCTTCCAGGGCGTCCAGCGTGTCGCCCTCGCGCACCGGCACGGCGCACTGCGCCACGATGGGGCCCTTGTCGTACTCCTCGTTGGCGAAGTGCACGGTCACGCCCGTGACCTTCACGCCCGCCTCGTACGCGTCCTGGATGGCGTGCGCGCCCTTGAACGAGGGCAGCAGCGCCGGGTGCAGGTTCAGCACGCGGTCAGGGAACGCGTTCAGCATGACCGGCGTGACCATGCGCATGTAGCCCGCCATGACCACGTACTCGGCGCCCGCCGCCTGCAACGTCTCCACGATGCGCGCGTCAGCCGCCTCGCGGTCGGCGTACGCCTCGCGATTGAGCACCGTGACCGGGATGCCCGCGGCTTGTGCGCGCTCGATACCGTACGCGTCAGGGCGCGACGACACCACGTGCACGATCCGGGCGTTCAGGGTGCCCGCGGCGATCGCGTCGATGATGGCCTGCAGGTTCGTGCCGCTGCCGGAGAGCAGGACGGCGATATTCAACGGTTGCGTCATGGATGACCTCCCTACCTTGCGCGACCAGGCAATCTACGCGAACAGCTGGCCTTCGTTGGCATAGCGGACCTCGCCCGCGCCAGCCACCGTGCGGCCGATGCGGAACGTGCGCTCGCCCGCGGCCTGCAGTGCGGCCTCCACGGCCTCGACCTGCTCCGGGTCCACGATGAGCACCATGCCGACGCCCATGTTGAACGTCTTGAGCGCCTCGACCTCGGAAAGCTGCGCGGCGCGACACACGTACGGCACGACGGCCGGCATGTCCCACGTGCCCAGCTCGACGAGCGCGTCGATGCTCTTCGGCAGTGCGCGGTTGAGGTTCTCGGTGATGCCGCCACCCGTGATGTGCGCGAGCGCGTGAACGGCGCCCGGCACCTGGCGCAGGACGGACAGCACGGACTTCACGTAGATGCGCGTGGGCGTGAGCAGGGCGTCCGCCACGCTCTGGCCGCCGAGCTCCTCCACCGGCGCGGTAATCTCGTCCAGCGAACGGCCCTCGGTGCACACGCGGCGCGCCAGCGAGTAGCCGTTGGAGTGCAGGCCGCTCGAGGCGATGCCCACGAGCACGTCGCCTTCGCGCACCTGCTCGGGATCGAGCATGCGCGGACGGTCGACGAGCGCCACGCAGAAGCCGGACAGGTCGTACTCGTCCGGGTCCATGACGCCGGGGTGCTCGGCCATCTCGCCGCCGATGAGCGCGCAGCCCGCCTGACGGCAGCCTTCGGCGACGCCGGAGACGAGCACGTCGGCCACTTCAGCGCGCAGCTTGCCGATAGCCAGGTAGTCCAGGAAGAACAGCGGCTCGGCGCCCGTGGCGAGCACGTCGTTGGCGCACATTGCCACCAGGTCGATGCCCACCGTGTCGTGCTTGCCCACGATCTGCGCCAGGCGCAGCTTCGTGCCCACGCCGTCGGTGCCCGAGACGAGGATGGGGTCCTCCATGTCCTTCGCAGCGGCCAGTGAGAACAAGCCACCGAAGCCGCCAATGTCACCGATGACCTCGGGGCGGTACGTGCTGTGCACGGCGTCCTTGATGGCGTCCACCGCGCGGGCGCCCTCGGCCGTGTCCACGCCCGCCTGAGCGTACGTCACCTGCGTGCCTTCGTTGCGTTCCATGTCAGACATCTTTTTCCTTTCTTCGCCTGACGGCATTATCTCATAACGCGCCTAGGAGCCCGCCAGCTCCTGCGCCGCCTCCACTGCCGGGCGCGCGTCGCTCACGGCGCCCGTCTTCTCCGGCGCCGTGCTCTCCACCACGCTCGCGTAGAGCACCTGGCGCAGGTCGCGCCCATTGTGGTCGCACGTGGCGAACATGAACGTCTTCGTGATGGACGCGGCGTCCACCGCCTCGCTCGGGGCGACCTCGCTACGGTCGATCTTGTCCTGCACGTAGGCCGTGTACTCCGCATCCGAGGCGAACGTCACCTGCGCGATGGGCTCATCGGGCTCGCACCTGAGCAGCGCGAACGTGCGGAGGTGGTAGTTTCCGTCGGGCGTGAGCAGGTAGATGTCGCGCGTGGCGTTGAACTTCGACGCGTCGAACAGGCCGTCGATGAAGCCGAACATGGAGCCGTCGTTCATATGGTGGCCGAACACGACGTTGTTGCGGTCGGCGAAATCGGCGGAGTTTTCGGCAGCCACGAAGATGCAGCCGAACTGCGCGAGCCACCCGTGCCCGCCGCGGAAATCGGTGCTGAGGTACGTCACGTTGTTGGAGGTCTGCACCACCGGGTAGTTCACCGGCGTGCCGGGCACGTAGATCCACGCCACCGTGTCAGGGTTGATGGCGCGCAGGGCATCCCAGTCGATGCTTTCGGAGGCCGCTTCCAGGTCTACTTCGCTTTGCGCGAAGACGTCTTGTGCCGTGGGGTACGCCTCTTGCGCCACCTCTTTGTAGGTCTGCTGGCCCTGCCAATAGCTGAACACGATAGCGCCCAGCGCCAAGAGCGAGAGCACGAGCACGATGAACGCGACACCGAGCACGATGTGCGAGATGCGCCCCTTGCGCGGGCGCTGGTAGGGAATCTGCGGGACCTTCGCCCCGCCTGGGGACGCGCCGCCCCCGCCGGGCGCGCTGCGCCGCTGGCTGGATGCGGGAAGGACGTTCCCGTATGGACGCTGCTCGGGCATGGCTCCCTTTCCTTGCGTTCGCCCCGGCGTCGACGGGGCTGGCCACGATGGCCCCTCCATGCTAGCAAAGCGCCCCCAAGACGGGGGCGC
>CASEJD010000106.1 GCA_949288145.1 uncultured Coriobacteriia bacterium
GAGCGCGCGCTTGAGCGCCGCCGGGTCCATGACCACGGTGCCGTCGGCCGGCTGCTGCGCCAACGCAGCGTCGGCCGCCTCCGCCGCCAGGCCTTTGAGCTCGTCGTCCGTTGCCCCGTAAGCGGGCGCCGATTCATCGCCGTTCGCGCTATCCGCCACCACGGCAGAGACGGCGCTCATGACCATGGTCTGCTGCGCCTCTTCGGACGCCATGCCCGCGCTGATGACGGGCAGATCGGCCGCCTCGCGCTTCGGCAGCACCACCGTGCGCGCGGCCGTGTCCACGTGCTCGCCCCCCATGAGCGGCTCGTCCAGGTCGAACTCGTCCCATTCGGGCTCGAAGCCCGCCTCTTCGCGCTTGTCTTCCGCCATGTCCTACGCCTTTCCGTCGAACGCCGTCAGGACGGTCTGCAGTTTCAGGTCGATCTCGTCGAACTCGGAGGCGGCGTCGCTGCCCTCCACCACGCCGCACCCGGCGTACACGAAGCCGATCTCGCCGTCGAACACGCCGGATCGGATGGCCACCGCGAACTCGCCGTCGCCGTTGCCGTCGACGTAGCCGCACGCGCCGCCGAAGAAGCCGCGGTTGTAGCCCTCGAACTGGCGCAGCAGCATGAGCGCCTCCCCCACGGGCGCGCCTGCCAACGCCGGCGTCGGGTGCAGCTGGCGGCACAGGTCGAGCAGGCTCACGCCGTCGAGCACGTTCGCCGACGCGGGCGTGTGCAGGTGCTGGATGTGCTGCAGCGGCATGATGCCCGGCTGCCGCGGGATGTCCACGTCGTAGCAGTCGCGCTCGAACACCGAGCGGATGAAGTCCACCACGTGCGCGTGCTCGCGCAAGTTCTTCTCGTCGTGCAGCAGCTCGTCGGCCAGCCGCGCGCGCTCGTCCTCGTTGGCGCCCGCGGGGCACGTGCCCGCCAGGCACATGCTCTCCACGCGGGAGCCGCGCTTGCGCACCAGAAGCTCCGGCGTGCAGCCACAGAAGAACACGTCGCCGTACCGGTAGAGGAGCACCGTGCCGCGCGCCGGCCCGTCGATCAAGTTCACGAGCAGGTCTTTCGAAGAGAAGGGTCGTTCCGCGCGCAGAAGCTTGCGCCGCGAGGGCACCACCTTCACGATGCGCCCGGCGCGGATGGCGTCCAGGCTGGCCGCCACCGTGCGCTCCCACGCTTCGCGCGAGTCCGGCTCGAGCGCGAACGGGATGTCCTCGCGCACGCGCGGACGGGCGGCGCGCACCATCTTGAGGAAGCGCGCCACACGGCCTTCGTACACCGGCCCCAGGCTGTTCACCTGCAAATACGCGCCCGTTTCGTTCTCCGAGAGCACGATCTCCGGCAGCATGAGCGCCACGTTCGGGAACGCGGCGAACAGCGGGTCGCACGGCTGCGGGTTGCCCGCGTCGAAGCGGTTGAACGAGAAGAACACCGGCGGAAGCTCCGCCGGGCCCTGCAGCGTGCACTCCGCGTCCGCCAGAGAGGGCAGTGCGACGCAGCGCCCTAAGCCCATATGCCGGTTCGGCCGACGCTTGTCGTAGTAGACGAACTGGTCAGTGAAGCCCTTCTGCACGGCGCAGAAGGCGTCCACCATGTCGGCCTCGATGGGCACCGTGTACGAGTAAATCCTGGTCACGCAAGCCTCCGTTCGCGCAGCGACCTGAGAAAATCGCCCACAATTGTAGCATTGCGCCTGCGCACGCCCCGAATGGCACCGCCGCGGCTCAAGCGCAACACGAAGGAGCGCGCGGGAAGGACCTCGCCGCCCGCCGCAGCCGCACCTGCGCACGCCCTTGTCGCGGCCACGCCTTCGCACGCCCCACGACGCGGCACGCCTTCGCTCCCCACCCGCTCCGCTGGTAAGTCTTCGCGCGCAGCCCTGCGTCACGGCATAGAAAACGGGCGTCCGCCGGAAACGGCGAACGCCCGTTGACGCGTCTTTGCCAGCGCGCGCTCGAAGGCTGCGCGCTTTCGCCCCGCGCTCCTTAGCCGCCGTACGTGGCCAGGAACTCGCGGGTGCGCTGGTGCTTCGGGTTGTTGATGACCTCGGCCGCCGGGCCTTCCTCCACGATGACGCCCTTGTCCATGAAGATGATGCGGTCGGCCACGTCGCGCGCGAAGCTCATTTCGTGTGTGACGATGACCATGGTCATGTGCTCGGCCGCCAGCTGGCGGATGACCTTGAGCACCTCGATGGTGAGCTCCGGATCGAGCGCGCTCGTGGGCTCGTCGAAGAAGAGGATCTCCGGGTTCAGGCACAGGGCGCGCGCGATGGCCACGCGCTGCTGCTGGCCGCCGGAAAGCTCGCAGGGCACCTTGTCCTCGTTGCCCTCGAGGCCCATCTTCTTGATCAGGTCGCGCGCCTGGCGCTCGACCTCCACCTTGTCGCGCTTCTGCACGCAGATCGGCGCGTCCATGATGTTCTTGAGCACGCGGTAGTGCGGGAACAGGTTGTAGTTCTGGAACACCAAGCCGAACTTCGCCTTCGCCTGGCGCAGCACGTCGGCCTTGCCGTACGACGCCTTGCCGGAGGCGCCGGTCGTGGCCACGGCGACGTCGCCGTAATGGATCTCGCCCGCGTCGATCTGCTCGAGCAGCGTGGCGCAGCGCAGCAGCGTGGACTTGCCGCCGCCCGACGCGCCAATGATGGCCACGACCTCGCCCGGGTGCACCGTGAGCGAGATATCGTGGAGCACTTCGTTGTCACCGAAGCTCTTTTTGATGTTCTCCAGTCGCAGGACCGCTTGTTCTGTGCTCATGAGGAATACCTTTCAGCAATTAATCGTGGTAGTAGTCGAGTTTCTTCTCGACGCGGTTCAGCACCCATTCGACCACGAAGTTGAAGCACCAGTAGATGACGCCGGCGAACACGTACGGCATCATGCCGGCCTCGCGCGCCGCGAGGGATTTCGACACGCTCATCATCTCGGGGATGGTCAGCACGAACGCCAGCGACGTGTCCTTCACGAGCGTGATGACCTCGTTGCTCATGGCGGGCAGGATGCGCTTGATGACCTGCGGCAGGACGATCTTCATGAACGTCTGGGCGCGCGTGTAGCCCAGCACGTTCGCCGCCTCATGCTGGCCGCGCGGGATGGACTGGATGCCGCTGCGGTAGATCTCGCCGAAGTAGGCCGCGTAGTTCAGGATGAACGCGATGTAGGTGGCCGTGAACTTCCATTCAGAGTCCAGCTGGATGCCGAACAGGTAGAACGGTCCGAAGTTGATCGCCAGCAGCTGCAGCATGAGCGGGGTGCCGCGCATGACGGAAATGTAGAGGCGCATGAGCAGCGCCAGCGGCTTGAACTTGCTCATGCGGCCGAGCGCCACGAGCACGCCAAGCGGCAGCGAGCCCAGCAGCGCCACACAGAAAATCTGCGCGCTGACGAGCAAGCCTTCGCACAGCATGCCGAGCATGGTGGTGATGTCCATCTCGTTCCTTCCTTATCGCACGGAAAAGCGGACGAGGTCGCCCTCGCCCGCTTGGTTCCTGTCCATGGGCACGTACGCCCACCGGCGGCCTGCCCTCAGGCGCAGCCGCCTTCGCGGGATTCCCGCGGCTGGCTACTTGATGAGCCAGTTCTCGTAGCTGATGCCGTACTCGGCGTACTTGTCGCACAGCTCCTGGACGGTGCCGTCCTCGTTGAGCTGCTTCAGCGTCTCGGTGACCTGCTCGGCGAGCGCGTCGTTGCCCTTCAGGAAGCCGACCGCGTAGTGCTCGTCGGACAGCGTCTCCTCGAGCTGCTTGTACATGCCCTCGTTGGCGGCCATCTGGTACTCGGCGATGGAGAGGTCGCACGCAACGGCGTCCACCTGGCCGGACTGCAGCATCACGAACGCGTTGTTGTAGTCGGCGATGGTGTCGAGCGTCGCGAAGGTGGCGGCGAGGTCAGCCTGGTCGCCCTCGAGCACGTCAAGCGCGGCGGAGTCGACCTGGGTGACGACGGCCTTGCCTGCCAGGTCCTCCAGGGAGTTGATGTCGCTGTCAGCGGCGGTCACGATGACCTGGCCGTTCAGCATGTACGGATCGGAGAACGTGTAGTTGTCCTCGCGGCCCTCCATGGTGAAGCCGTTCCAGATGCAGGTGATGGCGCCGGACTCGATGAGCGCGTCCTTGGCATCCCAGTCGATGGCCTCGAGCTGCAGGTTCCAACCGTTCGCGTCGCACACGGCCTGGGCGAGCTCCAGGTCGAAGCCGGTGTACTCACCGTCGTCGCCAACGAAGCCGTACGGCGGGTAGGACTGGTCGAAGCCGACGATGAAGTCGGTGATCTCAGCGGAGTCGTCCGTGGCCTCGGTGGAGGCAGCGGTGGACGCGGACTCCTCGGTAGCGGCGCTTTCCTCGGATGCGGACTCGGTGGAGCTACCGCCGCAGCCGGCCAGCAGCACGGCCGACAGGCACAGCACGCACGCCACGCCAATGATCGCGAGAAGCTTCTTCATGTTCCCTCCTGTGGTCGGCGAACGGGACTTCGCGCATCGACCGGCCTTCGTTCCGCCCGATTCGTCTCGTTCGCGCTTTACTACTTTACTGAACTAAAGTAGCTGCAGTGTAAAGGAGGCCGTGAGCGTTGTCCACCCTCAACCCATGATTTTTCTGCGAGGGACACTGGCGCGCGGTTCCGCTTACTTCTTATTCCTGTTCAGCAGGTTGCGGTTGAGCATGTTGTTCTTCTGCATCTCGGGAATCCAGATATAGCGCGGCTCGAAGTCCATGAGCTCGCTCGTGCGCACCACAGGCTCCACCGTCAGGCACTTCTTCAGGCAGATGTCGGCGCACGAGTCGCACTGCACGCAGTCTGCCACGGAGAACTCCAGGTACTGGCCCTCCCCCTCGGGCTTCTCTTCGCTCATTTTGAGCGCGCCCGTCGGACAGAACACCGTGCACATGCGGCACCCACTGCACGCGTCGGCATCGATCTCGACGCTCCCCCACAGGCGCGTGAAGATCTCGTCCTCCTGCGGCTGGCCGATGCGGTCGAGCGCGTCGAGCGTGGACGGGCGTCGCTCCGCTTCGAAGTGCGGCAAGGCGCCGTCCTCGGCGACGCGCAACCGCTCGCGCAGCGTCGGAATCTTCTCCCCGTGCTTGAGCGCTTTGAGCGCTGTGGACGCGGCGCCTTTCTTCACGCGGTCTTTGCCGCGCATGAAGAACGCGCGCCGTGACTCGCCGAGCGCCAGCGTGTCGTCGTCGCGCAAGATGACCTCCTCGGGCCACTCGCTCGAGCGCTCGACGCGCACCGGGCTGCCCCACGCCTCCAGCAGCGCGTTCGCGGAGTCGACCGTGTCCGTCGTGCCGGCGCTCGTAAAGCGGTACTTGCAGGTGCGGCAGTTCCCGTCCACCAACGTGATGGCCTTCGCGCCGTCGGCCGCCACGTTCAGCAGCAGGCACTCCTCCATGCGGCCCAGGCACGGCACCTCCGCGTACTTCTCGGGATTGCCCTCGCCGTGCGAGGACACGCGCGCACACGCGAAGACCGCGTGGCCGCCGGCGTTCTCCGTCGCCTCGGCAATGGCCTGCGCCAGGTCGCGGTCGAGCGGCTTCGTGGGAGCGAGCGCCTCGGTCGGGCATACGGTGGTGCAGGCACCGCAAGACACGCAGAACATGTAGTCGAACTCGAGCTTGTTCATGCCGAGCGTGAGCGCTCCGTCGACCGGGCACGCCTCAAGACATCGACGGCACGACGCGTTGCGATTGCGCACGGTGACGCACCGGTCAGGGGTGACGTAGACCGCCTTCGTCTCCAGCAGCTCCGCCATTTCCATGATGTCGTTGAGGTTCGGCACGCTTTACTCCTCTGCGAACGCCTTCTCCATGATTCTCAGCTCTTCGGGCGTGTTCACGTTGATGAAGCAGCCGCCCATGGGCTCGACCTTCAGCACCTCGGACTGGGGCAACGGCTGCACCTTCACCAGGTCGAAGATGGCCTGCGCACGCTGCTCGCCCGCCGCCACGGCCGCCTCCACGACCGGCAGGCAGGTGGAGCGGCGGTACAGCGCGTGGAACGGCTCGAAGCCGTGCTTGTTGACGGGAACCACCACGTCCGCCATGGTGGCCGCCATGAGCGCGGCCTCGCGCACGACGAGCGCGGAAGAGGCGCACACCATGTCGCACGCCACGATGGCCACGTACTCGCTTTCCGCGGCGAGCAGGGCCGAGTAGATGCCCGGCAGTGCCCCGCGATGGTCGCAAATGTCCGGAACCAGGCGAATGCCCAGGTCAGGATACTGCTCGTCGAGGAACGCCAGGTTCTCGGCCTCGTTCGTGGTGATGAGCATCTTGTCCGCCGCCGGAGCAAGCCGCTCTACGAGCCGGCAGATGAGCGGGCGTCCCGCGAACGGAACCGTCGCCTTGCTGCGTCCCATGCGCCGGCTTTCGCCGCCCGCCTGGACGGCCACCGTGATACGACGACGCACGTGATGTTCCACGAGGAAATCGCACACCGCGGCAATGTCGTCGATCCCGAACGCCGGGATGCCGTAGATGCGCGCCGCCTCCTGCGCCGCTGGGATGTCTGTCACTACCGCGATAGTGGCGCCGGAAGGCATTTTGCCCTGCAAATCGGCAGCGTGCTTCTCCTGGTCGCTGGCAGAAAGCGCACTCTGCGCGGCGGACGTCGCTGCGGACGCCGCCTCTGCGCTCGCGCCTTTTTCGTCCGCGGCCTTTGCGCCTGCGGCTTTCGCGCTCGCGGCTTCCTCTACGCCCCCAGCCGCCTTCTCATCGCGCTCGCGCTCTGCGCGCAACCGCGCACGCCCCGCCTGAATGAAATCGGTGCCGAGCGATGCGCCCGCCTGAGCGCCCTCCAAGAACGCTTGCGCCACGACGGCGTCCGCCTCGTTGCCGGCGCGCATGATCTCGATGGTGGGCAGGCCGCTTTTGCGGTAGCCTTCGACCACCACGATATCGTGACCGGGCATGCCTTCGAGGATGTCCGCGCACTCCAGCTCGCCGCGCACGGTCGAGATGCGGGCCACCTGGCCCGGCGCGGCAATGACGGTGTCCGTCGCGCCCGCGGCGCGGTGGCGGTACGAGTCCTTGCCCGGGATGTCGATGTCGAAGCCTTTGTGAGAGTGGTGCTTGACGCTGCCCACGTCGAACCCGCGTGCCGTCAACTCGGCGATCACGCGCTCGATCAGCGTGGTCTTGCCCGAATTATGCCTGCCGACGAATGCCACGGCAGGCGAGACTGCCACGTTCCGCCGCGCTCCCGGCATGTTCGATTGCACCATACGCATCCCCTTCGCACCGTGCCGCGCCCTCCACGCGGCGACCTTGCGCGCTCAGCGCCCCGAACTGGGCATACAGCTGACCTCCCCAAGCCAACCGATTGCACGCATGCACTGCCGGCCATTATAGCCGACTCCGCAAAAGTCGGCGGATTCTGAAACGTTCCCCCGTTTGCGCGCGTTGCGTTCTCGCTGCCGTCGTCGCGCCCGTCCAGGCCGCCAGCATCCAGTACAATGAAAGGTGCCGCGCGTTTGGCACGCGGCGTCGAAATCTCCGAAACGCGTTAGGAGCACTCCCATGGCCAATTGTTTGGTTGCCCAGTCCGGCGGCCCCACCGCCGCGATCAATGCCACGCTGGCAGGCGTCGTGCGCGCCAACCAGCTCAACCCCCTGTACGAGCACGTCTACGGCGGACTCAACGGCATCGAAGGCATCCTGCAGGACCGCCTGTACGACCTCACGAACCTGTCCGCTGCGGAAAACCGCCTGCTGCGCCAGACCCCGGGTTCTGCGCTGGGCTCGTGCCGCTACAAGCTGAAGCGCGGCAACGACGCCGACTACCTGCGCCTTGTCGAGGTCATGGACAAGCACGACATCGAGATCCTGTTCTACATCGGCGGCAACGACTCTATGGACACCGTCGACGCCCTGTCCGAATGGGCGCGCGAGAACAAGATTAACAAGCGCTTCGTGGGCATCCCGAAGACCATCGACAACGACCTCATGGTCACCGACCACTGCCCCGGCTTCGGCTCCGGCGCCAAGTTCGCTATCCAGGTGGCGCGCGCCACGAGCATCGACCTGAACGTCTACACGCGCGAAGAGGTCTACATCCTGGAGACCATGGGCCGCGACGCCGGCTGGCTGGCCGGCTCCACCGTGCTCTCCGGCGTGGTGGACGTGCTGGTGCTGCCCGAGGTCGACTTCGACCGCGACGTCTTCCTTGACCAGGTCAAGAAGTGCATGGACGAGAAGGGCAAGTGCTACATCGTCACGAGCGAGGGCGCCCATTACGCCGACGGCACCTACCTCTCCGCCGGCGAGACGAAGAACGACGGCTTCGGCCATGCGGTCCTGGGCGGCGCGGGCGCTGCACTCAAGCAGATGATCCTCGACGCCGGCATCTCGCCGCGCGCCAAGGTGCAGGACCTTTGCTCGTCCGCCCGCAGTGCGAACTTCGCGCAGAGCCTGACCGACGTGACGGAGGCATTCGAGCTCGGCATGAGCGCGCACGCCCGCAGCGGCAACCCCGCCTTCACCGGCCAGGTCGTGGCCGTGCAGCGCGAGCTCGTCGACGGCGCGTACAACGCAAAGTTCATCGCCGGCCCGGCCGAAGACTTCGCCAACCACGTGAAGCACGTGCCCACCGAGTGGATCCTGCCGGATTATCAGGGCGTCACGCAGGAGTTCTACGACTACATCGAGCCGCTCATCCAGGGCGAGCCCGACCTGGTCATGGAGAACGGCCTGCCGAAGACCATCGTCCCGTTCAACATGCGCTAACGCCACGCAAGCACACCTATATAGGTAAGCGAGCCGCCCTTGCAGGCGGCTCGCTTTGTTTCTGAGACGAACAAGAGCCCTTTGGCGGGATGGCTCGCTGTTTGCAAGGGGGATTAGGGGAAGCAAGCCACGCCCGCCGAGGGGCTCTTCTTTTTTGAAGGGGGGCCGGCCGCCGCCGGAGGGAGGGGAAGCGGCGGCCGGGCGAGAAAAACCTCGGGATGCGAAAAAGGGTCAGGCACTTTTTCACATTCTGAGAGGAGACCGTCATGGAATTCAAAGGCACCGCGCACCGCTA
>CASEJD010000107.1 GCA_949288145.1 uncultured Coriobacteriia bacterium
CGCCAGACCGTGGCGTTCGCGCTCGAGCTCTTGCTGTTCGCGCTCTCGGACGAGCCGCGGCGATAGGGCAGGGCAAGGCCGAGCGCCCCGTGCCGCAAGACGAGCACGCAGGGCGCTCGGCCCTCGTGCAAGGAATGTGCAAGGTTTTGTCAGATTGTCGTCAAGACCAGATAGCGAAGGCGGTAAGGTCCGCACGCTACCATGGTCTCGTGGCCGGTCACACAACACGCACGATAACAAACAAACGTACGATTTCGCATTGACGTGCAAACAGATGTACGTATAATTGCTGTGTACGCAGCTGAATCGAAACAGGAGAGACCCGCATGGACCAAGATAAAGAAAAGGTGCTCAAGCTCACCACCGACCAGATCGAGCAGAAGTTCGGCAAAGGCTCCATCATGACGCTCGGCAAGGACGGGCAGCACCTTGAGATTGGCGTCATCCCCACCGGTTCGCTGCCGCTCGACGCCGCGCTCGGCATCGGCGGCGTTCCGCGCGGCCGCATCGTCGAGATCTACGGCCCCGAGTCTTCGGGCAAGACCACGCTCGCTCTTCACGTGCTGGCCGAAGCGCAGGCGCTTGGCGGCATCGTCGCGTTCATCGACGCGGAGCACGCGCTCGACCCGGTGTACGCGGCGCGCTTGGGCGTGGACATCGACGACGTCCTCATCTCCCAGCCGGACACGGGAGAGCAGGCGCTGGAAATCTGCGACATGCTCGTGCGCAGTGGCGCTATCGACTGCATCGTTATCGACTCCGTGGCCGCCCTCGTCCCCAAGGCGGAGATTGAAGGGGAGATCGGAGACGCCTCCGTCGGCTTGCAGGCGCGCCTCATGTCGCAGGCGCTGCGAAAGCTGGCCGGCTCGCTGTCCAAGTCGAACACCACGTGCATCTTCATCAACCAACTGCGCGAGAAGATCGGCGTTATGTTCGGCAACCCCGAGACCACTACGGGCGGCCGCGCACTGAAGTTCTTCTCCAGCGTCCGCATCGACATCCGCCGCATCGAGTCCATCAAGCAGAACGGCGAGATCGTGGGCAACCGCGTGCGCTGCAAGGTGGTCAAGAACAAGGTGGCGCCGCCGTTCCGCCAAGCGGAGTTCGACCTCATGTACGGCGAGGGCATCTCGAAGGAAGGCTGCATCGTGGACATGGGCGTCGAGGCCGGCGCGGTCCGCAAGAGCGGCGCATGGTACACCTACGGCGAAGAGCGTCTGGGGCAGGGCAGGGAAGCCGCGAAGCAGAAACTGCGCGAGAACCCCGACCTGCGCGACGAGATCGAAGCGAAGGTGCGCGAGCACTTCGGCATCCCGGTCGTGCGCCCGGCTGCCGAAGCCCCTGCAGAAGGCTAAGGCATGCACGCCTCCCCGGACACCAAACGCGCTTCCATCGAACGCCTGCGCGCTTGCATCGCGGCCGTCGAATCCGACGGCCGCGTCCGTGCAGGAGCAACATACGATGCGGTCTGCTCCGAGACCGTCGATGCACCCACTCCCGCCAATCGCACCAAAACGGCAGATGAGCCGCATAGTGAAGAGCGGCAGGCTCAGCGCGGCCAAGAACCAAGCGAAGACCCGAAGCGAACGTTCGAAGGCACCTTCAAGAAGGTGGAGCGCCTCTGCTTGGTGCGCGAGCAAAGCTCGGTGAAGCTCGCTCAGCGCTTGGTGCGCGAAGGGTATGACGAGCGCTTGGTGGAAGACGCCATCCACCAAGCGCAAAGCTGGGGGCTCTTGGACGACGCGCGCTACGCCGAGGTACTTGTGCGCTCGCGCCTTGCGGCGGGCAAGGGCATCGCCGGCATCGAGCGGGAGCTCGCGCAGTGCGGCATCGCGCTTGAGGACGTGAACGGCTGGCCGGAGGACTTCGAAGCGTGCCAGGAAAGTGAGGAAGAGCGCGCTTTCGCAGTGCTGCGCAAGCACCCGCCACGCTCGAAGAACGTGCGCGAGGGAGCGTACCGCAAGCTCGCCACCAAGGGCTTCTCAGCCTCCGTCGCGGCGTCCGTCGCGCGCGCATGGGCCGAAGAGCAGGGGCCGGCAGCCCGCTGACCTCGCATTCGACTTTGCAAATTACCGGTAAAGCCTTATCATGTTTCGAGCTTGAGTTTACGCGCCATCGTCGCGCTTTGCATACCAAAACCCAATATGCACGCCTGGCCTTCCGGCCGCGTACACTCATGCCTGGCGTAATGCCCGGCATTTTTTATGCCGTTATTCAGCTTGAGATCGAATACGAAAACAGAAAGGAGAGCGCATGGACGGTGTCATCATCTGGCTTGTCGTCGGCCTGATCGTCGGCGTCGCTCTCGGCTACGTCATCACGCGCTACGTGGCGAACGCCGCCAGCAAGCGCGCCGCCGAAGAGGCAGCCACGCTCGTCTCTGACGCGAAGAAGGAAGCCGACACTCTGCGCAAAGAGGCCGTCTTCGAAGCGAAGGACGAGGTCTTGCGCATGAAGCAGGAGGCCGAGAAGGAGAACAAGGAGCGCATGCGCGAGGTCCGCGCGACCGAGAACCGCCTGAACCAGCGCGAGGAGTCCCTCGACCGCCGCGTCGAGTCCCTTGACGCGCGCGAGCATCAAATCTCTTCCATGCAGGGTCAGCTCGATCGCAAGCAGCGCGACCTGGCCGAGGCCGAGCAGGAGATCAACGTCCGCCTGGAGAACATCGCGGGCATGACGCCGCAGGAGGCCAAGCAGGAGCTCCTCGACAACCTGAAAGAGGAGGTCGTTCACGAGCAGGCCGCCATCATCCGCGACTCCGAGGCCCGCACCAAGGCAGAGTGCGACAAGAAGGCGCGCGAGATCCTGAGCCTGGCCATCCAGCGCGTCGCCGCCGACCACACCTCCGAGAACACGGTGTCCACCATCCACATTCCCTCTGACGACCTGAAAGGCCGCATCATCGGCCGCGAGGGCCGAAACATCCGCTCGTTCGAGCAGCTCACCGGCACGAACCTCATCATCGACGACACCCCCGAGTGCGTCACCATCTCGTGCTTCGACCCGGTCCGCCGCGAAATCGGCCGAGTCACCATGGAGAACCTCATCGCCGACGGCCGCATCCACCCCGCCCGCATCGAGGAGATGTACGGCAAGGCCGAGGATTACGTGAACCAGCAGATCGCCGAGGCAGGCGAGCAGGCCACGTTCGACACCGGCATCCACGACCTGCACCACGAGCTCGTCCTCACGCTCGGCCGCCTGCGCTACCGCACCTCGTACGGCCAGAACGTCCTCAACCACTCCCTCGAGGTCGCCTACCTCTGCGGCGTCATGGCCGCCGAGCTCGGCCTTGACCCGGCTCCCGCCAAGCGCGCGGGCCTGCTGCACGACCTTGGCAAGGCCGTCGACCACGAGGTCGAGGGCAGCCATGCCGTCATCGGCGCCGACCTCGCGCGTCGCTTCGGCGAGCGCCCCGAGATCGTGCACGCCATCGAGGCGCACCACGCCGACGTCGAGCCCAACAGCGTGATCGACGTCCTCGTGCAGGCCGCCGACGCCATCTCCGCCGCGCGCCCCGGCGCCCGCAAGGAGACGCTCGACGCGTACATCAAGCGCCTCGAGAAGCTCGAAGAGATCGCGAACTCGCACAAGGGCGTGGAGCGCACGTACGCCATCCAGGCCGGTCGCGAGGTCCGCGTCATGGTCAAGCCCGACGTCGTCGACGAGGCGGCCACCACGGTGCTCGCGCACGACATCGCGCACCAGATCGAAAGCGAGATGCAGTACCCCGGCCAGGTCAAGGTCGTCGTCATCCGCGAGAGCCGCGCCGTGGACTACGCCAAGTAGCGCATGCCGGAAGATCTCAAAGCGTTCATAGACACTGTGGCGAAAGAGAGCCACCTCCGGGTCGAAGCCGACCTTGGGGATGGCTTCGTCCGTTTACGAACCGAAGAGGCGGAACGCCGCCAAGCGAAGCACGACATCCGCTCGAGCGAGGACGCGGTCATCGAGCTGCTCCGAAACTCGCGCGACGCCGGAGCCCGCACCATCTTTGTCGCGCTCTCTCGCACCGGGACCGAACGGCGCATCGTCATCGTGGACGACGGGTGCGGCGTTCCTCCCGCCCTGCACGAGGCAGTGTTCGAAGCACGCGTCACCTCCAAGCTCGACACCGTGCACACGGACCTCTGGGGCGTCCACGGGCGTGGCATGGCGCTCTTCTCCATCCGGCTCAATGCCGAGGAAGCGCGCATCGCCGCGTCGGGCGTGGGGAAGGGATGCGCCATCGTCGTCCGCACGGACGTCGCGAACCTTCCCGAGAAGACCGATCAGTCGAGCATGCCGCTGCTGTCCTACGACGACGAGCGCAATCTCATCGTGCGCGGGCCGCGCAACCTGAACCGCACGATCGTTGAGTTCGCGCTCGCCGAGCAAGACGCGTGCTCGGTCTATGTCGGGTCCCCAGTCGAGGTCGCCGCGGCGATCTACGCGTTCGGCCTTGCCACCACCACGTCCGCCGCGCGCGCGTTCGCAAACGACGCGGACGATCTTCCCGCCGTCAAGCGACTCTGCACGGCGGCGGACCCCGCAGAGTTCGCCTCCTTGGCAGCCGGCATCGGGCTCGAGATGTCCGAGCGCAGTGCACGGCGCATCATGGACGGCGAGGTCAACCCTGCGCCGCTTCTGCTCGAGACCGTGCGCATCGACAGCCCTGCACCATCAGGAGCCTCATCGCGCACCGCGCACGCAACAAAGAACGTCCTACGCGACGCGCGCGGTCTCAAGCTCTCCCCAGAGGATGCTGAGGCCTTCAAAGAACGTCTGTCCGCAGCGTGGGCCGAGCTCGCTGACGCGTACTACCTCGACTCAGGCGTCGAGCCGTGCGTTGTCGTGCGCGGCGACGCGGTGCACGTGACGTTCCCTGCGCGCAAGCTGCGCTAATGTTGCGACACGGGCGCACTCCCGGTAAAATGCCGTACGGCGCAGTTCAACCGTGCCTTCTCGCACGGCTCGACCACACACCGAACGAACCACACTCGAAGCACGAACAGACAAGGAAGCTGCGGTGACGCACACGTCAGAGCGCAGGCAGGAGATCGGCTGCCTGAAGGTATCATCGAAATCATCCCCGTCCTCCGTCGCCGGCGCCATCGCCGGCATGGTGAAAGACGGCGTACTCGTGGAAATTCAATCCGTCGGGGCAGGAGCCGTCAACCAGGCCGTGAAGGCCATCGCCATCTCGCGGGGCTTCCTTTCTCCGGTCGGTATCGAGATCGTTTGCATCCCGTCGTTCGCCGACATCGTGATCGACGGGGAGTACCGCACCGCCATCCGCTTCACCGTGGAGCCGCGTCCCGCGCACGCGGCAGCTCCCCTCGAGCGCGCTTCCGAGGAAAACGCCGATAGCGCCGAGCGCTAACAGTCCACGCCACACCAGGCCGACCAAAGGACACTATGCATAATTCCCTGATGAACACCACGTTCTGCGTCCGCACGTTCGGATGTCAGATGAACAAGCACGATTCCGAGCGCGTCTGCGGCATGCTCGAGGCGCTCGGCTCCGAGCAGGTCGAAGACATCGAGCACGCCGATATCGTGGTCTTCATGACCTGCTGCGTCCGCGAAGCGGCGGACGTCCGCCTGCTGGGCCAGGCGGCTTCGCTCAAGAATATCCCGCTGCGCGACGGGTCGCCGCTCGCCAAGCGCGTCGTCTGCGTGGGCGGGTGCATCGGCCAGCGCGACGGCGAGAAGCTCACCAAGGAGCTCCCGCATCTTGACGTCGTGTTCGGCACGCACAACCTCGCGTCGTTGCCGCGCTTGGTGCGTGACGCCGTGGACCAAGGCGGCCATCATGTCGAGGTGCTCGACGAGTCGCTCGACTTCCCGACGAGCCTGCCCACCGCGCGCGAGCACGCCTGGGCGGCCTGGCTGCCCATCACCATCGGGTGCAACAACTTTTGCACGTACTGCATCGTGCCGTACGTCCGCGGGCGCGAGAAATCTCGTCCGCTCGAGGACATCGCCAACGAGGCGCGCGGTTACGTGCTATCCGGCGTGAAGGAGATCACGCTGCTCGGCCAGAACGTCAACTCCTATGGACGCGACCTGTACGGCGAGCCGCGCTTCGCTGACGTGCTCGACGCGGTAAGCGCCTCGGGCGTCGAGCGCATCCGCTTCGCCACGAGCCATCCGAAGGACCTCACCGACGAGGTCATCGCGAAGTTCGCGACGCTGCCGAACCTCATGCCCGCGTTGCACCTGCCCGTGCAGTCCGGTTCGAACCGTATCCTTTCTGCCATGAACCGCCGCTACACGCGCGAGCACTACCTCGACCTTGTGCGCAGGGTCCGTGAAGCGCGCCCGGACATCGCCTTGTCCACCGACATCATCGTCGGCTTCCCTGGCGAGACGGAAGAGGACTTCCAGCAGACCTACGACCTCGTGCGCGAAGTGGGCTATCACCAGGTGTTCACGTTCATTTACTCCAAGCGCGAGGGAACGCCCGCTGCGAAGATGCCCGACGACACGCCCCGCGAGGTCATCCAGGAGCGGTTCGACCGCCTGGTCGACCTGGTGCAGGAGGGCGCATGGCAGGCCAACCAGCCCGATGCTGGCACGATCGCGCCTGTGCTGGTGGAGGGCGCCTCCAAGCGCGACGAACGCGTGCTCTCAGGCCGCAGTCCGAAGAACCAAACGGTCCATTTCCGTCTCCCCGAAGGGGCCAGCTCCGACGACTGGGCCGGCCGAACCGTGAACGTGCGCGTGACCGAGGCGAAAACCTGGTACCTTTCCGGCGAGCTCGAAGACGACGCCGAGCGCTCGGAAGCCGGCCGATAGCCCATGGAGGGCATGCTCGTTTCCCTCCGCACGCCTGTCGTGTGCGTCGTCGGCCCCACAGCCTCCGGAAAGACCGCGCTCGCGCAGCGCGTGGCCGAGCTTCTTGACGCCGAGGTCGTGAGCGCAGACTCCATGCAGATTTACCGCGGCATGGACATCGGCACCGGCAAGATTCTTCCCGCCGACCGGACCGTGCCGTACTGGGGCCTTGACCTCGCTGACCCAGGCGAGCCGTACTCCGCGGCGTTGTTCCAGGAGTACGCACGCGCCGCGTTTGCGGACGTTGACGCGCGCGGCAAGCGCTCCGTGCTCTGCGGCGGAACCGGTCTCTACGTTCGCGCCGCCATAGACGACTACCAGTTCCCGAAAGGCGACCAGGTCGGCAACGAAGTGCGCGACCGTTACACCGCGCTCGCCGAGGAGATTGGCAACCAAGCGCTGTGGGAGCGCCTGCGCGCCGTGGATGCGGACTCCGCCGCGCTTATCCACCCGAACAACGTCCGGCGCGTCATTCGCTCCTTCGAGCTTCTGGAGGAAGGGAAGTCCTACGCCCGCGTGAACGCTGGCTTGAAGACCATGGCCCAGGCGGTGCCTGCGGTGTTCCTTGGCCTGTCCGTGGACCCCGCCATCTTAAACGCGCGCATTGACGCGCGCGTCGACCAGATGCTTGCCGACGGCCTGGTCGAGGAAGTGCGCTCGTTGCTTCGTGCCGGTTTCCGCGATGGCCTGACGGCGCCTCAAGCCATCGGATACAAGGAGATCGTCGCCGCGCTCGAGGGCACCTGCACGCTCGACGAGGCGATTGCGCAGGTCAAGACCGCCACACACCGCTACGCTAAGCGACAGCGCACATGGTTCCGCAAGGACGCGCGCATCCACTGGATCGACGCGGACGACGCGGACATTGAGGCGATGACGCGCCAAGCGCTTGGCATCATCGAGTCAGCAGAAGGGGCGTGAGCTCATGTCTCAGTTCGATTTGAAGGACACCGCGGAGCCTATCGAGCGCGCCGTCCTCGTGGGCGTCGACCGAGGAGATCCCCTTTGGAGCGTCGACGAGAGCTTGGCGGAGCTCGCGCGCCTCGCGAACACCGCGGGCGCAGAGGTGGTCGCTGTGACCTCGCAGCGCCTCGACGCGCCCAACCCGCGCACGTTCGTGGGCTCCGGCAAGGCAGAGGAAGTGGCGCAGCTGTGCCGCGCGCACGCTGCCGACGTCGCCATCTTCGACGACGAGCTTTCTCCCTCGCAGCAATCGAACCTCGAGAAGATCGTCCCGCGCGACGTGAAGGTCATCGACCGCACCGCGCTCATCCTTGACATCTTCGCCCTGCATGCCACGACGAAAGAAGGACGCCTGCAGGTGCGCCTAGCCCAGAACCAGTACCTCTTGCCACGCCTGCGCGGCATGTGGGCGCACCTTGCTTCCAACCGCATGGGCGGCGGCGTGGGGTCGCGCTTCGGCGAGGGCGAAAGCCAGCTCGAGGTGGACCGCCGTATGGTCCGCAAGCGCATCACGTCCATCAAGCGCGAGCTCAAAGAGCTCGCCGACAACCGTCAGCTGCAGCGCAAGAGCCGCTATGAGAGCGGCATGTTCCGCGTGGCGCTGGCAGGGTACACCAACGCCGGCAAATCAACCCTCCTGAACGCGCTCACGGGAGCCGACGTCTTAAGCTACGACCAGCTGTTCGCGACGCTCGACTCGACCACGCGCAAGTACGAGCTGCCCGAAGGCCGCGAGATCACGCTGACCGACACCGTCGGCTTCATCCAGAAGCTGCCGACGACGCTCGTCGAGGCGTTCAAGTCCACCCTGGACGAAGTGGTGGGAGCCGACCTCGTGCTGCATGTCGTAGATGCGTCATCGCCGCAGTTCGAAGCGCAGATCTCCACCGTCGAGGACGTGCTCGGCCAAATTGGCGCGCAGAAGGTGAGCCGCGTGCTCGTGTTCAACAAGGTCGACCTGCTAGAACCCGATGAGCTTACGGCGCTCAAAGCGCGCCATGCCGACGCCGTGTTCGTGTCGGCGCAGGAACGCACGGGCATCGACCATCTCATCGCGCGCATTTCATGGATCGCCGCCTCGCAGGACCAGGTGATCGACATCGTGGTTCCGTACGACCGCGGGGACGTGGTCTCTCTCGCGCACGAGCGCTGCCGCATCGTGAGCGAGAACTTCGAGGAGGATGGCACGCACTTGACCGTCCAGGCGCCAACGTCGTGCGCTGGATTGTTCGAGCCGTTCAAGCGCGCATAATAGAATCGGCCGCGGGGCAGACCATGATGCCCCGCCGCCGACTGCAGGGGGGGCGTCTCCATGGAATACCCAACGTTACCAGCGGCGGTACA
>CASEJD010000108.1 GCA_949288145.1 uncultured Coriobacteriia bacterium
CTGCCGACCCCGCGGCGCTGCCTGCCCAGGCGGGCGACACCGCCGAGCCCTGGCCGCTCGACGACGAGGCGCGCCGCGCGCTCTCCGTGCGCATGGGGCAATGGGTCATCGACGCGTGCCGCGAGAAGCGTCTCGCCATGGCGCTGGCGTTCCCGTTCGTGCGCAAGCCCATGGCGCTCGATGCCGTCAACGCCACGGCCGCTCAGAACGCGGGCGTGGGCTTGGTGGTCTTCATCCCGGGTGCGGACATGCCCATCATGACGCTCAACCAGGCGAAGATGCTGCTGCAGATTGCCGCGGCGTACGGTCAACCGCTCGGCCTGGAGCGCGTGAAGGAGCTCGCCGCAGTGGTGGGCGGTGCGTTCGCCTGCCGTACGGTGGCGCGCCAGCTCGTGGCGTTCGTCCCGGCGCTCGGCTGGGCCGTGAAGGCCGCCATCGGCTACGCGGGCACGCTTGCCGTGGGGCGCGCTGCGGTGGAGTACTTCGAAGGCGACGGCAGCATTGAGCATCTCGCGGAGGTGGCGGGCCGTGCGCGCGACAAGGCGGTCATGGCCGCTGAAGCGGCGCGCGCCGCGGACACGCCTGCGGACGCCGTGAAGGCCGCTGCCGGCGTGGTGACCGGCAAGGTGCGCTGCGCTGCCCGGAACGTGCGCGAGAAGGGACCGCGCGTGGCGCGTGACGTGGCGGATTCCGCCGTCTCGGCCGCCGTGGAGGGCACGGTGGGCGACACCATGGCCGACAAGGCCACCGGCGCCGCGCGCTCTGCCATGAACGCCGTGAGCAACGTCGTCACGCGCCGCTTCACGAAGTAACGCACCTGGCGCCGTGCGAACGCGGCGTGCGGATTTCCGCGCGACCGCGCTCGCGGTGCGCACGCTTTTGCGATGTCGACGCCATTCCAGCGCCCGCGCCCGTCTTGGGCGCGGGCGTTTTCGCGCGCACGGCGGTATACTGGCCTGACCGCGCGGCACCGCGCCGCGGCGGGAGGATTTCGAAAGGACGAACATGACGGACTTGTGGCCGCGTCTTGAGCGGCTCATCCCGCGCGCCGAGCGACCGGCGCGCTATATAGACCACGAATGGGGCGCCACGTACAAGCTCGAGGCGGACTACCGCTACTGCATGGCGTACCCCGACACCTACGAGCTCGGCCAAGCGAACCAGGCGGTGCGCATCCTGTGCAACGTCGTGAACGCCCAAGAGGGCATGGCGGCCGAGCGCGCGTTCCTGCCGGCGGCGGAGTTCGCCGACACCATGCGCGCCGAGGGGCTGCCGGCATTCTCGCTCGAGTCGTGCGCGCCACTCGCGGAGTTCGACTGCCTGGGCATCACGCTGCCGCACGAGCTGGCGGCGACCAACGTGCTGGAGCTGCTGGATTTGGCGGGCATCCCGCTGCACGCCGAAGACCGCGCCGACGGCGACCCGCTCGTCATCGGCGGCGGCCCGTGCGCCTTCAACCCCGAGCCCTACGCGCCGTTCTTCGACGTCATCGTCATCGGCGAGGGCGAGGACGTGAACGTCGAGCTGCTGCAGCTGCACCGTCGCATGCGCGATGCGGGCGCGTCGCGCGCCGAGATCGTGCGGGCGATCGCGCAGATCCCCGGCTGCTACGCGCCATCGCTCTATCGCTGGTTGCCCGAAGCGGAGGCTCAAGAGCGCGGCAGTTGGATCGAGCCTGTGGAAGAGGGCTTGCCGGAGCGCTTCGAGAAGCGCCTGTTCGAAGGCTTCGCCGACAGCCCGACGTGGGAGCCGTGCGTCGTGCCGTTCACCGAGGTGGTGCACGACCGCCTGAACGTGGAGATCCTGCGCGGCTGCACGCGCGGGTGCCGCTTCTGCCAGGCGGGCATGATGTACCGCCCGGTGCGCGAGCGCAGCGCCGACAACATCGTCGCCTCCGTGCTGCGCGGCCTGGCGGAGACCGGCTACGACGAGGTGAGCCTGACCTCGCTCTCGTCCACCGACCACTCGCAGATCGCCGAGATCCTGCGCCGCCTCAACGAGGCGTGCGCGGGCAAGGGCATCCGCATCTCCATCCCGTCGCAGCGCCTCGACTCCTTCGGCGTCGAGATGGCCGAGCTCGTGGCGGGGCAGAAGAAGGGCGGCCTCACGTTCGCGCCCGAGGCGGGCACGCAGCGCTTGCGCGACGTCATCAACAAGGGCGTGACAGAGGACGACCTCTTCGGCGCTATCGACGCGGCGTTCGCCGCCGGTTGGCGCCGCTGCAAACTCTACTTCATGATCGGCCTGCCCACCGAGACCGACGAGGACATCAAGGGCATCGCGAGCCTGGCCCAGCGCGCCTATGACCGTGCGAAGAAGGCCGTGCCGCCCGAGCAGCGCGGCAACGTGCGCATGAGCGTCTCGTGCGCGCTGTTCGTCCCGAAGGCGCAGACGCCGTTCCAGTGGGATGGCCAGATTACGCCAGAAGAGGCGCTGCGCCGCGTGGACCTGCTGCGCCGCTCCGTGAAATACCGCGCCGTCGACGTGCACTGGCACGACCCGGAGACGAGCTTCGTCGAGGCCGTCATGAGCCGCGGCGGTCGCGAGTGCGCCGCCTGGGTGGAGGAGGCATGGCGCCGTGGCGCGCGCTTCGACGCGTGGACGGAGCACTTCAAGGAGGGCGCGTGGCGCGAGGCGGCGGACGCGCTCGGCCTCGACCTGGCGCAGGTCGCCCAGCGCACGTACGACACGGGCTACGTGATGCCGTGGGCGCACGTGAGCGCGGGCGTCTCGACGCGTTGGCTGCAGCGCGAGCGCCGTTTGGCCCAGGAGGAGAAGACGACGCCCGATTGCTCGTTCGAGCGCTGCTCGGCGTGCGGCGTCTGCCCGGATCTGGGCGTGGACATCCAATGCCAGGAGGTGCGCCATGGCTAACCCCGACCTGTTCAGGCTGCGCGTCACGTTCGCGAAGACGGGGCGCTGCGCCATGCTCTCGCACCTGGAGATCGCCCGCGCGCTCGAGCGCGCGGTGCGCCGTGCGGGCCTGCCTTACGCCATCAGCCAGGGCTTCTCGCCGCACATGAAGATCGCGTTCGGCTCGGCGCTGCCCGTGGGCGTCGGAGGGACAGAAGAGCGCTTCGACGTGCAGCTTGTGCGCTGGGTTGACCCGGACGAGGCGCTTACGGCGCTCAAGCGGGCCAGCGTGGAGGACCTCATGCCGAGCGCGTGCGCCTACATCGGCCCGAAGGAGCCGGCGGCGTCGGTCGCGTTCCCGGTGGCGGACTACGAGGCCGTGTTCTCGCGCCCGCTCGATGCGCTCGCGCTGCCTGAGACCGTGACGGTGGTGCGCAAGAAGAAGGAAAAGGTGCTCACGGTGGCGGACTACGTGGTGAGCGCTCCTGCCCAGGAGCCATTGGCGGCGGGGGAGGGCGCGCGCGTGGTGTTCACCCTGCGCTCGCTCGACACCGGCAGCCTGCGTCCTGACCTCGTTGTGCAGGAGCTGCTCCGCGCGAACCCGGGTGCGGAGGTGCAGACGATCACGCGCACGGCACAGCGGGCGCGGTAGCGCGAAGGCGGGCGTTCGCCGACGCCGGAACTTTTTTCAAAAAAGCTCTTGCGCGAATGCCTTCGCTCACGTAATATAACCGTCGCTGCTCAACGCAGCCGCTGTAGAAGCGGGGTGTTAGCTCAGTTGGTTAGAGCGCCGGCCTGTCACGTCGGAGGTCGCGAGTTCAAGTCTCGTACATCCCGCCATTCGAAACCAAAGCCTCGCGAACGCGGGGCTTTTTTGTGCATTGTTTACGCTTTAGAAACTATAAAGTTTAGCAACTAAATCAATTGCTATACTTCGTCAGGCATGAAGAATCATGTCTTGGAAGGATGCGCATGCAAGGAAGAACGCCAATCGACGACGCCACCTTCGAGCGACTGCGCGACGAATGGCGCGCGCTCATGCGGCGGTTCGCGCGCATGGGGCACGAGAGCCCGTACGCCCGCGCGGGCATCTCGCCGCTCGGGACTGAGGTGCTCGTCGCCATCCGCGCGCTCGAGCACGCGGGGGAGACCGCGCGTCCCGGCATGGTGGCGCGACGGGTCGGCACCACGCCGAGCTCGCTGTCCCAGGCGCTCAAGTCTCTTGAGAAGAAAGGGCTCGTGGAGCGTCGGCGCGTGGCGGGCGACTCGCGGGGTGTCGCGCTCGCGCTGACGGAGGCGGGCGACCAGCTTGTGCGCTGCGGGCATGGCGAGCGCGACGCTCGCCTTCGCGCGCTGTTCGACCACCTGGGAGCTGACGACGTCGCCGAGCTCATGCGCATCATGCGCAAGATGCAGGCGTTCGCCAGTGCGAACGCGGGCACTTCCGCACCCTGCGATGCGCGCTGCGCCGAAGACGACACGATCGAAAGGGGGAAGCCGTGCGCATAGTCCGGTACCTGAAGATGGCGCCGGTGGCGGTGCTGCTCATCCTGTGCCTGCTCGTGGTGCAGGCGTTCACGGACCTGTCGCTGCCGCGTTACACGTCCGACATCGTGGACGTGGGCATCCAGCAGTCTGGCATCGAGCACGCCGCCGTCGACGAGATGACGGCTGAGACGTTCGAGGCCGTGTGCATGATGGCCTCGGAGGACGACGAGGCCACGCTGCGCGCTGCGTACGAACAGGGCGAAGACGGCGTATACCGCCTGACGGCCGAAGGGGCCTCCGACCGTGAGGCGCTCGACGCCATTGTGGAGATGCCGCTCGTGGCAGTCCACTACGCCGACCAAGTGCCGGATTTCGACCTTGCCCAGGTGCGGCAGGCATACGACGTCGGCCTGGTCACGAAGGACCAAATTGGTGAGGCGCTTGACGAGATGCGCGCTCAGATGGGCGACCTGGGCGACGCCATCGTGGCGCAGCAGGCGGTCGCCGCCGCGCGCGACGAGCTGGAGGCCGCCGGCGTGGACGTGAGCTCCGTGCAGATGGGCTACCTGCTGCGCACGGGCGGCATCATGCTCGGCCTGGCAGCGCTCGGCATGGCGGCGTCCATCGGCGTCGGCTTTTTGGCGGCCCGCACGGCGGCGCGCATCGGCCGCACGCTGCGCGGACGCCTGTTCCGTCGCGTCGTCACGTTCTCCGACGCCGAGGTGCAGTCGTTCTCGGCCGCGTCGCTCATCACGCGCGCCACGAACGACGTGCAGCAGATCCAGATGGTCTCGGTCATGCTGCTGCGCATGGTCGTCTACGCGCCCATCTTGGCCATCGGCGGCATCATCATGGTGTCGTCCACGAACGTGTCCATGGCCTGGATCATCGTGCTCGCCGTGGCGTGCCTGTTCGTGGTCATCGGCATCCTCATGGCGCTCGCCATGCCGCGCTTCAAGATCATGCAGAAGCTCATCGACCGCGTGAACCTCGTGGCGCGCGAGATGCTCACCGGTCTGCCGGTCATCCGCGCGTTCGACCGCCAGCGCTTCGAGGAGGATCGCTTCGACGGGGCGAACACGGACCTCATGCGCACCCAGCTGTTCACGAACCGCGTCATGACGTTCATGATGCCGGCCATGATGCTCATTATGAACGCCGTGTCCGTGCTCATCGTGTGGGTCGGCGGCAGCTATATCGACAACGGCACCATCCAGACGGGCGACATGATCGCGTTCATCACGTACTCCATGGTCATCATCATGTCGTTCCTCATTATCGGCATGGTGTCCATCATGCTGCCGCGCGCCAACGTCGCCGCCGAACGTGTGGACGAGGTGCTCGCGGCGCGCTCGTCCATCGAGGACCAAGCACGCCCGCGCGACGGCGAGCTGCCGACGTCCGGCGGCGCCGAGATTGCCTTCCATGACGTGACGTTCTCCTACGCCGACGCCGAGGGCGGCGAGCCGGTGCTCTCGCACCTTGACTTCACGGTCCCGGCTGGCACGACGTGCGCGTTCATCGGCTCGACCGGCTCGGGCAAGTCCACCGTCGCCAAGCTCGTCATGCGCTTCTATGACGCCACAAAAGGTTCGGTCACCATCGACGGCGTCGACGTGCGCGAGCTTACGCAGGCTGCCGTCCGCCGCACGGTGGGCTACGTGCCCCAGAAGGCGTTCCTGTTCTCCGGCACCGTGGCGTCGAACATCGCCTACGCCGACGAGGGCCTTCCCGCAGAGCGCCTGCGCGAGGCCGCGCGCATCGCGCAGGCCGCCGACTTCGTGGAGGCGAAGGAGGAGGGGTACGACGCGCCTATCTCGCAGGGCGGCACGAACGTCTCCGGCGGCCAGCGCCAGCGCCTTGCCATCGCGCGCGCCGTTGCCTCCGACGCCCGCGCGCTGCTCTTCGACGACAGCTTCTCGGCGCTCGACTACCGCACCGACGCGCGCTTGCGCGCCGAGCTCGCCGCGTCGTTGGGCGATCGCACGCTGCTCATCGTGGCACAGCGCGTCTCCACCATCATGGACGCCGATCAGATCATCGTCCTGGAAGACGGCCATATGGTGGGCAAGGGCACGCACCGCGAGCTTTTGGAGACGTGCGACGCTTACCGTGAGATCGCATTCTCGCAGTTGTCGGAAGAGGAGCTGAAGGGAGGTGAGGCTGCATGAGCGAGAACACCGCGTCCACCCAGCCCAAGCGCCGTCCGCGCCCGCCGCACGGTCCCGGCGCCATGATGCCCGGCGAGAAGGCGAAGGACTTCAAGGGCACCATCAAGCGGCTGCTGTCCTTCATGGGGCGCTTCAAGGGCGCCGTCCTGATCGTGTTCCTGTTCGCCATCGGCTCCACCATCTTCAACATCGTGGGACCGAAGGTGCTCTCCCAGGCGACGACCGAACTGTTCAACGGCTTGACCTCCAAAGTGTCGGGCACGGGCGGCATCGACTTCGAGGCCATCGCCCGCATCCTGGCCACGACGCTGTGCCTGTACCTTGCCTCCGCCGCGTGCACGTTCGTCCAGGGCTGGACGATGACCTCGGTCTCGCAGCGCGCGTGCTATCAGCTGCGCCGCGACATCGCTGAGAAGATCGACCGCATGCCCATGGGCTACTTCGAGCGCACGTCCACGGGCGATGTGCTCTCGCGCATCACCAACGACGTCGACACGCTCGGCATGAGCTTGAACCAGGGTTTGACCCAGCTCGTCACGAGCGTCACGACCATTGTGGGCGTGCTCGCCATGATGCTGTCCATCAACGTGGTGATGACGCTCGAGACGCTCGTGGTCTTGCCGATCGCCGCCGTGCTTGTGAAGGTCATCGTCAAGCGCTCTCAGAAGTACTTCTTCCAGCAGCAGGAGACGCTTGGCTTGATTAACGGCCAGGTGGAGGAGACGTTCTCGGGCCATGCCGTGGTGCGCGCCTTCAACCAGGAGGAGCGCGCCATCGAAGGTTTCGAGCGCGACAACGAGCGCCTCTATGAGAGCGCGTGGAAGTCGCAGTTCCTCTCGGGCCTCATGCAGCCTGCCATGAACTTCGTGGGCAACCTGGGCTACGTGGCGGTGGCCGTGCTCGGCAGCTTCTTCGCCGTGCAGGGCGTCATCACCGTCGGCGACATCCAGGCGTTCATCCAGTACGTGAAGAACTTCACGCAGCCGATCACGCAGCTCGCGCAGGTCTCGAACGTGCTCCAGATGATGGCCGCGGCGGCAGAGCGCATCTTCGCGTTCCTCGACGAGCCCGAAGTGCGCGACCGCGAGGCCACCGCCACCACCGAGGGCGTGACGTGCGACGTCGAGTTCGACCACGTGCGCTTCGGCTACACCGCCGACAAGCCGGTCATCCACGACTTCTCGGCGCGCGTGCGCGAAGGCCAGACCGTGGCGCTCGTCGGCCCCACCGGCGCCGGCAAGACCACCATGGTGAAGCTGCTCATGCGCTTCTACGACGTGGACGACGGCGCCATCCGCGTGGGCGGCAACGACGTGCGCGACTACGATCGCGCCGATTTGCGCTCGCTGTTCGGCATGGTGCTGCAGGACACGTGGCTGTTCAAGGGCACGATCCGCGAGAACATCCGCTACGGCAAGCTCGACGCCACCGACGAGGAGGTCGAGGCTGCGGCGAAGGCGGCGTTCGCGCACCACTTCATCATGACGCTGTCGCACGGCTACGACACCGAGATCAACGAGGACGCGAGCAACGTGAGCCAAGGACAGCGCCAGTTGCTCACCATCGCGCGCGCTATCCTGGCGAACCGCCGCATGCTCATCCTCGATGAGGCGACGTCGTCGGTCGACACGCGCACCGAGGAGCGCATCCAGCGCGCCATGGACAACCTCATGGAAGGCCGCACGTCGTTCGTCATCGCGCACCGCCTGTCCACCATCCGCAACGCGGACCTCATCCTCGTCATCAACGAGGGCGACATCATCGAGCAAGGCACCCATGACGAGCTGCTCGCAGCCGACGGCTTCTACGCGGGGCTCTACAACGCGCAGTTCGCGAAAGAGGGCGCCGTCGTGGAGGAGGAGCTCTAGGCGGAGGAGAGGGGCCACCCGCTTGCGAGGGCGGCAGCGCGGCAAGCGCCCGCGTCTCTCCAACGCGGGCGCTTGTCCCTTTTCGTGACCACTGCGCTATAATGGACGCGTTTTTTCGTCGATTTCGAAGGAAGCTCCGTGGGAGACACTGACAACGCAAGCGGGCAGCCGCTTTCTGAGCGCGAGGGCAAGACGCCGGTCGAGCTGGCGGTCTTCGACTTCGACGGCACGAGCATCACGGGCAACTCGCCGGTCCTGCTCGTGCGCCATCTCGTGCGCCGCCGCATGCTGAAGGTGTCGGTCGTCGCGCGCATCCTGTTATGGGCCGCTTGCTACAAGCTGCGCCTGCCCCAGAGCGAGTCGTGGGTGCGCGGCCTGGTCTTCCGCGCGTTCGCCGGCAAGCCCAAAGACGAGGTCGACGCCTACCTGCGCGATTTCTACGACAACTCCATCGCCCGCCGATTCCGCGATGAGGCGGATGCTGCCATGCGCCTGCACCAGGCCGAAGGCCGCGTGGTGCTCGTAGTGTCCGCCACCTTCGAGCCCATCGTGGCGCGCGCGCACGAGCGCCATCCGTTCGATCACCAGGTCTCGACCGGCATGGAGGTGGACGAGGAGGGCAACTACACCTGCCGCGTCCTGGGCGAGCCGGTGGAGGGCGAAGAGAAGTCCCGCGCCATCGAGCGCTTCGCGAACGAGCGCTACGGCGAGGGGAACTGGACCGTCGCCTACGCCTACGGCGACCATCACTCCGACCGCCCTATGCTCTCCCTGGCGGAGCACGCCGTGGCCGTCTGCCCCGACCGCCCGCTGCGCCGCACGGCGCGCCGCGAAGGCTGGCAAGTCGTCGACTGGGACTAAGCCGGGGGGCGTCCCCCCGGGCCCCGCGCGCGTCGATTCCGGCGTGCGGCAAGAAATTGTAGCGGGCGCGTGTCATTTCTTTCATTTTTGCCCTGAATTCGTGACGAGGCTCGTCAGCCGCCTCATGCCTCTACTAAAATGATGGGGAAAACCAAGCGAGAGCACGAAAGGAAGGTGGGCGCATGTTCGACGAAAACGGGACGCATGGCTCGCCGAGCCAGAGCGACAACGTGAACGAGAACAACAACGCCGTCAAACAGTACCTGAACCTGGCCGAGGACGCCGTCTCCCAGGGGGACGCCGTGCTTGGCATGCACCTGTACCTTGCCGCGTTCGAGCAGGCGACGAAGGGCTCCTTCGAACCTGACGAGGCAGCCCTCGATGGCCTGCGCCGCGCGTGGGAGCTTGCCTGCCGCACGAAGGAGCGCTCGCTCGCCGAGTACATCTTCGAGCGCATGGAGCCCTACGTGGACTCGCAGGAGTCCATGCGCTGCGCCGAGGAGCTGCAGCGCTTGGCGCTCGACAAGCTCGAGGAGTTCGGGTTATCGCGCGAGGACATCGAGGACATGGCGGAGATGATCTCCGACGACTTCCTGGGCCTGGGCTCGGGTTCGCCGCAGGTCAAGCTGGAGAGCGCGCCGGGCGGCTTCGCGCCGTCGCTGCTGCGCCTGCCCACTCCCAAGCCGAAAGCGCAAAAGGGCGAATCGGGCGAGCAGTCCGAGGAGGGCGCCGAGCGGCAGCAGTCCGCCGTGCCCGCCACGGAGCGCATCACCTACCAAGACCTCCACGGCTACCATGCCGCCATCGCCACCATGCGCACGCTGGGCATCGGCATGCAGAAGGACGAGCAGTACCAAGCGTTCGTCAAGATGCTCAACGAGCGCCATGGCATCGACCGGGTCTCCGCCAGCAGCACGTACCTGTTCACGTGCGAGGCGCGCGAGGACGCGAACCAGTTCATGCACGCCACCATGGGTGAGCTGGGCTTGCCCGCCGTCCGCATGACCATGGAGGAGGGCCCACAGGGCGCGCCGGTGCTGTGCGTCATGGCGTCGCCCGACGTGCAGCCGCGCTTTGGCTGGGGTCGCCATCCGTTCGACTCCCCGGGCGTGCTGTTGCTCGAGGACATCGACCTGTGGGTCGCGCCCTTCGCCGGCGACGAAGAGGAGGACGCGGAGGAGTTCCCGATGCAGAACCTCTCGCGCGGCGCGCGCGAGGCCATCAACGCCATCCATTTCGCGGTGCGCAACCCCGACGTGCACGTGCTCGTATCCGCCGCGCGCGAAGAGGACGTGGCTGACTTCTTCTACGAGCTGCTGGAGCCCGTCCAGCCCATCCCGATCGCTCCGCCCACCATGCAGGAGCGCATCGACATCTGGACCGACATCGAGCGCAGCCATCCTTCGGTGCGCGGGCTCGACATGGTTGACCTGGTGCGCCTTTCGGCCAACATGGCGCGCTACGATATCTACATGGCCGCGCAGGAGGCGCTGGAGGAGGCGTACAAGACCAGTCTGGTGCGCAACTCGTACGTGCCCGTGACGCGCGAGAACATGTTCGACAAGCTGGCGGCGTACCAACCGCTCGACTCCGCCGAGTACCGCCAGCTCGAGGAGGCCGTCGTGGACGATTTCCGCGCCGAGCTCTCCCACGTGGACGATATTTTGAAGGGCGGGAGGTAGAAGCATGGAAGTGTCTCGTCGGTGCGATTACGCGTGCCGCATTCTGCGCGCCGCGAGTAAGCGCTCGGAGGGCTACGTCTCCATCGCCGAGATAGCCGAGGAAGAGAGCATCCCGTACGCGTTCGCGCGCAGCATCCAGCACGACCTGACCTCGGCCGGCTTCATCGTCACGGCGCGCGGCGCGCGCGGTGGCCTGGCGCTTCGCTGCGACCTCGAGAAGGTGACGCTGCTTGACCTGGTGCAGGCGCTCCAGGGCCCGGCAAGCGTCTCGCAGTGCGCCAACGACCCGAGCACGTGCGCGCTGCAGCCGTCGTGCGTGTTCAACCGCGTGTGGCAGGGCGCCGACCGCATTCTGTACGCGTACTTCTCGGGCATCACGCTCGGTAGGCTGTTCGAGCAGGGCGGCGAGCTGCCCATCGTCAAGCAGGCCATGAGCCTGGGCACCGACGGCATCGGCGGCTTCGTCGAGGCGCTCGGCGCAAGCGGCGCCGCCGGCGAAGGCTCCGGCGCGCAGGGTGGCGCGTGCGAAGCGTGCGGTTCGGC
>CASEJD010000109.1 GCA_949288145.1 uncultured Coriobacteriia bacterium
GCACAGCGTGCCGTCGCAGTACGGATGGTTCGCGTCGCCGATCATCGTGACGAGCTGGCCGTCCTTCACGTACGCCGTGAAACCGCACTTCGAAGAGCAGGAGTTGCACAGGGAGTGCACTGCTTTGATCTCGCCCTTCTCGACGCCTTCGGCAATCGCCTCGTTCCATTCGCCGAACCCGATGGCGCCAGCGCCCGCCGCAAGGGCGGCAACGCCTGCGCCCGCCGCGATGAAGCCGCGGCGTGAGATGTTCCTTTCAGCCATGGAGCCCTCCTTAAGCCAGCGTGGCCGTGCGGACGATGCCCTGGGCGATCACTTCGTCGGCGATGTCTTTCCAGTCGATGAACTTGATGGCGCCGTTCGGGCACTGCTCTGCGCAGCGTCCGCAGGAGATGCACTTCGTGGAGACGCCCGTCTCGGTGTCCACGACCGGCATGTTCCACGGGCATGCCATGTGGCACATGCCGCAGCCGATGCAGACGTCGGCGTCGACGACGCGCGCGCCGGTCTCCTCGTCGGCGTGGATGGCGTGCACCGGGCAGTACTCCGCGCACTTGGCGTCCTTGCACTGCTTGCAGTGCTCGACGGTGAACTGGCAGTTGCCGTTCTCGGCGCCGTCGCCGGAGCCGGGGTTGGAGCCCCAGTAGTAGTTCTCCCACACGCGAACGCGCGCGATGTTCTGGCAGACGCGGCCGTCGTTCTTCAGCGTGCACATCATCTCGCAGCGCTGGCAGCCGGAGCAGCGCGCGCGGTCGGTCACGATCATCTTCGTCGGCGTCGTCTCGATGGCGATGCGGCCGGAGGCGACGGAATCCTCGACGATCCCCCACTTGGCCAGCACGCCGCCGACGACCAGGCCGCCGACGCCGCAGCCCGCCATGGCGAGCACCTGGCGGCGGGTCACCGTCTTTTTGGGCTGGGTATTGGTCTCGGTCATCCTAAAACTCCCCCTCACTTTTCGTCTGTGAGCTGTGTCTTGTTCGGGTGCCTGACCCTCTTCGCATCTTCGCGGGCGGCATTGCCGCCGGCCCGAGCCTACCCTCCAGCAGGCATGGGCACACGCTGCGCACAACGGCGACGATTGTGCCCCTACGCGTGCACGCGCCTTCCCCTCTTCGGGGGTAAAACGCCGTTGAGCAGGCAATCTGCGCACTTTACCCTCAAAGAGGGGATACCCCTCCCCTCGCTTTCGAGCACACTGACCGCTGACGTTTGCGTCGCCTGGACTCTCGCATCGACTTCGCGCACAACAAACGAAGGTTCGGGAGGCACGGCCGCACCGCTTCCGCCCAGGCTCCTGGGTTGAGGCACGGCCGGCGTTTCCTTCATGAGATTGGGAGAGATACAACATGGCTGACGAAAAGTCCTACGGATGGGCCGGGAAGATCCTGCGCGTCAACCTGACGACGGGGTCCATCACCACCGAGTCCACCGACCCGTACAAGAACCTCATCGGCGGCATGGGCATCGGCAACAAGATCATGTACGACGAGGTTCCGGCTGGCACCGACCCGCTGAGCGAGGCCAACAAGGTCATTTTCGCTGTGGGCCCGCTGACCGCATCCGGCGCTCCGCTTGCTGGCCGCACCACCATTTGCTCGCTGTCCACGTTCACCAAGGACCATCTGGTCATCGACGCCCACTTCGGCGGCATGTTCGGCGCGAAGCTGAAGCTGGCCGGCTGGGACGCGCTCGTGGTTGAAGGCGCTTCCGCCTCCCCGTGCTACATCAACATCAAGGACGACCAGGTTGAAATCAAGGACGCCTCCTTCGTGTGGGGCCAGGGCATCCGCAACACCACCGAGATGCTCAACCGCGTCGAGGGCGTGAAGGCCTGCGTCGCGGCCATCGGTCCGGCGGGCGAGAACCTGCTCCCGATGTCCAACATCATCAACTCGCGTAACCACAGCGCTGGCGCCGGCCTGGGCGCCGTCCTGGGCTCCAAGAAGTGCAAGGCCGTCGTGGTCGAGGGCAACGGCTCCGTGAACGTGGCCGACCCGCAGGCCGTGGCCGAGCTCTCCGACTACATGCTGCGCGAGATCATCGGCTCCAACAACAACCACGTGGTGCCTTCCACCCAGCAGGAGTGGGCTGAGTACTACGACAAGGGCTCCCGTTGGACGGCGCGCAAGGGCCTGTACTGGGCTGCCGCCGAAGGCGACCCCATCGAGACCGGCGAGCCGAAGCCGGGCGAGCTCAACACCGTGGGCTACCGCTGCATGAAGTCCACCAAGGACCTGGGCGCCGCCGCCGAGAAGTACACCATCAAGATGGACGGCTGCCACAGCTGCCCCATCCACTGCTACTCCGACCTGCGCGTTGACGAGACCGAGGCCAACACCGGCTTCAAGAACACCGGCAACACCTGTGCCGCGAACTTCCCGGTCTCCACGTACATGGAGCCGCAACTCAAGATGGGCCTGAAGTCCGACGAGTCCAAGGCCGACCTCTCCGTCATCTGGGACACCACGACCCTGAACGTCATGGACGACCTGGGCGTGTGGTGCAACTACGCGCAGCTCTACCGCGACATCGCCTACTGCCATGTCAACGGCGTGTTCAAGCGCGTGCTGCCCGAGGCTGAGTACAACTCCATCCACTGGGAGAAGTTCAACGCCGACGTGTGCGACCCGACCATCATGGTGGAGATCATCAACATGATCGCTCGCAACGACAACGAGCTCTCCTACATCGGCCACGGCTCGCTCGTGTGGTGCGAGCGCTGGAACGAGCAGGCCTGGTTCGACAACAGCACCTCCACGCTCATCAACTACCGCGGCTGGCCGGTCCACCATGCCATCGAGTGCTTCGGCCAGGTTGGCGCCGTGTACAACATGATGTTCAACCGTGACGATATGATTCACTCCGCCGTCAACTTCCAGGGCTGCGGCCTGCCGATCGAGCTGAAGAAGCAGATCGCCGCCGAGGTCTGGGGCAGCGAGGACGCCATCACCGCCGACAAGAACTACACCCCGATGAACGAGTACAAGGCGAACTTCGCCTGGTGGTCCATCGTCACCGACGTCCTGCACGACAGCCTCACGCTGTGCAACTGGGTGTGGCCGATGACCATGAGCCCCACGAAGGCCCGCAACTACCGCGGCGACCTCGACCTCGAGGCGAAGTTCTACAAGGCCGTCACCGGCGAGGACATCACCACCGACGAGCTGTACCGCCGCGCCGCCGCCATCATGACGCTGCAGCGCGCCAACACCGTGCGCGGCATGACCGACGCCAACGGCACCATGGGCTGCAACGACATGCGCAACGTCCACGACGTCATGACGAATTGGGCCTTCGACAAGGACCCGGACAAGCAGGCGTTCACCGAGGGCACCGACAAGATGGACCGCGAGGACTTCCAGACCGCGCTCACCATGGTCTACGAGCGCTTCGGCTGGGACTCCGAGCTGGGCTGCCCGACCGCTGAGTGCCTGGACGGCTACGGTCTCTCCGACGTGAAGGACGAGCTCGCCAGCCTGAACCTCCTCCCGTAAGGTTCTCTGCCCTGCCGAGCATGCTGCCATGCCCGCACGATAGGAACGCGAGCGTGGCACCTTCGCCGGCTCTACGCGTGCTGCGCTGCCCTCCCCTTAGGAGGACTCCAAGCGCCCGAGCAGTGCAGCACGCCACCGCTCTTCGGCAGCGGCCCTGAAAATACCTACTCTCTTCATCCCCCTCCAACGCGACGAAGGCCCCGAGCAATCGGGGCCTTCGTCGTTGTGCGGGAGAAAGAGCAGCGCTCGACAGC
>CASEJD010000110.1 GCA_949288145.1 uncultured Coriobacteriia bacterium
CTCTGCCGCGACGGCCGGCCCTGCTGCGACGGCCGGTCCTGCCGTGGGATCGTACGCCCCTGGCTCGCCGTGCGCTCCGAACGCGGCATCTGGCGATTCCGGTTCTTCCATGGGCGCGATGCCCGGTGCAGGATCTTCGGGCGCCCCTTCGTCTGGCGCGCGCCCGGTGCATGACGCGTCCGTCCGCGTCATGCTCTTTATTGGTATGACGCTTCTGTTCGCCGGGTTCTCCGGCTTCTTCAGCTCGCTTGTGAGCGAGGTGCGCTGGTGGCAGTTCTGGCCGGCGATGCTCGTCATCGCGGGCATCGTGACGCTCGTGGTGCCGCCGCGGGAAGGCGACGAGCGCGGCTGGGCCGTGGCAGGCGGCATCGTGGCGCTTGTGGCGGGCGCCTGGCTGCTCGTGTTCTCACTCGGTTTTGTGTCGTGGGGCAGCTTGCGCGTCATCGCGGATAACCTGTGGCCGCTGTTCTTCGTCATGGCGGGCTTCTTCCTGATGGCCGTGTCCGTTCGCTCTCCGGGGTTCGCCCTGTGCGGCGTCGCGGCGTTCGCCGTGTTCTGCGCGCTCGGTCTGCTGTGGTTTGCACAGCCGGGAGACTTGCCGCAGGCAACGCTCCAGCTGCCGGGCAAGGTGCTCGTGATTCCCAACCTGTGGATGTGACGCCGTATGCGCCGGTTCTCCCAGTACCCCCGCTCATCCCAGGCAGGCCTCATCGTTGGCGCCGTCCTGGTGGCGTTTGGCCTGATGCGCTTGGCCACCATGGGGCACGGGCCTGAGTGGTGGGTTGCGTTCGTTCGCTTCGCCGGGCGCGTGTTCGACGTGCTGTGGCCCATCGCGCTCATGGTGATGGGCGGTGTGCTGCTGTGGGCGGGGCTGACTGGTCGGCTCGACAGCATCCTGGCGGGCAGGTTCAACCCTCCGTTGCAGCGGCGCAAGGACGAGCGCCGCCTGCTCGGCGTGTGTGGAGGACTTGCGCATTTCTGCGGCGTGAGCGCTGTTATCGTGCGCGTGGTCTTCGTGCTCCTGTTCTTTGCGTCCCCGTGGTTTTGCCTGTTCACGTACTTGATCTTGGCGTTGGTAATGCCGCGGGATTAAACGGCAGAAAATTGTCGGTCAACGGACGGTCGAACCCGGAAATTTGGTTTTCGCGGGGTCATACCGGTATAATTCCGCGGAGGTAACGACATACCAGCATTCACGCATGCAGTTTTCGCTCTCTAATCACACCACAACTGCACAGGAACATACGAGTGCCGCTCTGGCGGTGGAGGTTTGTGTTGTCTTTGACGAGGACGAAGAAAAAAACGATGCAGAGCAAGATGCTCATGGCGCTGGCCATCTTGGTCGCGCTGTGCGTCGCGAGCTTCGTCACCCTGAACACGGCGCAGGGCTCCGACCCGGTTTCCACCGACACCATCGGCCTGGGCGCGGAGCAGAGCACGAAGGCGTCTGAATCGCAGGAGCTGCCCAGCTCGAAGCTGGACACCGGCACGGAGGCCGCAGCCGGCGCCTCTGCCGCCGCCACCCTGCAGCAGACCTCGGCGCGCACCATCACGGTGGAAGACCCCGATCCGGTCGTGGAAGTCTCCGCTGTCGACACCACCCATGAAAGCACCGTCGCCGCCGCCGAGCAGGTGGGCGAGACGAACCCGCTGCCCACGGCGCCGCGCATCGTGCCGGACACCACGGGCGAAGGCTGGCAGACGGGCATGGCTTCTGCCTACGACCTCGAGACGAACCAGGGATGGGACGCCACCGCCCTCGGCGTCACGCTCACGCGCGACAGCGTGACGGTTGCCGTGCCGGAAGGCCAGGAGTACCTGCTCGGCCGCCCGGTGGAGATTGTCTACGGCGAGACGGTGGTGGTTGCCACCGTCACGGACACGGGCGGCTTCGCCAAGTACGGCCGCGCGCTCGACCTTGCCGGCGGCGTGTGGAAAGCCTTCGGCGCTTCCACGTGGAGCGAATGGGGTGTCCGCGAAGTCCACTACAAATACCTGTAAGAAGCACTCATGAGCAATGTAATCGTCGTGGGATGCGGACGCGTGGGCTCTGAGCTCGCGCGCATGCTCTCTGAGAGCGGCAGCAACGTCTGCGTGATTGACCGCAAGCCCGAGGCGTTCGCGAACCTGGGGCTGGACTTCAACGGCTCCACGCTGGAGGGCGTCGGCTTCGACGAGGACGTGCTCGTGAAGGCCGGCATCGAGGACTGCGAGGTCGTGGCCGCCGTCACGCAGCTCGACAATACGAACCTCATGGTGGCTGAGGTGGCGCACCGCCTGTTCGGCGTCCCGCACGTCATCTCCCGCCTGTACAACCCGGGGCACGAGCGCGCCTACGCGCAGCTCGGCATCGACTACGTGTGCGGCACGTCGCTCGTGGCCGAAGAGGTGTTCTCGAAGATCATGGCCGGTCACGGCAGCCACCTCGACACGTTCGGCGAGTTCGAGATCCTGCGCTTCTCGATCAACCTGGAGGCGTTCGGCAAGAAGACCATCCGCGTCTCCGAGCTGGAGCGCCCGCACGACATTCGCATCTGCGCGTTCGAGCGCGCGGACGGCTCGGCAAGCTCCATCCCGACGGGCGATTCCATCCTCTATCACGGCGACACGGTACTTGCCTGCGTTCGCCATGAGCTCATCAGCGCGTTCTCGCGCTACATGCTGTAGGAGGCGTGCATGTACATCGTGATCGCCGGCGGCGGCAAGATCGGGGAGTACCTGGCTACCACGCTGCTTTCTAGCGGCAACTACGTGGCTGTCATCGAAGAGGACGTCACTACGGCCGACCGCCTGTCCGCTGCGCTGGAGGGCCGCTATTTGGTGGTCTGCGGCGACGGTTGTGACTCCCGCTTCCAAGAGGACGCCGGCATCCGCAAGGCAGACGCGTTCGTGGCCACCACCGGCCAGGACGACGACAACCTCGTCTCGTGCGAGATCGCCCAGCGCGTGTTCAACGTGCCGCGCGTCATCGCCCGCGTGAACAGCCCGAAAAACCTGCGCATCTTCCGCGAGGTGGGCATCGAGTGCGTGTCCTCCACCACGCTCATCGCGAAGCTCATTGAGGAAGAGACCATGCTCGGCTCCATCAGCGTCGCTTCCTCGCTCACGTCCGGCAACGTGGCGCTGCTCGAGGTGAAGGTGCCGCGCGTGCGCCTGCATGAAGGCGAGGAGGTCCGTTACGCCCGCGGCATCGAGCTGCCCGACGGCGCCATCCTCGTGGCCATCGGCACGAACGACGACGTGGAGGTCGTGGGCTCCGACACCACTATCAAAGCGGGCGACACCGCCATCGTCGCCTGCGACTCGGACCTGACCGACGAAGTCCGCGCCATCCTCCGCAACCTATGAGAAAAAGCGAGAAAAGATAGTCACTATTTCTCATGCGCAGGCGGCTTGGAGTTGGCTCCAGGGCATTTTGCTCCCCAAACACACACTATTTCGCGAAATTCCGTGTGTTTGGGGGGGCAAAATTATTTCGGATGGCAAAACGTATCGGACAATCGTGTCTTACGGGCGGTTTGGCGGGGCAGTCTGCGCATTCGGGGGAGGTCGCTGACTTGGGCGCGCCCGTGTGCGATACTTGCTGCAGCCAAAATCAGCCGCATCAGCGCGCAAACCTCGAAGGAAAGGCCGCTTCATGATCAATCGTTACACCCGTCCGGAGATGGGCGCCATCTGGTCGCTCGAGAACAAGTTCGCCATCTGGAAGGAGATCGAGGTGCTTGCCTGCGAAGCGCAGGCTGAGCTGGGCCAGTGCGGCATCACGAAGGAAGAGGCCGCGTGGATCCGCGCGCACGCCGACTTCACGGTCGAGCGCATCGACGAGATCGAGAAGGTCACGAACCATGACGTCATCGCCTTCACCACGAACATGGCTGAGTACATCGACAAGGACATCCCGGAGGGCACCGAGCCCCCGAGCCGCTGGGTGCACTACGGCATGACGTCCTCCGACCTGGGCGACACTGCCCTGTCTTACCAGGTCACGCAGGCTATCGACATTATCCTGAAGGACGTCAAGCAGCTGGGCGAGACCTGCAAGCGCCGCGCGTTCGAATTCCAGAACACGCTCTGCGTGGGCCGCACGCATGGCATCCACGCCGAGCCCATGACCTTCGGCATGAAGTTCGGCAGCTGGGCATGGGCGCTCAAGCGCGCGCAGACCCGCCTGGAAGAGGCGCGCAAGGTGGCCGCCACCGGCGCCATCTCCGGAGCGGTGGGCACCTACAGCTCCATCGACCCGTACGTCGAGCAGTACGTCTGCGAGAAGCTCGGCCTCACGCCCGACCCGCTGTCCACCCAGGTGCTCGCGCGCGACCGCCACGCCCAGACCATGGCGGCCCTGGCAGTGACGGCCTCCACGCTGGAGTCCATCGCCATGCAGGTGCGCCTGCTGCAGCAGTCCGACGTCATCGAGGCGGAAGAGCCGTTCACGAAGGGCCAGAAGGGCTCGTCGGCCATGCCGCACAAGCGCAACCCCATCACGGCAGAGCGCGTCTGCGGCCTGGCGCGCGTGGTCAAGTCAAACGCGCAGGTTGCCTTCGACAACGTGGCCCTGTGGTTCGAGCGCGACATCAGCCACTCCGGCGCCGAGCGCGTGGTGCTGGCGGACAGCTTCACGGCGCTCGACTACATGTTCTCGAAGATGCAGTGGATGCTCGACGGCCTGCAGACCTATCCGGCCAAGATGGAGCACAACCTGTGGCGCACGAAGGGCCTCATTTTCAGCTCGAAGGTGCTGCTGGCCCTGGTGAACACGGGCATCTCGCGCGAGGACGCGTACGTCATCGTGCAGCGCAACGCCATGAAGGTGTGGGAGGACATCCAGAACGCAGTCGATGGCCCCACGTACCGCGAGAACCTGGAGGCAGACCCGGAGGCGAAGCTTTCGAAGGAAACGCTCGACGAGATTTTCGACCCGTGGGACTTCCTGACGCGCAAGGACGTGGTGTTCGAGCGCCTGGAGCAGCTGGAGTTCTAAAAGCGGCATGCACGAAGGCCGGCACCACGGTGAACTGCCTCCCATTTCTTGGACACGAGAAATGGGAGGCTTTCTTATGCCCGAAGGCTTGAGGCCTTTGCTCGGCCTTTCTCGAGTCGATACGTATGCCATGAAAAGAGGGTTCGGCCATGACCTGCCTCCCATTCCTTGGACAAAGAAATGAACGTCCGAGAGAGAGGTGGTCATCAAGGTTTGAACCCTTCTTTTTGTCTTGTTAGCGTGGAAAAGTTGCAAGGGCCGTGGTGCAAGATATATGAAAAGATGTAAAAACGAATCAATTAGGCCTTGAAAAAATGCAGTCTATTACTCAAACTGACTTGAAAAGATGCATCATCAAAGATAACGTTCGTTTGCCCAGTACAGGAGAATTGCATGCTGAAGCGAAAAATGCTGGATGTTCTCCGCGCGTGGAGGCGGTCGAAATCGCGGGAATGTCTCATGATAAAAGGCGCGCGCCAGGTGGGGAAATCCTATATTGTCGAAGCGTTTGGCGTTGAGTATGAGAATTTCGTCAAACTGGATTTCATCGAGCTGCCAGAAGCAAAGCAAGCTTTCGAGGGGAATCTATCTGCCGATGAATTGTTCAGCCGGATTTCGCTTCTCCTTCCCGAAGCACGGTTCATCCCCGGCAAGACGTTGCTTTTCCTTGACGAGATTCAAGCGTGCCCTCAGGCGAGAACTGCCCTGAAGTACCTTGCGATTGACGATAGCATCGACGTGATCGCGTCGGGGTCGTTGCTGGGAATTGCATATCGCGAAAACGCCACCTCGGTTCCGGTTGGATATGAACGGCAGGTGGAGATGCGCCCACTCGATTTCGAGGAGTATCTGTGGGCGCGAGGTTATACGGATGATGCGGTTGCCACGTTGCGCGGGTACTTCGATCGAATCGAACCAGTGCCCGCCGCCGTCAACGAGCGAATGATGACGTTGCTGCGCGAGTATCTCGTCGTTGGAGGGATGCCTGCCATCGTGGAAGCGTTTGTCGATGCGGGCGGCAATTTTGGCGTGGCGCATGAAGAGCAACAGACCTTGCTTGCCGCATATGAGGACGACATCGCCCGGTATGCTTCGGCGCCTGAACGCGTCAAGGCGACGGCTTGCTACCGGTCGCTTCCGCGCCAGCTTGCGAAGGAGAACACGAAGTTCCAGTACGCGACAGTGGAGAAGCGCGGGAATGCGCGAAAATTCGAAGGATCGGTTGATTGGCTTGAGGGGGCGCGGATGGTACTGCGGTGCCGATCGGTCAGTACGCCGCAGTTCCCCCTGCTCGCTTACGAGCAAGACGGCAGGTTTCGTCTATATGCGAACGATACGGGCTTACTCTTGGGCATGCACGAATTCCCGATGAAAGCTGCTGTGGTGAACAACACGCTTGCAGGGCCGATGAAGGGCGGTCTGTACGAGAACCTTGTTGCCTGCATGCTCGCGGCCCGCAACATCCCGTTACGGTATTGGATGTCGCAAAACGGCGCGCAGGAAATCGAGTTTCTTGTTGACAAGGATGCTTCGGTCGTGCCTATCGAAGTGAAGGCGGGGCGTGGTGCGTCGGCTTCGCTTAACGCTATCTTAGCGCGCGAGGATGTGGTGGAGGGCTACAAGCTCATCGACGGCAACGTCGGCAAAGCCGGCAAGAAGGTGACGTTGCCGCTGTACATGGCGATGTTCCTGTAGGATGTCGAAGGGTTCTTTTCCCGCGTCAAGCGAGGGCTTCCGGGTGCCCCGGCCGCTGTCTTCGCGCACCTGTAATGAGTCTTGCACTTTGAGGAAAGGACAAACCTGTATGGGCAAAGTGAGCGAGCAGTTCGAACTGAGCGTGACGCGCTTCACGGGCAAGCGCGAGCATGTGGACGTGCCGGAAGAGGCAGACGCCATCGGCCCGCGCGCCTTCGCGTTCAACCGTGCGATGCGCACGGTGCGCATTCCCGACGGCGTGACGCGCATTGGGGAAGAAGCGTTCGTCGGCTGCATGAGCCTGGTCGAGGTTGACCTGCCCGAAAGCGTTGTGAAGATCGGCCGTGGAGCGTTCCGCGGATGCCTGCGCCTTGAGCGCGTGCGCGTGCGCGGCGCGGTGGAGCGCATCGAGGACGAGGCGTTCCTGCGCTGCAAGAGCCTGCGCGAGGTCGAACTGGCCGACGGTGTGGAGGAGATTGGCGAGGCGGCGTTCATGCGCTGCGCCGCGCTCGAGAGCCTCCGTCTGCCGGACACGGTGCGCAGCATCGGCGACCGTGCGTTCTGCGAGTGCGCGGAGCTCGATATCACGGCGTTCCCCCAGGCGTTGGAAGAGGTGGAGGACGAAGCGTTCAAAGGCTGCGCGTCTCTGCGGTACGTCACGCTGCCGGCGAACGTGGGCTGGCTTGGCCGCCGGTGCTTCGCGGGCTGCACCGCCCTTGAGGAGGCCGTGGTGCCGGAGGGCGTAGGCTCGCTTGAGGAGGGCGCATTCGAGGGCTGCGCGTCCCTGCGCCGCGTGGAGTTGCCCATCTCACTCGAAGTCATCGAGGACCGCGCGTTCTTCGACTGCCCGGCGCTCGAGGACGTGCAGGCGTCCGACGCCGTGCGGCTGGGCCGTCACGTGTTCGGCTCGTCCGAGGACGCGTAAGGGGTAAGCGCGGACACTCCTCATAGCTGCTACATGCAAAGGCCGGCACCGTGGTGCCGGCCTTTGTCGTGGAATGAGCGTGGGATGGGCGAGAGCCGGCGCGAGCAAGCGCCCCTTAGCGTTACGCGTCTTCGTCCGAGGAATCGCCCTCGTTGTCGGAGCTGCCGTCGTCCGTGGCGCTCGCGTCGTCGTTGGTGCTGGCGTCGGGGTCTTCGTCCGTGCCGTCGGAGCTGTCCGAGTCATCCGAGCTCTCGGAGTCGTCGGCGTTCTCCACCGCTACGGTGGCGCCGGTCGTGTTGGCGTTCCACACGCGCACGCGACAGGCCTTCGACGCGCTGCTCTCGTCCTCGCTGTCGCTGCTGCCGTTGTCGATGTGTTGGTACGTGACGATGACGGAACCCGCGCCGGTGCTGGCCAGCTGCTCACCCCAGTCGTCGGCGTTGTCGTCGGCAAGGATGGAGGTGTACGTGTGCGCCTCCAGATCGATCACCGCCACGGAGCTCGTGGACTTCACGACGAAGAACGGGCCGCACCAGGCAGGCGCCGTGATGGGCGTGCGCGAGAAGCAGAACCACGGCAGGCCGTCGTAGCCTGCCGCCCCCGTGGACGTGGGCGTGTACGTGCCGACGTTCGCAATGCCGTCGCCGAAGTCGTAGCCCGCCTCGAAGCAGAACGTGAACCCAGTGCTGCCGTAGCCCGCTTCCATGGGGCGCATGCCGGACGGCAGCGTGAGCTCGTCAACGATGCTACCGTTGGAAGCGTCGATGCAGGTCAGGCGCGTGTAAGACGTGGCCTCCTCGGCGCGCGGCGTGCACACCACCATGTCCTGCGTGGCGAACAGCGGCGTGGCCATGCGCACGGGGCTTTCGCACACTACCTCCACGCTTTGCTCGCCGAACGCGGCGCGCTTCACGCACGAGTTCGACTCCTCGGCGGCGCCTCCCGTCTTGGGGGCGCACTGCCAGAAGGCGCTGTCGCCCGCCGCGGCGATGGAAGGCGTCTCCCAGGCGGAATCGCCCTGGTCAAGCTGCACGGGCGTGCCGAGCGTCGTACCGGAGAGCGGCGCCGCCCACACGCGCCAGACGCCCTGGAGGATGTTCGCTTCCGTCCAGACCATGCCAGCTTCGTTGCAGCGCACGTCGTAGATTTCGAACCCCGCCGCCGCGTCCTGCGCCTGTGGCAGCACGGTGGCCACCGATCCGTTCGACAGCGTCATGACGCCCACGGTGGCAAGGGGGCTCGCGGTCTCGGTGGGCATGAGGCACGCGGCGTTCACGTCGTTGTTCGACCAGATGAGCGTGCCGAACGGCAGGTCGTAGGAGCCTGCCTGCACGGCGAGCGGCGTGGTGTCGGGCGTTTGCGTGAACGCTTCGCTGTCGGCGGAGAGCACGGTGACGGAGCTGGCGGGCACGGTGAGCGATGCGACGTCGGAAGCGCCGCCTTCGCCGCCGGCAGCGCCCGAAAGCACCGCGCCGCCCGCGGCCAGCACGGCAACGCCGCCCACGGCGGCAGCACCGTACAGGAAG
>CASEJD010000111.1 GCA_949288145.1 uncultured Coriobacteriia bacterium
CCCGCACGATGCGCCGGCGCGGACGGCGCCTTGCCGCGCAGGCTCGTCGGGCGCCCTGTGCTACCATCGGGCGCATGAAGATCGCTGGTTTGCAAAAGCTCACGCTGCTCGACTACCCCGGCAAGACCGCCTGCACGGTGTTCACGCCCGGGTGCGACTTCCGCTGCCCGTTCTGCCACAACGCAGAGTTGGTGGTGCCCGCAGCGGGCGCCGGCGCGGGCAGTAATCCCGCACAGGGCATTGGCGCGCCGACAACGGGCGCGCGCACGTCCGCCGAGCCCACAGTGGCGTCCTCCAGAAGCATGAGCGCGCCCGCCGCGGGCTTCCCCATCATCTCAGAGGACGAGCTCTTCTCGTTCCTGGGAAAACGGCACGGCCTGCTCGACGGCGTCTGCGTGACAGGCGGCGAGCCGACGCTCCAGCCCGACCTCGCGCAGTTCTGCGCGCGCGTGAAGCGTGAAGGCTTCGCCGTGAAGCTCGACACGAACGGCACGCGCCCTGAGGCGCTGCGCGCGCTCTTGGACGCTAGGCTGGTGGACATGGTGGCCATGGACGTGAAGAGCGCCCCCGCCCGCTACGCCGAGACCGCGGGGCTCACGCAAGACGCGTTCGACCTGCTGCCCATCGAAGAGAGCATGCGTCTGCTGCCGGCTGGCAACGTCCCGTTCGAATTCCGCACGACAGTGACCGCCGAGCTGCACACGGCAGCGGACCTTGAAGGAATCGCCCGCTGGATAGCGCAGCTGGCGAACGACGGGGGCGCCGACCCCGCGGACGTGCGGTGGTTCCTGCAGAGCTTCGAGGACGGCGAGACCGTCATCGCGGGCCCCGGCACCTTCGCGCCGTGGCCGGAAGAGGAGCTCAAAGCGCTGTTGCCCCAGCTGCAAAGGACGCTTCCCCACACCGCCCTGCGCGGCGTGGAGTGACCGCAGCGCGCGCCTACCGCGCGGTGTCGATTGCCTCCACCAGTGCGCGCAATTCCTTCTGCACGGCGTGCTCAGCGTTCGTGCCCAGGACCTTCCCTGAAATCTGCTTGATGGCGGAACGCCCGTTGCCCATGGCGCGCGAGAAGCCCACCATGCGCAAGATCTCGTAGTCGTTCATGGAGTCGCCGAACGCCATGACCTCCTCGGGCTTGATGCCGTAGCGGTCCATGAGCTGGCTCACGCCCGTCGCCTTGTTCACGCCGCGCTGCATGACGTCGATCCAGCTCCTGCCGGACGGCGCGAACACGAAATCGTCCCCCAGCTCGCGTGTGAGGATGTAGGCCATGTCGAGCGGCGACTCGTCGCAATAGACGGACGCCTTCACCACGTTCACCCCCGGTCCGGGCATGGTGCCCACCACCAACGGCTCCGGCAGGTCCTTGTCTATTTCGCGGCCGTAATGCTCCTCCGGCTCCAGCAGAAAGCTGCGAATGCTGTCGAACAGCACCAGGTGCATGGTGTCGAAGCGCGCCGTCACCTGCGCCAGCCGCGCCAACGCCAGGTGCGAGAACACTTCCCGGCCGACGAGCTCTCCATCCGCGATCACCTGCGTGCCGTTCGAGGCAACGTAGTCTACGAACTCGCCCACGGGGCTGAAATAGTCCCGCAGGGTGTCGAACCGACGGCCGGACGCCGCGGCAAAACGGACCCCGCGCTTGCGCAGATCGCGGATGAGCGCGAACGTTTCCGGCGGCACCTGCGAACGTTCGTCGAGCAGTGTGCCGTCCATATCGCTCGCCACTAAGCGCACGCGCTCCAAAGACAGCTCCTGCACGCCGTCCTTCTCCGAGGGCCCCGTTTCTAGCATGTCCGTCTCCCACACCATGGATTCCGCCTTTCCGCACGCCGCGCGCGCTCGTTCGCTCTTCCACGGCGTCACTCTACCAGCGCGAACGCCACGACGGAGGCCGGACGGCAACGAATTGACAGCATGCAAACACGGCCTTGACGAAGCCTTGAAACACGTTGGCACGGGGCGTGAAAACGGGCACCTCCGCAGGCCGGATGCTCGCGACCGCACGATGACGATTCAATCGACGAGGACGGCCTGAAGCTCCCGAGCGGCGCAGGAACGGCGAAGCCCGTTACTCCCCCACCAGCTCGGCCAGCTCCATCCACTCCAGCTCGAGCTCGTCCTTTTCGGCCTGCAGCGCGTCGATCTTCGCCTGCGCCTCGCCGAGCACCACGTAGTCGGACGGGTCGACGGCGTGCATCTCGTCCTTCGCCTTCGCAATCTTCGACTCGAGCGTGCCGATCTTGCGCATGTTCGACGACATGGTTTTCTTCATCTGGCGCAACTCCGCGTTCGAGACGCCCGGAGCCGGAGTGCCTGCGCCCGCCGCGCTTCCTGAGGTGCCGGCGGCGCCGTCGGCGGAGCCCGTCCCCACCATGTCGGCGAACGTCGTCTGATCCTGCGCGGCACGGGTGTCAGCCCGGCGCAGGTACTCGTCCACGCCGCCCGGCAGGTGCACCACCTTGCCGTCGACGAGCGCGAACTGGTCGTCGGTCACGCGCTCCATGAGGTAGCGGTCGTGCGTGACGAGCAAGAGCGTGCCCGGCCACGCGTCGAGCAAATCCTCCATGACGGCGAGCATGTCCGTGTCCAGGTCGTTGCCCGGCTCGTCCAGGATGAGCACGTTCGGTTCGTCGAGCAAGATGAGCATGAACTGCAAGCGGCGCTTCTGACCGCCGGACAGGTCTTTCACGCGCGCGTTCAGGTGCTCCTTCTTGAAGCCCAGACGCTCGATCATCTGGCCGGGCGAAAGCTCGCGGCCGTCCACCACGTAGCGCGTCTTGTAGCGGCCGAGCACCTCGCGCACGCGGTCTTCGGCGTATTGGTTGAGCTCCTGCAGGTGCTGCGAGAGCATGGCGAACTTCACGGTCTGACCGATCTTCACGCTGCCGGCGTCCGGTGCGAGCTCGCCGCGCAGGATGCGCAGAAGCGTGGTCTTGCCGGCGCCGTTCTCGCCGAGGATGCCGTAGCGGTCGCCGGGGCCGATAAGCCAGGTGACGTCGTCGAGCACCGTGCAATCGCCAAGGCGCTTCGTCACGCGCTCCATGTCGATGACGCGCTTGCCCAGACGCTGCATGGCCATCTGCTTGAGCTGGAGCGTGTCGCGCACGGGCGGCTCTGCCGCGATGAGCTCGCGCGCCGCGTCGATGCGGAACTTCGGCTTCGTGCCGCGCGCCTGCGGGCCGCGCGCGAGCCATGCGAGCTCCTTGCGCAGGATGTTCTGGCGCTTCCGCTCCGCCACGTAGGCCTGGCGGTCGCGCTCCACGCGCTGTTGGATGTAGGCGGAATAGCCGCCTTCGAACGGCTCCACCATGCCGTCGTGGACTTCCCACATGGACAGGCACACCTCGTCGAGGAACCAGCGGTCGTGCGTGACGACAAGCAAAGCACCTTCGCCCGCGCGCCAGCGGCGCTTCAGGTGGTCTGCAAGCCAGGCGATCGCGCGCACGTCCAAATGGTTCGTGGGCTCGTCGAGCATGAGGATGTCCCAGTCCGCCACGAGCAGGCGCGCCAGGTCCACGCGGCGGCGCTGGCCGCCGGAGAGGTTGCCCACCAGGCCGTTCCACGGCACGTCCGCCAGCAGGCCGGAGATGATGTCGCGCACGCCGGCGGCCGAGGCCCATTCGTACTCGGGGCGGTCGCCCACCACTTCGTGCGCCACGGTCTGCGCCGAGTCCAGCGCATCAGTCTGGCCGAGCAGCCCCACGCTCACGCCCGAGCGGCGCACGACGCGCCCGCCATCGGGCTCGTAGGTGCCGGCGAGCACCGTGAGCAGCGTGGACTTGCCGTCGCCGTTGCGGCCGACGATGCCAATGCGGTCGCCCTCCATGATGCCAGCGGTGACCTCGTCGAGCACCGTCTTCGCCGGGAAATCGACCGTGACCTTCTCGGACCCCAACAACAGCGCCACGCGCACTCCTTCGCTCGAATGGAACACTCACGCGCCCGAAAGCGCCATCAGATTATAATGCAGCGCCACGACGGGCGGACGTCATGCCCGAGCTCGCGCCAGCCTTATGCCGCGTAGTACCGGTCCACCCCGTCCGCGCCAGGGCGTGCCTCCACCTGCCCGGTGGCGACCAAATGCTCGAGCACGGCCATGCCGTTCGCGACGACGCACCAGCGCTGCACCATGAAGATGGAGTCCCAATCGTCCAGCTTTGCGCTCGAGGGCGAGGACAGCACGACCTCCATGCCGGTCAAACCCGGCGTGCGCCCAATGGTCTCGCGATACTCGCGCAGGCGGCGGGCACGGTGGTCGAGCAGCCAGTCGACACGGCCTTCGAAGGCGGCGCTACCGCCCTCCCCATCCTGGCTGCGCAAGCGGCCGTGGGCATGCAGCAGACAGTTCACGCCCAAATCGCGCACAGCGAGCAGGCGGTCCAGGTAGAGCGCCAGGCGGTCTGCCGACCCCGGGTAGAGCGGCACGTAGGGCGAGGTGGTGTAGAGCACCTGGTCGCCACCGATGAGCAGGCCGCTTTCGCGGTGGAAGAGCGAGCGATGGCCCGGCGCATGGCCTGCCGTGTCCACGACCTCGAATGCGACGTCTCCCACGCGCACGATGTCGCCGCCTTCCACCGGGTGAACGTCGTAGCGTCCCTCGTCGAAATCATCGATGCCCAGGTTGAACTCGAAGAACTCGCGCGCCTCGGCGACTTTGGCGCCGAACGCCGCGGTGCGGGCGAGCAGCCCGTCGACCACGGCAGGGTCGCGCATAGCCCGGGCAGCTTCGAGCTCCGCGCCGCCCACGTGCACACGGGCGCCCTCCGGCGCCACGGCGGGCAGCAGGCCCGAATGGTCCAGGTGAAGGTGGGTCAGGAAGAACGACGTCGCCTCAGGGCGGGCGCCCACTTCGCGCAGGGCCGCGCGCATAAGTTGCTCGCCGCTCTCGGACATGCTGCCCACGTCCGCCACGAGCGTCTCGTCACCGTCGCGCACGATAAAGCAGTTCGTGGCGCCGCTGCGGTAGAGCTCGTCGGGGATGACGACCATGTACACCTCGGGGTCGCGGTGCACGAGCTGGCACACGTCGCTCACGGCAGCCTCCTTCCGCCCGCGCAGGGCATGTCGATGTTCGCAGGCACATGATGCCATTCCCCGTGCCGCCCATCATGACGCGCGAGGTCATTTTTCACGATGTTCACGCTGCGCGGGAACCCGGCGGCTCAATCCCGCACGCGCAAGAACCCCACGACCAGCGGGATGACGAGCGTCACGCCCATCCCACGGAGCCCACGAGCGCACCGCCGATGGTCGGGTCGATGTTCGGCGCGAACCCCATGGCGATGCCCGCCGCGACCATGGCGGCCGTCCTAGCCGATGGCTCCAAACACGAGGCCAAGCACGATGACCACGACCGTGATGCCCACGAACACGTAGCGCGTCATGGGCACGTACCAACGGCCAACTGGGTGCTTGCGGCCCAGGCTCACCTGCTCGGCGGACGTGCCCTTCGGGCACACCCAGAAGAACATGACGGCGGCCAACAGCGCGCCGAGCGGGATGGCATAAATCGAGACGGCGTCCATCCACGCGCCGATGGAGTCGGCGCTCTCGATGAACAGGCCCACGCCCAGAGCGATGACGGCGACGATGCCCACGGCCACCGCGCGCGAGCGCCCGAAGTGCGTCTCGAGCATCTCGATGGGCGCCTCGAACAGGCTCACGAGGCTCGTGATGGCAGCGCACAACACCGCGATGAAGAACAGGATGGCGAACAGCTGCCCGAACGGCATCTGCTGGAAGACGGAGGGCAGCGTGATGAACATGAGCGCCGGGCCGGAGGCAAGGTCCACGTCGAACGCGAAGACCGCCGGCACCACCACGAGCGCCGCCAGGAGCGCCGCGCAGATGTTGAAGAACGTGACGCTCACGGCAGAGCTCACCACGTCCACGTCCTTCTTCAGGTAGCTGCCGTAGACAAGCATGCTGCTGCCGGCGAGCGACAGGCTGAAGAACGCCTGGCCGAGCGCGTAAATCCACGTGGTCGGGTTCGCGAGCGCCTCCCAGCGCGGAACGAACAGGTATTCGTAGCCCGCCATGGCGTTCGGCAGCATGGCCACGCGCACGAGCAGGATGACGAACAGCACCAGGAACAGCGGGATCATGACCTTGTTGAGCAGCTCGATGCCCTTCGAGATGCCGAACACCATGACGCCGAACGTGAGCGCGAGCGCCAGCACGTGCCAGCCCACGCTGCCGAAGTCGACGGCAAGCCCGCCGAAGTACGTGGCCGTGTCCGTCACGGCCATGACCTCGCCCGTGATGCTGGCGAACAGGTACTTCAGCAGCCAGCCCACCACGACGGAGTACCCGATGGCCAGCGCCAGCGCGCCGAGCATGGGGATGGCGCCCAGGATCTTGCCCGCGCGGCGGCCTTTCTCGCCGAAGCGCATGACCATGGCCTTCGAGAACGCGCCGACCGATCCTTCCTGTGCCATGCGGCCGAACGCCATCTCGCTCGCGACGCCGGTGAAGCCGAGCACCATCATGAACACCATGAACGGAATCAGGAACGCCGCGCCGCCGAACTCGGCGATGCGGTACGGGAACAGCCAGATGCAGCCGATGCCCACTGCCGAGCCGACGCACGAGATGATGAACGCAGCCTTACTCGTGAAGCTATCGCGGCTGCCGGCCGCGCCTTCGCTCGACGCGCCCTGCGCGATGCCCTTACCCTCTGCCGCCACGGCGGTCTTCTTCTCTTTGGTCATTTACTCCCCCGCCAAAAAATCGTGCGCGTACTGCGCGGCCACCATGGAGCCGCCCACGAGCGCGCTCTCGTCAATGTTGTAGAAGCAGCTGTGCTGCGGGTAATCGGCGCCCGCCTCAGGGTTGCGCGCGCCGACGAACGCGAAGACGCCCGGCACCTCGTGGAGGTACTCGGAGAAGTCCTCGCCGGACAAGGTGCCCTCGTAGTGCGCCAGCGCCTGCGGGCCCAACACCGCGGCAATGGACTTCTGCGCCCGGGCCGCGCACGCCGGATCGTTGTAGAGCGCCGCGTTGCCAGGCGTCCACGTGAACGTGGCCTCGGCGCCGAACGCTTCCGCAACCATGCGCACCATGCGCTCCATGCGCTCGCGCAACTGCACGCGCAACTCCGGGTTGAACGTGCGCACCGTGCCGGACAGGTAGGCGGTGCCCGCCATGACGTTCTTCGCCACACCGGCATGGAACTCGCCGATGGTGAGCACGGCAGGCTCGAACGGCGAGACGTCGCGGCTCACGATGACCTGCAGCGCGTCGATCATCTCAGCGCCGACGACGAGCGCGTCCACGCCCTTGTGCGGCATGGCGCCGTGGGCGCTCGCGCCGTCGATATCAACACGGAACCAGTCGGTGTTCGCCATGCGCGGTCCAGACTCGGCCGAGACCGTGCCAGCCTTCACGTCGCTCCAGATGTGCGCGCCGTAGATGGTGTCGACGCCTTCGAGCACGCCTGCCTCGATCAGGGCGCGGGCGCCGCTTGAGATCTCCTCGGCAGGCTGGAAGATGACGCGCACTTCGCCGCGCAGCGCATCGCGCGTCTCCTGCAGGACGCGCACGGTGCCGAGCATCATGGCGATGTGGGCATCGTGCCCGCACGCGTGCATCTTACCCTCGAACTCGGACGCGTAGGGCGCGCCCGTCATCTCCTGCACGGGCAGCGCGTCGATGTCGGCGCGCAGCAC
>CASEJD010000112.1 GCA_949288145.1 uncultured Coriobacteriia bacterium
CTGCCGAAGCGCCCGTGCTCGCGGCACCGGACGTGTCGGCGCCCGCTTTGTACGGGTCGGGCCGGTCGGCATAGGCCTCGATGAACCCGGCGGCGCCCTCGTCCTGCGCGTTCAGTACGCGGTAGGCTGCCACCGCGTCCATGTAGCGGCGCGAGAGCGGGTTCAGGATGGGCATGTCGAGTCCGGCGCCGAACGCCGCCGCCAGGAACGTGGCGTTCACGAGCTCGCGCTGCGGCAGGCCGAAGCTCACGTTCGACACGCCGAGCACCGTCTTGCAGCCCAGGCGCTCCTTCACCATGGTCACGGCGCGCAGGATCTCGCGCGCTTCCTTCTGGTTGGTGGACGCCGCCATGACCAGGCAGTCGATAGCTACGTCGCAGCGCGGGATGCCGTAGCGCGCGGCCTCCTCCACGATGCGCTCGGCAATGCGGAAGCGGCCTTCCGCCGTGGACGGGATGCCGTCCTCGTCGAGCGTGAGGCCCACGACCGCGCAGCCGTACTTCTTGGCGACGGGCAGCACGGCGTCGAGGCTTTCGCGCTTGCCGTTCACGGAGTTGATGAGCGGCTTGCCTGCGTAGCAGCGAACGGCGGCCTCCACCGCCGCCGGGTCGGACGAGTCCACCTGCAGCGGCAGCGGCGTGATGGCCGAGATACGGCGCACCGCCTCGGCGAGCACTACTGGCTCATCGAGCTCGGGCAGGCCCACATTCACGTCGAGGATGTCGGCGCCCGCTTCCTGCTGCGAGACGGCCTCGCCCACCAGGTAATCGAAATCGCCCGCGCGCAGCGCCTCCTTCAGGCGCTTCTTGCCCGTGGGGTTGATGCGCTCGCCGATGACCGCCACGTCGGAGCTCTCGCGCTTAAGCGCGACGAGGTTCTGGGCGCTTGCCACCGTGCACGCGTCGAGCAGCGTGCGAGGGCTCGGCTCGCGCCCCTCCACGAGCTGCGCGAGCAGGCGGATGTAGTCGGGGTTCGTGCCGCAGCAGCCGCCCACGATGGACACGCCCGCCTCCACCATGCGCGCGACCGCGGCGGCGTAGTCCTCTGGCGTGATGCCGAAGACGGTGCGGCCGTCCACGATCTGCGGCAGGCCGGCGTTCGCCTGCACCATGAGCGGGCAACGCGCGAAGGGCGCCATGCGCTCGATCAGGGGCGCGAGCGCGTCCGGTCCGAGCGAGCAGTTGATGCCCACCGCGTGCGCGCCTAGGCCGGAGAGCACCACGGCAGCGATCTCCGGCGTGGTGCCCAAGAACGTGCGGCCGTCCTCACCGAACGTCATGGTGGCGAAGACGGGCAGGCTCGTGGCCTCGCGCGCGGCAAGCACGGCAGCCTTCGCCTCGAGCAAATCCGCCATGGTCTCGACGAGGATAATGTCGGCACCATGGCGCTCGGCCGCCATGGCCTGCTCGCGGAAGAGCTCGTAGGCCTCTTCGAACGGCAGCGTGCCGAGCGGCTCCAAGAGCGCGCCCGTGGGACCGATGTCGGCAGCCACGTAGCGGGCGCCGGAAGCGCGGGCACACTCGATGCCGGCGGCGAAGACATCGTCCACGCTGGCAGCCTCGCCGAGCTTGCGGGCGTTGGCCCCGAAGGTGTTCGTCGTGACCACCTCCGAGCCCGCCTCCACGTAAGCACGGTGGATGGCGGTGACCTCGTCGGGGTGCTGCAGGTTCAGCAGCTCCGGCAGCTCGCCGGCCTCCAGCCCGCGCGCCTGGAGCATGGTGCCCATGGCGCCGTCGAACACCAGGTGTGCCCTGCCTTCGAGCACGGCGCGCAGGCGGTCGTCCTTCACGACGAGGCCTGCCAACGGATCGTAGCTATCGGGTGCGGCCATGGCACACCACTCCTCTCTTCCTCATCTCGCAGGTCGCGCGCAGCTGGCAGGCAGCGCACGGGACGCCGCGGTCCGCCTGCGGCGGCGCGGCGTCGAACAACCCCACGACGGCGGTGACGCTCTTCGTGGGCAACAGCAGGTTCGTCGGCAGCACGGTCAGGCCCAGCCGCACGTCGGCGCGCAGCGCCCGCACGATGGCAGGCTGCGCCTCGAGCGGCAGGTCGCCGTATCCGGGGCTGAATCGGAAGTTCGTCACGAGCCCGCGCTCGAGCGCCGCGGACACAACCTGGTCCTCGAGCGCGTCCGCCGCCGCCTCCACGTACGACGAGCACGCCGCGTCGTAGAGCAGGGCGTCAAGCGGGTCGAGCGCAGAGAGGCGCCGCAGCTCCTGCTCGCTGCGGGCGCCGAGCGTGACCGCCATGAGCGCCACCTCGCGCGCGCCGTGCAGGTGCTCGACGATGGACGCGCCTTCGAGCACGACATTCGCTCCCTCAAGCTCCACGCGTGGAACGGCGCCGTCGCGCGCGGCGTCTCTTGTACCGGTGCCGTCCTCCCCCGCCCTCCGCACCGGGAAGACGGCGAAGATGCCGTCCGGGCGCAGGTCGCGCTCGACGCGCGCGATGACGCCGTCGATGCGGCCCGCCAGGTCGTCGGTCAGCTCTTGGCCGCGGTAGCCCAGGTAACGCAGAGCCTCGGCGCGGTCGACACGGCAAGAAAGCGCCACGCTAGCGCCCCATGCTCGTGCCGAGCTCGGCACGGATGGCCTCGGTGCACGCGCGCGCCACCTCCGGCTTGTTCATGGCGTAGACGTGCAGGCCCTCTGCCCCGTGGCATGCCAGGTCCACCAGCTGTCCGCACGCGTACTCCACGCCCGCACGGCGCAGGTCCTCGTCGGAGTCTTCGTACTTCGCGAGCAGCTTGATGACCGGCGAGGGCAGCGACGCGCCGCACATGAACACCATGCGCGAGATCTGCGACTTGCTCATGAACGGCATGATGCCGCAGGTGATGGGCACGGTGATGCCCGCGCGGTCACACAGGTCGCGGAAACGATAGAAGCACTCGTTGTCGAAGAAGAGCTGGGTGACGAAGAACGACGCGCCCGCGTCCTGCTTCTCCTTCAGGTGCTCGACGCTCGTGCGGATGTCGTCGCACTCGATGTGGCCTTCCGGGTACGCCGCCGCGCCCACGCAGAAGCCGGCGTCCACCAGGCGTGGGATCAGGTCCTTCGCGTAGCGGAAGTCCGTGGCCTCGGCGCCCGGCACGCGGTCGCCGCGCAGGGCGAGCACGTTGCGCACGCCGCGCTCGCGCATTTCGGCAATCTTGCCGTCGATGTCGTGCAGCGTTGTGTTGATGCAGGTCAGGTGTGCAACCGCGGGAATGCCATGCTCGTCCTGGATCATCTGGGCGATCTGCGCCGTGGCCTGAGAGTTGCCGCTGCCGCCTGCGGAGTACGTGACGCTGATGAAATCAGGCTGGCACGGAGCCAGGCCCGCCACCACCTCGCGTGCCTGCTCGAGCGTGAGGTCGCCCTTCGGCGGGAACATCTCGTAAGAGATGGGCTGGTAGGTCGAAGAGAACACGTCCGAGATCTGTTTCATGGTGGCCTTCCTGCCGCCGCGCCCCCTGGCGCCAGCGGTCTTTCGTTCGTTTCGGGACGAGTATAGACCGCGCGCCCGGCGCACGGCGGCTTGGCGTCGAGTTTTGCGCGCCGGAAACATGACGGGCGGTCGGGCACTACTGCGCGCAACGGATACCTGTGGCACGAGAGCACGAAAGCGCGAGGGAGCAAGCTGCCGTTCGGGCGCGCATGGCAAGAAGCGGCAAGACGCCGCGACCCCGCCGCACGTGGGCGCTACTCCCCCTTCGGCTCCTTGCGAGCGCGCAAAAGGTCGTGCTCGCGCAGCTCGAAGGGCGCGTCGAACACGTAGCGGTCCATGGAGCGATTCGCCACCGGAACCTTCTCGAGCCACGGCTCTGCGTCCTCTTCCTCGTGCAGCAGGTTTAGGCCTCGCACTTCCAGGGAGCGGACGGGCTCGTGCGGCGAGACCACCTCGAGGATGCCACCTTCGCAGAAGCGGTTGTGGCAGCGCACGGTGGCGCGGTAGGCCGCCGACGCCCCTTCGCCCCCTTCGGCCGGCTCGCACGCCTCCACCGTGGCGGCGTGCAGGCAGCCCTGCAGGTAGCCGTCCTGCTGCGGGGCCTGCTGGCCGCGGCCGTAATAGAAGCCGGTGGAGTACGGGCGATGCGAGATGGCCTCGAGCTCGGGCGCGAAGGCGGCCGGGTCGGCGCCGTCGAGCACCTGGCGATACGCGTTCACCACCGTGGCCACGTAGAACGCCTTCTTGTTGCGGCCTTCGATCTTGAGCGAGTCAACGCCAGCAGCGCGCAGGTCGTCCAGGTGCACGAGCATGTTCATGTCGCGCGCGTTGAACAGGTAGGCGCCACGGTCGTCCTCTTCGATGGGCATCCACTCGCCCGGGCGGTACTCCTCCTCCACGCGGTACTCCATGCGGTAGTGCCAGCGGCACGGCTGCGTGCAGTTGCCCTTGTTGCCGGAGCGGCCGGCCAGATAGTCGCTGATCAGGCAGCGCCCCGAGACGGCCATGCACATGGCGCCGTGGACGAACACCTCGAGCTCCAGCTCGGCGGGAATGTGCGCACGCATCTCGGCGATGTCGGCCACCGACATCTCGCGCGCGCAGACGATGCGCGAGGCGCCCAACTCGTGCCAGACGCTGGCCGACTCCGCGTTGGCCACGGACGCCTGCGTGCTCACGTGCACGGCAAGGCGCGGCGCGTGCCGTTGCGCCAGGCGCAGGGCGCCCAGGTCGCTCACGATGACGGCGTCCGCTCCGGCGGCATCGAGCGCCTCCAGATACGCGGGCAGCGTCTGTAGGTCGCCCGACTCCATGAGGACGTTGCAGGTCACGTAGACCTTCGCGCCGTGCTCGTGCGCGAAGGCAACCGCCGCCGGGATGTCGTCGAGCGAGAAGTTGGACGCGCGCTGGCGCAGGCCGAAGCGGTCTGCCGCCAGGTACACGGCGTCCGCGCCGTAATAGAGCGCATAGCGCAGCTGGTCCATGCCGCCCGCCGGCGCCAGGAGCTCCGGTTTCGGGCGAGGGAACGAGCGCGACGGCTCGCTGCCGGTCGCGCTCGCCATCGCGGCGATGACGTGCTGCTCGCTTTTAGGGAACATGTTCTGCTCAGCCACGGTACACCGCCTTGACCAGGTACTCCACGTTGCCTTCCGGGCCGGTGATGGGGCTTTCCACCACGCCCTCCACCGAGAAGCCCGCCGCCTCGAGCGCCGCGCTCACCTCGTCCACCGTGCGCTGGCGCACCTCGGGATCGCGCACCACGCCACGGTCCGTCTCGTCGTGGTGGCTTTCGAACTGCGGCTTCACCAGGCCCAGGAACACGCTGCCCAGCTGCGACAGCCGCGCGAACACGCCCGCAAGCTGCGCCAGGCCGATGAAGCTCAAATCCGCCACGAGCACGTCGAAGGGCGCGCCCAGCTCGGCAGGGTCGGCCGTCTTGATGTTCGTGCGCTCGAACACCGCCACGCGCGCGTCCTGCCGCAGCTTCCAGGCGAGCTGCCCGTAGTTCACGTCGACGCACGCCACGTGCGCCGCGCCCGCCTGTAGCAGGCAGTCGGTGAACCCGCCCGTCGACGAGCCGATGTCCACGCAGCGCGCGCCCCTCACGTCCTGCTTGAAATGGTCGAGCGCGCCCTGCAGCTTGTGGCCGCCGCGCGAGACGAACCGCTTCCGTCCGCGCACCACGATATCGGCGTCCGGCGCCACCTTCACAGCGGCGCTGGAGACGTAGACGTCGTCCACCTTCACCTCGCGCGCCATGACCGCGCGCAGCGCCGCCCCCGCGTCAGGAAAGTAGCCGGCCCCCACGAGCACTTCGTCAAGCCGGCGCTTCTTCGGCTTCGCGTTCTTCGCCATGGCCTACTCCGCCTCTGGCGCCACAGGCGCCTCGCCCGTCTCCAGGATGCGCAGGAAGTCCTGCTCCGTGAGCACGGGCACGCCGAGCGCGACGGCCTTGTCGTACTTGCTGCCCGCCGCCTCGCCGCAGATGACGAAGCTCGTCTTCTTCGACACGCTGCCCGAGACCTTCGCGCCCATGGCCTTCAGACGCGCGCCGGCGTCGTCGCGCGTCATGCCGGACTCCACGAGGCTTCCCGTGAGCACGAACGTGAGGCCCGCGAGCGTCTGCGGCACCTCCTCGGCCGGCGCCTCCTCCGCCAGGTTCACGCCGCGGTGCGCAAGGCGCTGCAGCACCTCCTGGTTGGCGGGCGTGCGCAAGAACGAGTGCACGCTGGCCGCCACAATGCCGCCCACGCCGTCCACCTCGGTGAGCTCCTCCACGCTGGCGGCGGAGAGCGCTTCGATGGTGGGGAACGCCGCCACGATCTGCTCGGCCGTGGTCTTGCCCACGTGGCGGATTCCCAGGCCGAACAGCACGCGCGCGAACGAACGGCCTTTGCTCGCCTCAATGGCGGCCACAAGTTTCGCCGCGATGGTGGAGCCCAGGTGCACCGGCGTGCCGTCCTTCTTCGAGCGGCCGGTCTCAAGGGTTGCCAGCTCGTACTCGTCGAGCGTGTAGTAGTCCGCCACGTCGGTCAGGCGGCCGGACTCCACGAGGCGCGCGACAATCTCTTCGCCCATGCCCTCGATGTCCATGGCGCCGCGGCTGGCCCAGTGCAGCAGCCGCTCGAGCGCCTGCGCCGGGCAGTCGAGCGAGATGCAGCGGAACGCCGCCTCGCCCTCTTCGCGCACGACAGGAGCGCCGCAGCTGGGACAGGCGGCGGGCATCTCCCACGGCACGGCGTCGGCCGGGCGCAGGGACTCCACCGGTCTGAGCACCTCGGGGATGACGTCGCCCGCCTTGCGCACGATGACCGTGTCGCCCACGCGCACGTCCTTGCGGCGTACCTCGTCGAGGTTATGCAGCGTGGCGCGCGCCACCGTGGAACCCGCCACGACCACCGGCTCGAGCTCGGCCACCGGCGTGAGCACGCCGGTGCGGCCCACCTGCACGGTGATGTCGCGCAACAGCGTGGTCTTCTCCTCCGGCGGGAACTTGAAGGCGATGGCCCAGCGCGGCGCGCGCGCCGTGAAGCCCATCTCAGCTTGCAGGGCGAAGGAATCCACCTTCACCACCACGCCGTCGATCTCGTACGGCAACGATTGGCGCTTCTCGAGCGCCCGCTCGCAGAACTCGTGCACCTCGGCCGCGGTCTCGCAGCGCTTGACATCGGGATTCACGTGGAAACCCGCCTCGCGCAGCCATTCCAGCAGCTCCCACTGGCCCGACGCGGACAGCGCGTGCTCGTCGGCCACGGCGTAGATAAACGTGGAAAGGTCGCGGCCCTGCGTGACCTTCGGGTCCTTCTGGCGCAGGCTGCCTGCCGCCGCGTTGCGCGGGTTGGCGAAGGGCGCGCGGCCGTTGTCCTCGGCCGCGGCGTTGAGCGCTTCGAAGCTGGCCTTCGGCATGTAGACCTCGCCGCGCAGCTCGATGGAGCCCGTGCGGGCGATGCCGTCGAGCGCTTCGGCGCGCAGGCGCAGCGGCACGTCGCGCACGGTGCGCACGTTGACCGTCACGTCCTCGCCCGTCGTGCCGTCGCCGCGCGTGGCGGCGCGCACGAGCACGCCGTCCTCATAGGTGAGCGCGATGGAGCTGCCGTCGATCTTCAGCTCGCAGACGAGCGGCACCTCGCGACCAAGCGCCTCTTTCGTGCGCCCCAGCCACGCATCGAGCTCGTCGAGGTCCATGGCGTTGTCGAGCGAGTACATGCGCTGCTCGTGGACGACCGGGGCGAACTGCTCGCCCACGTAGCCGCCGACGCGCTGGGTGGGCGACGCCGGGTCGTAGAACTCGGGGTGCGCCGCCTCGAGCTCGCGCAGCTCGCGCATGAGCGAGTCGAACGCGGCGTCGGAGATGGTCGGCGCGTCGAGGGCGTAGTACAGGTAGGTGTGGTGCTCAATCTCGCGGCGCAGCGCCTGGATGCGCGCGCCCGCGTCGCTGGCGGCAGCCGCCAGCTCCTCGGCGCCGAACAGGCTTTCCGTCTGGGTTTCCGCACGATCAGCCATGGGCCGTCCTCTCCTTGTACCGTCTTCTCCGGGGCGAAAACGCGCGCCTCCCGCGCGGGCGGGCGTGGGGCGTCCAGGCCGTAAGCGCGACGAGTGCGGGACATCCACGCTGCGAGCGTGGCGAGCAAGAGGCATCCCTGCCGCAAGCGCAGCGGGCGCACCCTGCACGGGCGGTCGTTTCCGCACGAAAAGGACCCCTGCGAAGGGGCCCTTGCATCGGGTGCATTGTACCGCAGGCATCCCGCCGCCCGGGCGCGGACGCCCCGGCTTCGCGAGAACCGCGCACGGCGGGTTGAAGGCCGGCGGAATCAGGCGCGTCGACGAACCGCGCGCGAAGTGAAGACGGCGAGCAAAACGCGCGGCCGGCGCGGCAACGCGGCCGACGCCACCACGCAGCGCTACCGCGTGCGGACGACCTTGCCCACAGTGATGCCGTCGCCGATGAGCTTAATGCCGCGCCACACCGCCATGAGCGCGATAAACAGAGCGAAGCTCGCCGGCATGAAGAACAACGCCAACGCGCACAGGATGTTCACCACGCCCGAGACCACGCCGAGCGCCCAACCAGGGGCGCCAGCGCGCTTCGCCTTCGTGGAAATCCAGATCTCCACGATGCCGAACAGCAGGAAGCCGAAGGCGACGATCCACGGCACGAGCGCAATGAACGCCACCGGATAGAGCAGCAGGAGCCCGCCGAGCACGATGTCGAGCACCGCGTACGCGAGCACCCAGCCGCTCACGTCCACGCGCTTGCGCAGCTTGAAGTACGCGGCGACGTCGCCGACGCCGGACAGCAGGTAGCCGACACCCACCATCGTGGTGATGATGACAAGGGTGAGCCCCGGGTACGTGGCGGCGACGATGCCGCAGATAATCAGCAGGACGCCGATGACGATGAGCGTCCAGTCCCATTTCTTCTGGTACGTGACCATGACGGCCCCTTTCTCTCGCGAGGCGCGGTTCGCCTCGGTGAGGCCAGCATACGCTCCTTGCCGTTCGATCCAAGCGCGAAATGGGACAGCGCGCGAATTGATACCGTGCCGTTGCCATTTATCGCACGGCACCGTGCGGGAAGCAGGGTCCGCCCAGGTGCTCGAACGCGAGCGCGCACTGCGAGCCGAAGGCCTGCGAGCTGGGCGCGCCGGCGCGCACGCGCGCGGCAACCACTGCCCTACAGGCTCCACGTTCCCGTGACGTCCGGGCCGAAGCTTTCGGTGATCTCTCCCACCTGCTCTTCCTGCTTGCCCTTGATGAGGCTTTTGATGGCGTGCGGCAGGTAGCGGATGATGTCCTCGGCGCACACGCAGATCTCGGTCAGATCGTCGGAGGCGAACACGCCGGCGCGCGCATGGAGCGTCGTGCCGAGCACGCACGCGTCGACCGCGCCCATGCCCTGCGCGAGCAGGCCGCCGATGATACCGGCTAGCACGTCGCCCGTGCCGGCCTTCGCGAGCGCCGCCGTGCCCTCGCGCATGGCCAGGATGTCCTCGCCGTCGGAGATGAACGTGTCGTGCGACTTCAGGACGCAGATCACGCCGTACGCCTGGGCAAGCTGCAGCGCCATCTCGTCGGGCTCCTGCGTCTTGAGGTTAAAGATCTTCGCCAAGCGCGCGGCCTCGCCCATGTGCGGGGTGATGATGGTCGTCCTGCCCTCGCGGTAGCGCTGCGCCGTGAGGTCGCGGATCTTCTTCGCCGACAGGATGTTGAGCGCGCCGCCGTCCACGAGCACCGGCGCGTCGGCGGACTTCAGCAAGCGGCGCGTGAGCTGGGCCGTGTAGCTGTCCACGTCGTCGAAGCCGCTGCCCACGAGGTATGCGCACGGGCGGTTCGGCTCGGACGCCGCCACGTACTGGGTGTCCCAGTCGGACCACGAGCGCACCACGAGGGAGGGCTGGTACGACTGCACCTGGTGCGCGATGGAGCCTTCGGTGTAGACGGCCGTGTAGCCCGCGCCGGCACGCTGGCTGGCCAGCGCCGCGAGGCTCGCGGCGCCCGGGTAGGTGGCGGAGCCCACGAGCAGTGTCAACTTGCCGCGGGAGTACTTATGGCAAAGCGGGTCGGGAAACGGCAGCAAGTCAGCCAGCTCGACCGGTCCGTACTGTTTCATCATGCGATGCCTCCTTATTGAGCCGTGACGGCAGGACTCCGCCCGCCTTCGGGCTCCGAAATGTCCGCGCTGCCGGATGATTCTTCGGGCGCGGCCGGTGTCGCTTCGGCGGGCGCAGCGGTCGTGCCGCTCGTTTCGTCAGCCCTGCCAGGTGCGTCTGCCGCATCCTCGGCGGACGCTTCCTCGGAGGGCGCGCCCATCTCGTCGAGCAGGGCGCGCGCCTCTTTGAACTGGCGCGCGAGCTCCGCCTTCTGGTCGACGCGCTCTTCGGCCACGCGCTGCGACGAGCGCGTGATGGCAAGCGCGCACGCCACGGCGTCGGTGTGCGTGAACGAAAGCGACAGCGGCAAGTCCACTACGCCCAGCTCGCGAGCGCGCGCGAGCGCCGCGCCCGAGAGCGCCGCGACGGGGCGACCCTTCGCGTTGAGGCGCACTTCCACGTCGCGCACGCCCACGCCGTCCTCGTAGCCGATGCCGAGCGCCTTGAGCACGGCGGACTTCGCAGCGAACCGCAGGGCGTAGGGCACCTCCGGCAGGGCATGGCGCTCGCAGAACGTGCATTCCTGCGACGAGAACGCTCGGCGCGCGAACCGCGGCGTGCGGGCGAGCACCGCTTTCATGCGCGCCACCTCGACGATGGACACGCCAGAGCCCACCATGCCGTCGACGCCCGCCGGCACGCTGGCCAGCAGGGCTTCCGTCTTCTCCTTGTTCGTCGCGCGCGCCATGCCGTCCTTCCTCGCGCCGTCATTTCGCCCCATTGTACGCGAACGCCGTGCCTGCCGCAGCGCCCGGAAGGTTTTGCGAAGGCGGCGTTGCCGGACGACGGGCCGTTCCCTACTCGACCGTGACCGACTTCGCGAGGTTGCGGGGCTGGTCCACGTCGCAGCCGCGCAGGAGCGCGATGGAGCGGGCGAACAGCTGCAGCGGCACGCTTGCGGTGATGGGAGTGAAGCAGTCGCGCACCTTCGGGATGTAGATGACATGCTTGGCGATCTTCTTGATCTCCTCGTCGCCTTCGGTGGCGATGGCAACGATGAGCGCCCCGCGGGCTTCGCACTCCTTGAGGTTCGAGACCACCTTGTCGTAGACGGGGCTTTGCGTGGCGACGGCGATGACCGGGAAGCCCTCGTCAATCAGCGCGATCGGGCCGTGCTTCATCTCGCCGGCGGCGTACGCCTCAGCGTGCAAGTAGCTGATCTCCTTGAGCTTGAGCGCGCCCTCGTAGCAGATGGCCGAGCCGATGCCGCGCCCGACGAACAGGGCGCTCGCCGCGTCCTTGCACGCGGCGGCCGCCTCGTCGATGGCGGCGGTGTCCTGCAGGATGCCCTCGATCTGCTCGGCGGTGTCGCCCAGCTCACGGAACATGAGGCGCACCTGCGCCGTCGTGAGCTTGCCCTTCGTCTGCGCGAGCAGAAGCGCCAGCAACGTCAGGCTCACCACCTGGCCCAGGAAGGACTTCGTGGAGGCGACGGCGATCTCCTTGTTCGCCTTCGTGTAGATGACGCCGTCGGACTCGCGAGCCACGGGGCTGCCCACCACGTTGGTGATGCCGAAGACCTTCGCGCCCTTGATGCGCGCGTCGCGGATGGCAGCCAGCGTGTCTGCCGTCTCGCCGGACTGGGAGACCGCCACCACGAGCGTGGAGGGCGTGATGATGGGGTTGCGGTAGCGGAACTCGCTGGCCACCTCCACCTCCGTGGGGATGCGGGCCCAGCGCTCGATGAGGTTCTTCGCGATGAGGCCGGCATGGTAGCTCGTGCCGCACGCGATGACGTAGACGCGGTCGATGAGGTTGAGCTCTTCGTAGGACAACCCCAGCTCGTCGATGGAGAGCTCGCCGCCCACCATGCGACCCGCCAGCGTGTCGCGCACGACGCGCGGCTGCTCGTGGATCTCTTTCAGCATGAAGTCGGGGTAGCCGCCCTTCTCCGCCAGGTCGACGTCCCAATCGACGTGCGTGATGTCCGGCTCGATCTGGCGGCCGCGCTCGTCGAAGTACGTGATGTCCTCCGGCGTCAGGCGCGCCAACTGGCCATCCTCAAGCACGACCACGTCGCGCGTGGCATCGATGAGCGCGATGATGTCGGACGCCACGTAGGAGGCGTCGGCGCCGCGGCCCACCACGATGGGCGAGTCCTTGCGAGCGCACACGATGACGCCCGGCTCGTCGGCGCACACCACGGCGACGCCGTACGCGCCGATGACGTGCTGCAGCGACGTGCGAACCGCCGTGAGCAAATCGCCCGGGTGCTGCGCGTACGCCTCCTCCACGAGGTGCGCCAGGACCTCGGTGTCCGTCTCGCTGGAGAACTGGTGGCCGCGCTCTTGCAGACGCTCGCGCAGTTCGGCGAAGTTCTCGATGATGCCGTTGTGCACGACGGCGATGCGGCCGTCGCACGAAGTGTGCGGATGGGCGTTGGCCGTGGAGGGGCGGCCGTGCGTCGCCCAGCGCGTGTGGCCGATACCGCACGTGCCGTTCAGCTCGCCGTGGTAAGCCAGCTCGCTCTCAAGGCCGGCCACCTTGCCCACGCGATGGACCACCTCGAGCCCGCGCGGCTCCTGGATGGCCACGCCCGCGGAGTCGTACCCGCGGTACTCAAGCCGCTTCAGTCCGTTGACCAGGATATCCTTCACCGGAGCACTGCCCGTGCACCCTACGATTCCGCACATGTGCGTCACCCCTCGCCTGTCGAAACGCCGTATTCGCGAGCGCGCGGGCCGTGCCGGGAACGGCGGCCCTGCGCCCGAACGGGCGAAAAGCGGCTTGAGGCCGCATTCGCCCACTGTTCAGGCGCATTGTAGAAGTGCGCGAAAAACCAACTGTTACAGCAGGGGTATGTCCGGAAAATCGACGAAAACACGGCCGTTCGCCCCGCGACAGCGCCCGCTCAGCGGCGGCGCGCCCTTTGCGAGACAGCGCGGCGGCGCTCGTTCGGCGGGCGTTTTCGCCCGGCAGAGCAGCCTCCAGCGTCGGCGCCATTGCTCGGTGCGCAGTGCGCGGCGGCGCGGCTACCCCTCGTCGCGAGCGGCCTCGATGGCGTCCAAGAGCTCTTGGCGGCTGTGCACGTCCAGTTTGGCGTACAGGTTGCGCGCGTGCGTGCGGACGGTGTTCTCGGACAGGTACAGCCTGCTCGCGATGACGGCCTTGCTGCGGCCTTGCGCCATGAGGCGCGCCACCTCCACCTCGCGCTCGGTCAGGAAATGGAGCTCCTGCAGACGGCGGAACGCGCGATCGTCCGGGTTCTCGGATGCGGAGGGCTCAGCGGCGGGAGGCTCCGCGGTCGCGGCAGCGGGCGAGGCGGCGCCGATGGCACCGGACACTGTAGACGGCACAACGCTCCCGCCTGCGAGCGCAGGCTCGACTGCGCCGACGTCGCGCGTCTCCAAGGAGGCGCCGGGCGCAGAAGCGGGTCGCTCCGCCATCGTGACAATGGGCGCTTCCGCGGCGGCGTTCGCGACACCGCCATGCGCGCCCCGCCGCGCGCCGTTCAGCTCGGCGAAGAACGGGCGGCCGCGCGGGATGGAGTCGTTCATCACGAAGCCGATGCTCACGGCGATGAGCACGACCATGGCGACCATGGCGACCGTGGTCAGCACGTCGCTCGGACCGACGAGCCAGATGATGCTGCGGCCCACCTCGCGCGGCAGCAGATGCGCGACCCACGCCACGCCGAGCACCGCGTACGCGGGGACGCCCATGAAACGGCCAAGGTCGTAGGCGCAGTACCACAGCACGCCGAGCGTGAAGGTGTTCGCGATGGAGATGAACGTGGCGCCGGACGCCATGAGGTTCGCGTCGGAGAACGACAGCAGCAGCACGCCGATGATGATGAACGAGATGGAGACGATCCAGAGTGTTGAGAACCGCACACCGCGCCCCTTGACGAGCGCCCACCAGATAACGAGCAGGCACAGCAGGCACGTGCCGAACTGGTGGACGGCCTGGTAGGCCACCGGCAGCGGGATGGCGTCGCCGTGCGGGAAGCCTCACGCCAAGCCAAGCGCCAGGTTGAACAGCGCCACGCCTGTCACCAGGCGCACGAACGTGGAACGGGGCTCGGCGTCGTAGTAGTGCGCATCACCATGCGAGCGTTCGCCCTCGCGCCCGGCGTCGCCCTCATACCCAGCGTCGCTCGCCGCGCCGTTGCCCGCCGCACCGCTGCGCGACAGCTCGCGCTCGTCGAGCGCGGACATGGCGTGCTGGTACGCGAACAGCGACGTCACCGGCATGAGGATGCCCACCAAGTGCACCACGTTTTCGGGGATGGGACCCAGGAAGAAGCCGACGACGCAGCTGCCGGCCAACGACAGGAACAGGCACAACAGCGCCTCGCCCGACGCAAGCCGCTCGTAGAAGCGCATCCACATGCCGCCGCCCCAGATGATGCCGAAGCCGGCAAGCAGGCACGCAGGCCACAGCAGCCATTCGAGACCGGACTCCAGCTCGAGCAAGAACAGCACGCTCGCAGCGGTCATGGCCGTGATGGAGGCGATAGAGAGCACGCTTAAGCGGCGCTCGGGAAAGCCCCGCCACACGGCGATGGCCAGCATGACGACGATGAGCGCGACGCGGACGACGTTCGAGACAACGGTGATGAACCCCGCGTCGGTGGAAAGGTAGCGGTCGTAGATGGCGCTCTGGAGCCATACGCGCACAGCGAGCAAGCCCAGGAAGTACAGCGAGAACGAAGGAGCGACCGAGCGCATGAACGCCACGATGCTCTGGCCACCTGCAGGACGGCTTTGCCCTGTGGTCACGCTCCCCTCCCCCATACGAAACCACCGTTTCCGGACACTATACCAGCTCGATGCTCTCATGCCAGCTCCTTCAACCAGGAAAAGCGTCCGCGCCATTGAGGCGCGGACGCTCGTGCAGAAAGGAATCTTCCTGTGCGCGATGCGCAGGGCGCGGCGTTCGACGCGTCGCGTTCGAACGACCCCGCCCTGCGCGAGTGCGCCGCCCGGGGACGACCGTCGCCGGGCGGCGCTGGGACGACTAGGCGGAGACGCCCACGTACTCGACCGCGCTTTCGGCGGCGCGATGGCCGAACACGTTGATGTCGCAGATGGCGTTGCCGCCCAGGCGGTTGCCGCCGTGGATGCCGCCCGTGACCTCGCCCGCGGCGAACAAGCCCGGGATGGGCTCGCCGGCGTCGGTGAGGACCTCGGCCTTCGTGTTGATGCGGACGCCGCCCATGGTGTGGTGGATGCCCGGCGCCACCTTCACGGCGTAGAACGGGGCGTTCACGATGGGGTTGCGGCTCTTCTCGCGGCCCATGGGGTCAGGCTGGCCGTTGGCGATAGCGTCGTTGTACGCGGTGAGCGCGGCCATGAAGCTCTCGGGGTTGACCTCGATGTTCTGGCTCAGCTCCTCCAGCGTGTCGGCAATGACCACCAGGTCGCGCTTGACGAACTTCTCCTCGATGGAGGTGTTGGCCTTGTAGACCTCGTGGTCGAAGATGGCGTACGCCCAGCCGCCCGGCTGCGCCCACTCGTTGGCGGAGACCACGTCGCGGGTGAGCAGCTCGTTGGTGAAGCGGTTGCCCTCGGAGTTCACGAGGATGGCGCCGTCGCCGCGGATGCCCTCGGAGAGCAGGATGGAGGTGGACTGCTCGACCGTCGGGTGCACCTGGATCTGCTCGATGTCCACCAGGCCCGCGCCGATGGCCTCGGCCATCACGATGCCGTCGCCCGTGGCGCCCGGGTGGTTCGTGGTGACCGCCTCGAGCAGCTCGGGACGGTACTGCGCGAGCATCTCGTGGTTCGCGCCGAAGCCGCCGGCGGAGAGGATGACGGCCTTGGCCTTGAAGAGGGTGGACGCGCCGGTGCGCAGGTTCACGGCGCGCACGCCGGAGATGGCGCCGGACTCGTCGGTGACGATGTCTTTGACCTCCATCTGGGTGACGGCCTCGATGCCGCGCTCGGCGCAGCGCTCGCACATGTGGCGGACCAGGTACGCGCCGACCGCGCCGCCGTCCTCGGGACGGTGGATGCGCTTGACCGACGCGCCGCCCGAGGTGGACAGGCGGGTCAGGTTCATGCCGCGCTCGGCCAGGCGTTCAAGGGCTGCGTTGGAGTTCTCGCACATATAGTTGATGAGGTCCATGTCGCCCAGGTTGTGGCCGCCGACGAAGGTGTCGTTGGCGAAGAGCTCGACGCTGTCCTCGATGCCCTCTTCGGCCTGAATCTTCGTGCAGCAGGCGTTCATGCCGCCCTCGGCGCACACGGTGTTGCCGCCCGCAACCGACATCTTCTCGAGCAGGATGACCTTCGCGCCCGCGTCGTGCGCGCTGATGGCGGCGGTCATGCCCGCGCCGCCGGCGCCGATGATGACGATGTCGAAGGTGCCGCCGTCGATGTCCTCGCTGCTCGCGCTCTTCGGCGAGCAGCCGGTCAGGCCGGCCAGGGAGAGCATGCCGAGCATGCCCGCGCCGAACGCGCCCTTGACGAACGAACGGCGGTTCACGGCCACGCTTTCGCGCTTGCTGTTATCTGCCATTGTCTATGCCTCGCTTTCAGCAGCTGTGATGCTGCGGACCATCCGTGTTTACGCGTTGTTGCCCGGAAGCGCGTCCAGGGACTCGTCGTAGGTGACCCAACCCTCGGGCACCTCGGCCTCGTCGTCGTGGCACTGCGCGCAGACCATGACGGACGCACGGTGCGCCTTGTGGCAGTCCGTGCACGCCAGCTCGCCGTGCTGGGTCTCGTGCGGGTTGAAGTCCTTGTCGGACGTAGCCTCGAGCAGCTCCTCGCGGGTGGTCACGTCATGGCAGTCGCCGTTGAGGCAGAACTGATCCTGCTCGACGCCGCGCGCCTCGGTGAGGTCGCTCGCCGCGCGCTCCTGGAGCGGGTACTGGTAGCTGCCGGTGATCCAGTTCATGCCCTCGGTCACCTGCTCGCCGATGGTCGGGATATGGCAGGACAGGCAGTCCTCGCCCTCGGCCTTGTGCGTCGCGGCCAGCATGCCGGACGTGCTCTCGACCTCGTTGCCGTACTTGTCCACGCCCGCCTGGCCCTCGGCCTGGTCGTAGGTGGCCACGTACTCGGCCATGGGCGTGTGGCAGATGGCGCCGCAGAAGCTCGGCTGCTCGTGCCGCACCCACATGCCGGCGCCCGCCACGACCAGAACCGCAGCGACCACGCCCACGATGATGAGCGGCTTCTTGCGCTTTGCCGATGCGTTGCCGCTGACGCCCGCGCAGCACGAAAAACCCCGCGCCGGGTATCCGGCGCGGGGTGCGCATACAGGGTATGTCGGAGGGTGCCGCGCGGGCTTAGCCGAACAGCACGCTCTTGAGGCCCGAGAGGACCTTTGAGACCACCGGGGCCTCCTCCACCGGGCGCGTCTCGACGATGCGCTTGGCGAAGCTGGGAGCGTACTCCTTCATGCTGGTCACCTGAACCGGCTGGCCGGTCTGCGGCGCGTGGATGTAGAAGCCGTCGCCCAGGTACATGGCCACGTGATGGACGTCGCCGTTGCTGTTGAAGAACAGCAGGTCGCCCGGGTGCAGGTCGTCGAAGGAGACGAGCTCGCCCTCCAAGCACTGCGTGTAGGTGGTGCGCGTCAGGTCGATGTCGAGTGCCTCTTTGTAGGACCACTGAATCAGGCCCGAGCAGTCGAAGCCGGTGAGCGGGCTTGCGCCGCCCCACACGTAGGCGGTGCCCAAATGCGAGGTGGCTTCCGCCAGCAGGTCCGTCAGATCGACCTCTTCGTCGACCGGCGTCCACTCGAGCGCCTCGTCAAAGCGGTCGAGATGGTACGTCTCGATGAGGCCGCAGACCTTGGCGGCGTACGACGTGTCCGTGGCGTAGCGGCCCTGCAGGTACTTCGCCGCCTCCTCGTAGGTCTCGGCGTTCTTCTTCCAGGCGCCCTGGTAGAACGTGCCCATGTCCTTCGTCAGCAGGTCAGCGTAGTCCTGCAGCGAGTCGGCCACGGTGTCGTAGGCGCGGAAGTCGCTCACGATCTGGTAGAGCGCGCCGGAGCCGTCGTCCTCGGAGGTGAGGAACGACACGCTGTGCTTCTGGCCCTCTTCGTCCTCCCAGGAGCCCTTGATGCCGAACAGGTTGTTGTTCGGAGCCTTGGACAGCTCGCTTTGGCCGGAGCCGCTCTCAAGGATGGCCTGCGCGATCATGACGGAGGCGTACAGGTCGTTCTCCTGCGCAATGGCGCGCGCCTGCTCGCCGATGACGGCGATGAACTTCTCGGTGGTGAGGTTCTCGGTGTAGTCGTAGTGCGGAACCTCGCCCGAGTTGAAGGAATTAGCTTCGGGAACGAGCGGCAGCGTGGTGGCGGAGCTGGGCGTGCTGGGCTCGCTGGCCGCGGGCGCCTGCTCGACGGCGGGCTGCTCGACAGCGGGCTGGTCAACGGAAGGCTGCTCCTCGGGCGCCGGGGCGGGGTCAGTGCCGGGTGCCGGATTCTCCGCCGGGTCGTCCGCAGCGCCTTCGCCC
>CASEJD010000113.1 GCA_949288145.1 uncultured Coriobacteriia bacterium
CCCAGACCCCGGGAGAGACGGTTCCAGAGGGAGAGGAGAACCCCTATGGCAACCGACTGGAAGGCACTCGAGGAAGCCGAGGACCACGCCTACTTCATGGCGGAGCTCATGGACATCTCGCCCGAGAGCTTCACCCTCGAGGAGAAGAAGCAGATTGATCTGTACTCTTTTCTCGGACACGCAGACCCGAGGGAGGGCCTGTAGAATCGAACCGTCCGAAGAAAGGAAGGCGCCAGCCATGGGAACCAACCCCGCGACCAAGTACACCGACGAGTTCCGGCGGGAGACCGCCGACTACATAATCTCGTCCGGCAGGCCGATCACCGAGTGCTGCCGCGAGCTCGGGCTGAGCTCGAAGACCGTGAACCGGTGGGTCATAAAGCGCCGCCGGGAGCTCGCCGGCGAGCCGGACCCGGCCGCTGAGGACCGGGAGCTGCGCGAGGCCCGCAAGCGGATCCGGGAGCTCGAGCAGGAGAACGATTTCCTGAAAAAAGCCGCGGCCTTCTTCGCCAAAGACCAGGCGTAGACGCGCGCTACCGCCTGATGGAGGCGGAGAAGGCCTGCTTTCCCGTCAAGCTCATGGCGAGGCTTCTCGACGTGAGCCGGTCCGGGTTCTACGACTGGGCCCGGCGAAGGCCTCCCGAGGACCCGTGGACGGAGGCAAGGGCCGCCGTCGAGCGCTGCTGGCTGGAGTCCGACCGGCGCTTCGGGGCCCGCAGCGTGCGGGCCGTCCCGGCGTCGCGGGGGATGGGCCTCACGCTCTACCGAGTGAGGAGGCTCATGCGCGAGCTGGGGATACGCGGCGTCGTCCCAAACTCGAAGAAGCGCACGACCGTCCCCGACCCGGGCGCCCCGGCCAGGCCCGACCTGGTGCGCCGGGACTTCGAGCCGCCGGTGCCCACCACCGTGCTCTGCGGCGACATCACCTACCTGCACACCGGGCAGGGCTGGCTCTACCTGGCGACGGCAATCGACCTGTGCACGAGGATGGTCGTGGGCTGGTCGCTCTCCGAGCGCATGACCGCCGACGTCGCGGTCTCCGCCCTCGAGATGGCCAAGGCGCGCGGCTACGTGGCCGGCAACGCGATATTCCACTCCGACCGCGGCGCGCAGTACACGAGCCGCCTCCTGGCCGGGTGGGCGGCGGCCAACGGCGTGAGGCTGTCGGTCGGACGCACCGGCAGCTGCCACGACAACGCCGTCGCAGAGTCGTTCTTCGCGACGCTCAAGAACGAGATGTACTCTCTCAGGAGCTGGCCGACGCGGGCCGAGGCGAGAAGCGCCGTCGTCGGCTTCATCGAGGGCTACTACAACCGCCGCCGGCCCCACTCGACCATCGGCTACCAGACGCCCGCCGGCAAGATGGAGGCGTTCTTCGAGCGGACCGCGCCGAAGCCCGAAAAACTGCCGCTCGCCGCGTGACCCCTCCCGTTTCCGTGTCCGAAATCTTGAAACAGATCAACGCTCAGGCGCATGGCCGACGAGGGCGTGCTGCTGCCGGGCTCGGGGCGCGGGTTCACGCGGCAGAAGCGCTTCAGCGACTCGCGGGTGTACTGCGTGTGCGTCGACAACGCGGCGCTCGAGGCCATGCTCGAGCGCTCGGCGGGCGCGCCGCCCTCGGTGGCGCCGTCTCAAGGGGGCGGGCCATGCTGAGACACGGGTTGAGACGCCCCTGGCGGCTGGTGAGGGTGCGCGTCCCCTCCTCATGTCTCAACGTCTTGACGGGGACGAGACACGAGGGGGCATCGCGCGCGGGCGGGCGCGGGCGCGGGCGCGCGCGGGCGGGGGCCTTGGGTGCGCCTTCGGTCGAGACGTTGAGACGGGCGGCGTTATCGCTGGTGGCGGGGGTGCTGGGTGTCTCATGCGGGCGCGAGACACATGGATGCAGGCACGTGAGACGCGGCGGG
>CASEJD010000114.1 GCA_949288145.1 uncultured Coriobacteriia bacterium
CGCCGCCGGCCGCTTCATGCTGGCTGCCGCCGTGAGCGAGGACGGGCGCTTCTCCGTCGTCACCACCGCCCCGAACGCCGACGTCGCCCCCGTGCACGACCGCATGCCGCTCGTGCTGGGCCCCGGCGAATCGCGCGTGTGGCTCGGTCCCGCTTTCGCCACGCTGGCGGACCGCTCGCGCATTCGTCTGCGCGCGACGCCGGAAGAGGACGCCTAACGGGCGCACCGCTTCAAGAGGGCAGCGGGCGCCTCGGGGCGGGTGCACAAGCGCTTCGGAGGTGGGCGCGCACGCGTTTCGGGGCGGGCACGCACGCGCCTTCCACCCCGACTTCTGCGCGCACAAAAAAAACGGCGCCACCGAAGCGGCGCCGTTCGCATGCTCTCAGGCGCAAGGGCCTACAGGCGCTCCACCACCAAATCGCCCATCTGGGCCGTGCCCACCACATGGTCGGCCGGCGTGTCCGGGCCCTTGATGTCGCCCGTGCGCCAGCCCTCGTCGAGCACGGCGGTCACGGCGCGGTTGATGTCGTCGGCGGCGTCCTGCATGCCGAAGCTGTAGCGCAGCATCATCTCGGCGGAGAGGATCTGCGCGAGCGGGTTCGCGATGCCCCGGCCGGCGATGTCCGGCGCGCTGCCGTGGCTCGGCTCGTAGAGCGCGGTGCCGTCGCCCAGGCTGGCACTGGCCAGCATGCCGAGCGAGCCCGTGATCTGGGCGGCCTCGTCGGAGAGGATGTCGCCGAACATGTTCTCCGTCACCATGACGTCGAAGTCCGCCGGGCGGTTGATGAGCTGCATGGCGGTGTTGTCCACCAGCAGGTCCTCCAGCTCCACGTCCGGATAGTCCGCATCGTGCACGCGGTGCACGATCTCACGCCACATGCGGCTCGTCTCGAGCACGTTGGCCTTGTCCACACTCGTGACCTTGCCGCGGCGCGTGCGCGCGGCGTCGAACGCCTGGCGCGCGATGCGCTCGATCTCGTACTCTCGGTACTCCAGGGTGTCATAGGCGCGCTGGCCGCGAGCGCCGTTCGCGCCGGCGCCCTCTTCGTCGTAGAAGCGCTCGCGACGGCCGAAGTACAGGCCGCCCGTGAGCTCGCGCACGATGACCAGGTCGACGCCGTCGATAACCTCGGGCTTCAGGGTGGACGCGCCGGCCAGCGCGTTGAAGATCTTCACCGGGCGCAGGTTCGTGTACAGGCCGAGCGCCTTGCGGATGCCGAGCAGGCCCTGCTCCGGGCGCGGCTTCTCCGGGTCGGTCGTGTCCCACTTCGGGCCGCCCACGGCGGCAAGCAGCACGGCGTCGGACGCGTTCGCCGCGTCCAGCGTCTCCTGCGGCAACGCGGTGCCGGTGGCGTCGATGGCGGCGCCGCCCAGCAGCGCCTCGGTGTACTCGAACGCGACGTCGTACTTCGCACCGAGCGCGTCGAGCACCTTCACGGCCTCGGCGATGATCTCCGGCCCGATGCCGTCGCCCGGCAGCAGGCAGATCTTGTAGGTGGCGGTCATGCTTCCTCCCTTACTTGAGCCCCAGGACTTCGCGCGTGCGGGCGACCAGGCCGCCCTTCTCGATGATCTCGCGAATGAACGGCGGGAACGGGTGCGCCTGGAAGGTCTCGCCCGTGGTCTCGTTCGCGATGACGCCCGTGTCGGCGTCCACCTTCACCACGTCGCCCTGTTTGATGGCGTCCACGGCCTCGGGGCACTCCATGATGGGCAGGCCGATGTTGATGGAGTTGCGGTAGAAGATGCGCGCGAAGCTCTTCGCGATGACGCAGGACACGCCCGCCGCCTTGATGCAGATGGGCGCGTGCTCGCGCGAGGACCCGCAGCCGAAGTTCTCCTCCGCCACGAGGATATCGCCCGGGACGACCTTCTCCACGAACTGCGCGTCCAGATCCTCCAGGCAGTGCTTCGCCAGCTCCGCCGGGTCGGAGGTGTTCAGGTAGCGCGCAGGAATGATGACGTCAGTGTCGATGTCGCGCCCGTAGCGGTGCGCGGTGCCTTTGAATTCCATGACGGTCTCCTCTCAGAATGCGAAAAAGTGCCTGACCTTTTTCACATTACAGGTCTTCGGGAAGGGCGAGGTGGCCCGCCACGGCGGACGCGGCGGCCACAGCCGGGTTCGACAGGTACACTTCGGACGTCGGGTCGCCCATGCGGCCGACGAAGTTGCGGTTCGTGGTGGCCACGCAGCGCTCGCCCGCCGCGAGGATGCCCATGTAGCCGCCCAAGCACGGGCCGCAGGTGGGCGTGGACACGGCGCAGTTGGCGTCCAGGAAGACCTCCATCAGGCCCTCCTCGATACACTGGCGGTACACCAGTTGGGTAGCCGGGATGACGATGCAGCGCACGTTCGGGTGGACCTTGCGCCCGCGCAGCACCTCGGCCGCCTGGCGCATGTCCTCGATGCGGCCGTTCGTGCAGCTGCCGATGACCGCCTGGTCGATCGCGATGTCGCGGGACTCCGCCACAGGATGCGCGTTGGACGGCAGGTGCGGCCAGCTGACCATGGCCGGGATGTCCTTGGCCTTGATCTGGTAGACGTGCGCGTACTCCGCGTCGGCATCGGAGTGGTACTCCACGCCCGGACGCTCCATGCGGCCCTGCATGTAGGCGCGCGTGACGTCGTCCACCTCGATGATGCCGGCCTTGCCGCCCGCCTCGATGGCCATGTTGGAGATGGCCAGGCGGCCCTCCATGGACAGGCTGCGGATGGCGCTGCCCGTGAACTCCATGGCCTTGTACAGCGCCCCGTCCACGCCGATCATGCCGATAATGTAGAGGATGATGTCCTTACCGGTGACGCCGGGACGAAGCTCGCCTTCGATCTCGAACTTGAGCGACTCCGGCACCTTGAACCACGCACGGCCGGTGGCGAAGCCCACCGCGGCGTCCGTGGAGCCCACGCCCGTGGAGAACGCGCCGAGCGCGCCGTAGGTGCAGGTGTGCGAGTCCGCGCCGATGATGAGGTCGCCGGCGGTCACCACGCCCTGCTCGGGCAGCAGCGCGTGCTCGACGCCCATGCAGCCAACCTCATAGTAGTGCGAAATGCCCTGCTCGCGCGCGAAGTCGCGCAGCATCTTGGTCTGCTCGGCGCTCTTGATGTCCTTGTTCGGCGCGTAGTGGTCGGGCACGAGGGCGATCTTGTCGACGTCGAAGACGCACTCGGCGCCGATCTTGCGGAACTCCTTGATGGCGATGGGGCCCGTGATGTCGTTGGCGAGCACCAGGTCCAGATCGCACTCGATGAGCTGGCCGGGGACGACCTCGTCCAAGCCCGCGTGGGCCGCCAAGATCTTCTCGGCGATGGTCATGGGACGCGGCATGTGCGCACTCCTTCGTCTTGCGGTACACGACGGGCGGGGCCGGCGCCTGTCGCGCCGCATGTCAGCGCGCAGGACCGCCCGGCTCCGCCCTCCTTGAAAACCCGCCCATTGTAGCACTCGGAAATTCGCGGTTTTCCAAGGAACGCCATCCGCAATATGCGCGAAACAGAACAGCCTGCAAGCGGCCAATCCGCGCCTGGGCGCGCGGGCATCACGCCGCCGAGCCCGCTCAACGCACAGGCTGCGAGGACGCGCCCCGCAGCGGAGCGGCCCGCGCTACTCCCCCACGAAACGGTACCCGACGCCCACCTCGGTGGCGATAAACCGCGGCGTGGCGGGCTTGTCGCCCAGCTTGCGGCGCAGCGACGCCATGATCACGCGCAAGGTCTTGTAGCCGTCCGCCGCCGGGTAGCCCCAGACCGCACTTTGGATGAACCGGTGCGTGAGCGCCTTGCCACGGTTCTCCGCCATGACCGTGAGCAGGCGGTACTCGTAGGGCGTCAGGTGCACGGGCTCGCCGTCGAGCGTCACCGTGCGCGCGTCCTGGTCCACCCGCAGGCCGTCGACTTCGAAGACGGCAGGCAGCGCGACCCCGTGCCGGGCGCTCTCCCGATGGCGCAGCGCCACGCGGATGCGCGCGAAGAGCTCCGCCATGCTGAACGGCTTCACCACATAATCGTCCGCCCCGGCGTCGAGCGCGCGCACCTTCTGCTCGTCCTGCGTGCGCGCCGTGACCACGATGACGGGCGTGCCGCCCAGCTCGCGGACGCGTGCGAGCACGTCCATGCCGTCGCAGTCGGGCAGCCCCATGTCCAGCAGCACCAAAGACGGCGCGTTCGCCTCGACGAGCGCGAGGGCCGCAGCGCCCGTGCTCGCCTCGGACACGCGATAGCCCTCGGTGCGCAGGGAGATCTTCAGCAGCCGCCTGATGGTGTCGTCGTCTTCCACGACGAGGATCTCATCGTCCGTCATGGGCACCCTCCTCCTCGGCGCGGTGCATGGGCAGCGAGAACTCGAACGTCGCGCCGCCCTCGCGGTTGTTCCGTGCCACGATGCTACCATCGTGCGCCTCGACGATGGCCTTGCAGATGCTCAATCCGAGCCCGATGCCGCCCTTGCGACCCGGCTCGGCGTCCTCCGACACGAACCGGCCGAAAATCTTCTCCAGCATGTCCGGCGCGATGCCGCCGCCGTCGTCCGCCACGCGGAACACCATGTCCTCCCCCGCGCGCTCCGCCGAGACGACGATGCGCGAGCCAGGCGCGGAGTGTTTGACCGCGTTGTCGATGAGGTTCACGAGCACCTGGCGGACCAGCTTGCCGTCCATAGGGACCGTCTCCACGTCCTCGGGAGGCTCGACGGCGATCTCGTGGTCGCCGCGGTACGGCATCACCCGCGCGACCGCGTCGCCGATGACGTCGTCCACCACCTCGGGCTGGAAGTCGAGCGGCACGTCCTCGTCCTGCACGCGCGTCATGCCGAGCAGGTTGTCGATCATCTCGGCCAGCCAGCGCGCGTCGCTTGCCATGGAGGCCAGCAGCGCACTGCGATCCGCCGGGCTCACCTGGTCGGCGTTCGCCGCCAAGAACTCGGCGTTGCCCTGAATGCCCGCGAGCGGCGTGCGCAGATCGTGCGAGACGCTGCGCAAGAGCGTCGTCTTGAAGCGCTCGCGCTCGATCTTGAGCTCGTCGGCGCGCGCGTGTTCCTCGAGCTCGTTGCGCTCGATGGCCACCACCGTCTGGGCGATCACGGAGTCTAAAAACGTGCGGCTCGACGCGTCCAGCCCGCCTTCGCTGCAATCCACCGCCACCACGCCGTAGACGTGCGATTTCGTGGAGAGCGGCAGGTAGCGCACCGTGCAGCCAGGATACTCCGGCATGCCAGCGCCCGTCTGGTAACCCTGTTCGAAGCACTCGAGCGCGGCGGCGTCCTCCGCCGGCCTGCCCAGGTAGATGCCCACCTCACGGCCCAGGATCTGCGTGAGCGCCGAAGCCGAGCACGCGCACGCGTCCTCCGCCGACGTGCTGTCGATGAGCCCCGCGCTGATCTTGTTGAGGCGCCGGAGCACGAGCGCGTTGTGCTCGGCTATCTCCACCTGCTGTTTCATGCGGTTCGCCAGCGCACCGGTGATGAGCGCCACGACGGCGAAAATCACGAGCGTGATGGCGTCGTTGCGGTTGAAGATGGGCAGCGCCAGGTGCGGGACCAAGAAGAAGTAGTCGTAGACGAGCAGGTACAGCACGCCCAGGATGATGCCCCACACACCCGAGTCCGTCTCGATGGAGACGATGAGCACGCCCAGGACGAACAGCAGGAAGCTCGCCTCCGCCCCCAGGCCCAGCAGCGAGAAGCCGAACGCGGCGGCGATGCCCGCCACGAACAGCAGCGCCGCGATGCCGGCGTTCCTTCCGCCCAGGCTGAACCTAACGTCGCGCAACATTGCGCGCCTCCTCTCCGATGCCGTGCAGCATCCACCGGATTCCGAACACGAGCGGGAACACCTCCAAGCGTCCAAGCAGCATGGTAGCCGAACCCACGAGCAGCACTACGGGCGATGAGCCGTTCTGGATGAAACCGACGCCCACGCCCGTGTTGCCCAGGCACGACGCCGACTCGAAGATCGCGTCGCCCAACGGCGCGCCGTACAGCGCGAACACGAACCCGCAGAGCGCAAGAAGCGTCATGTACACGCCCACGTAGACCTGCACGGAGGAGACTTCGTCCTTCGTGCACTCGATGGACTTGCCGAAGCGGTTGATCTTCGCGCTGTAGACGCGACGGCGATGGCCGAACTTCTCGCGCAGCGACCACAAAAGCCCGCGCGCGTACACCACGAGGCGGTAGACCTTGATACCGCCCGCCGTCGAGCCCGCCTCGCCGCCGACGACCATGAGGAACACGAGCACGTACAGCACGCCCGAGCACAACGCGGCGAAGCTCGGCACCGTCTGCAAGCCCGTCGAGGTCATGACGGAAACCACCTGGAACAGCGCCGTGCGCACCGCTTCGAAGGGCGTGCCCGCCGTCTGGTCCGCCACGAGCATAGCAGCCACCAGCAGCGTGGACACCAGAACGATGCCATAGAACGGAAGGGTCTCTGCATGGCGCGCGAACGCGCGGAACTTGCCCTGCGCCAGCATGAAGTTCAGCAGGAAGTTCGTGGCGCCCGCCAGCATGAGCACGACGACGATAAGCTCGATGGCGAAGCTGTCGTAGGAGGCCATGCTGTCGGGCCGGACGGCGAACCCGCCCGTGGAAACGGCGGAGATGGAGATGTTGACCGCGTCGAACAGCGGCATGCCCGCCACGACGAGCGCCACCACGCCCACCGCGATGATGCCCGTGTACAAGAACAGCACCATGCGCGCCGAGCTGGACACGCCGGAGAGCAAGCGCTCGGTGTGGCCTTCGGCGTTGTACATCTTCAGGCCGTGCGCGTCGTTCACGACGCACGCGAGCACCAGGATGAGGCCGACGCCGCCCACGTAGTGCATGAGGCTGCGGTGCAAGAGCAGCAGCTTCGGGCACGACGCCACGTCCACCACGGAAAAGCCCGTGGTGGTCAAACCGCTCGTGGACTCGAAGATGGCCTCCGGCACGTTGAGCATGCCCGCGAGCACGAGCGGCGCCGCGTACGCGATGACCGAGAGCACCCAGATGGCCGTGGTGACGCCCGCTGCCTCCACGCGCGTGAGCGTGAGCGCCGCCGCGCCCTTCGCGCCAAAGTAGTACGCGAGATAGCCCACGAGCATCGTCACGACGCTCGGGAAGATAAAGCACGGCGCCAAGGACACCTCGTCAGGAAACGCCGGCAGCGCCGCAAGCGGCGTGAGCATCATGGCGCCCGCGAACACGAGCGCGATGCCCACCTGCCCCGCCGCGGCGTGCGAGCTGTCGCGATGCAGGCTACGCACGGCCCTCACCGTCCGCGCCCGCAGCGCCGTGATCGACAGCGTGCAGGCCTTCGTTCAGGACGCGCCGCAATCCTGCCGTCGCGTCCAGGTCCTCTTCGTGCCCCGCGTGCTCGAACACCGCGGCGC
>CASEJD010000115.1 GCA_949288145.1 uncultured Coriobacteriia bacterium
CGCCGTCCCGGCAAGCGCGAGCGAGCGCGCCGTCCGCTGTCCGGTCCGCCCAACGAGCTGCGCTAACGCCGGTTTGCCTGGTATGCTGTCGCTGTGGGCGAAGAATCGCTCGCAGCGGCTATCGAGAGGAGCATCCATGATCGTCACCACCACCAACGAGGTCGAGGGCTACCGCGTCACCGGGTACTACGGCATCGTGTTCGGCGAGGTCATCACGGGCATCAACTTCCTGCGCGATTTCGGCGCCGGCCTGCGCAACATCGTGGGCGGCCGTTCGCAGGGCTACGAAGAGGAGCTCACGCAGGCGCGCACCGAGGCGCTGCAGGAGATGGAGCAGCGCGCGGGCGAGATGGGAGCCCACGCTGTCATCGGCGTCGACATCGACTACGAGGTGCTCGGCCAGGGCAACATGCTCATGGTCACTGCCAGCGGCACCGCCGTCACGCTCGCCCAGGCATAGCGACAGCAAACCGCACGAACGTGAAAACGCCCCGATTCCGGGGCGTTTTTCGTGTGCGGTCGCTGTTCGCGAAGGTGTGTCGCGCGCGGCCTCAAGGGAGTGCGCGTCACACCATCGGCGGCGTCCATTCGGGCAGGCCTTTCGCGCGGAGGTTCGCACGGCGACCGCGCGCGTTGACGACGTAGCCCTGCATGCCGTACGGGACGTAGTCCAAATGCTCGACGTCCTCGGGCAGGTAGCTCACCAGGCTGAGCGGCGCCGTCTGCTCGACGTGCTCGGGCGCGGGGCCCGGCATGGCCTCAAGCCCGCACACCTGGGCGCCGAGCGCCGTGAGCTTCGCCTCGTAGGCGCTTTCCGGCTCGTCGGGGAACAGGGCGCGCACGTCGTCAGCGACCCATTGCAGCTCGTAGCCTGCCAACTCCAGCTGAGTGAGCGAGAAATCGCGGAACGGCGCGCTGTCGGTGCGCAGGCGCACGGTGGCGCCCGGCGCGAGGAACGAGCGGTAGGCCATGAGCCGGTCGAGGTAGGTCAGGCGCAGGTGCGCTTTCTTCTTTTTCGGGAACGGCGTAGGGAAGTTCATGAGGATGCCGTCCACCTCGCCCGGCGCGAACAAGTCCGCGAGGTCGAGGTGGTCCACGCACGCGAACACCGCGTTGGTCACGTCCTCGGCGAGCGCGCGCTCGGCGCCGCGCATGACGCAGATGCCCTCGATGTCCAGGCCGACGAACAGCGTGTCAGGGCGCTGCCTGGCGCAGGCGACGGTGTACTCGCCCTTGCCGCAGCCAAGGTCGAGGATCACGCGCTCGTACGAAGCGCGGCGGTTGACGGCGGTATCGTCCTGCGGGCGGGGCGCCCACGCATGCCATGCGCCGCGCCATGCGGCAGGGTCCGCCTCGGCGGCCTGCGCGCACGCAGCGAGGCGTTGCTCGAGTGAGAAATCCTTCGGTGTGCGAGATCGCGGGGTGCGCATTCGTCCTCCTTGCGTGGGCGAGAGCGCGGTTGCGAAGATGCCGTGCGTGCCCGTTCGCAACCGCGCTCTCGCCGTTCGTTCCAAAAATGGCGCCCCGACGATC
>CASEJD010000116.1 GCA_949288145.1 uncultured Coriobacteriia bacterium
GCTGGCCGTCGCGCTCGGCGTCGCGGGGTTCGCGGCCGCCATCTTCCTCACGGTGCTCGCTGCGTGCGCGCTGTTGGACATCGCCGGGGTCGCGGGCGGCATTGCCGCGGGGGCGGCGGTCGTCGGCGTGGTCGCGTGCGGCATCCTGCGCGGGCCGCTGCGCTACGGCGAGCAGCTGTGCAACCATTACCTGGCGTTCAAGGTGCTCGCGATCGTGCGCGACCGCGTGTTCGCGAAGCTGCGCCAGCTTGCCCCGGCTAGGCTCGAGGGCAAGGACAAGGGTGACCTCGTCTCATTGGTGACCTCAGACGTCGAGCTGCTCGAGGTGTTCTACGCCCACACGCTTTCGCCGGCGCTCATAGCGCTCGTCGTCTCGGTTGGGATGACCGCGTTCATTGGCGCGCAGTCCCCGGTGCTGGGTGCGATCGCGCTCGCGAGCTACGCGCTTGTGGGCATCGTGCTGCCCTGGGCGGCGTCGAAGGCCAGCGGCACGGGCGGGCGCGACGTGCGCGAGGGCATTGGAGCCATGAACACGTACGTGCTTGAAAGCCTTCGCGGTCTGGGCGAGACGCTGCAGTTCGGCCGCGCGTCCGACCGCTCGCGCGAGCTCGGCAACCGCATGGGCGAGCTGGCCGTGGCGGAGCGCGCGCTCAAGGGCCGCACGGCTATCTCCATTGCGGCTGTGGGCGCGATCGTGATGGCGTGCGATATGGCCATGCTCCTGGCCGCCGCATGGCACGTGATGGCCGGCGCGGTCGAGTTCGGAGGGGCGGTCGTGGCGGTGGCGGCGCTCATGTCGTCGTTCGGTCCGGTCATCGCGGTCGCGAACCTCGGTTCGACGTTGCAGCAAACGCTCGCTGCTGGCGCTCGCGTGCTCGACCTGCTCGAGGAGGAGCCTGCGACACCGGAGGTGGCCCAGGGCGCTCAGGTCGAGCGGTTCGAGGGGGCGCAGGTGAACGGCGTGTCGTTCTCGTACGGCGGCGAGCTCGTGCTCGATAACGTCTCGCTTTCCGCGCCGCGCGGCTCGGTCGTGCAGATCGCAGGACGGAGCGGCTCGGGCAAGTCCACGCTGCTCAAACTGCTCATGCGCTTTTGGGACGTCGCCTCAGGTTCCGTCGAGGTCTCGGGCAAGGACGTTCGGGGCGTCACGACGGCCAGCCTTCGTGGCGTCGAGGGCTTCATGACCCAGGACACGCACCTGTTCGCCGGCACGATTCGCGACAACCTCCTGATCGCCCGCCACGACGCAGATGACGCTGCTGTGCGCGAAGCGGTTCGCAAAGCGGCGCTCGACGATTTCATCGACGAGCTGCCGCGCGGGCTCGACACGCCGGTCGGCGAGCTGGGCGACGCGCTCTCTGGCGGCGAGCGCCAGCGCCTGGGCCTTGCGCGCGTCTTCTTGCACGACGCGCCGTTCGTGCTGCTCGACGAGCCCACGAGCAATCTCGACGCGTTGAGCGAAGCAGCGGTGCTACGAGCACTTTCGGAGAACAAGGAAGGGAAGACCATCGTGCTCGTGAGCCATCGTCCGAGCGCCGCCGCGATCGCGGATACTCGCTATTCGGTCGAGCGCGGGCGCGTCTCGTAGAAGCCTCATGGTGCTGGCGGCGACAATATGAGCGCTGCGCCTTAACAGACGCAGTAGTGCGCGAGTCGGCTCCGAACGGCAAAAATCCGGCCCCGAAAGCTCTCTTTCGCAGCCAAACCGCCTTTCGCCCGCCGTCCAGGCGCGGCAGCGGGCGTGCCGCGAGGGCTCGCGCAGCTCGGGCGTACAATGGCGGCGAAGGCGCACCGCGCACGGGCTTCCACGGCGTCAGCCGGATCGTGCGCGGCCGGAGCGGGGGAGCGGCGCACTGCCGGCCCGCATGTCGCGCCGTGCACGACCACGTACGAACAGAGGAGCTTGGCGTTATGGCTAGGGTGTACAACTTCTCGGCGGGTCCCGCCGTCCTTCCGGAGGAAGTGCTGCAGCAGGCTGCGGCCGAAATGCTCGACTACCAGGGTTGCGGCATGTCCGTCATGGAGATGAGCCACCGTTCGAAGGAGTTCAAGGGCATCATCGAGGCGGCGGAGGCCGACCTGCGCGAGCTCATGGGCATCCCGGAGAACTACCGCGTGCTGTTCCTGCAGGGCGGCGCCTCGCAGCAGTTCGCGGCCATTCCCATGAACCTCATGACCACCGGCACCGCTGACTACGTGGTCAGCGGCTCCTGGTCCAAGAAGGCGTGGAAGGAGGCGAAGCGCTTCGGCGATGCCCGCTGCATCGCGAGCTCCGAGGACGGCAATTTCAGCTACGTGCCCGACGTCGACGCGCTGGAGATCTCCGACGACGCCAGCTACGTCTACATCTGCCAGAACGAGACCATCTACGGCACCCGCTACCCGAAGCTTCCCGACACCAAGGGCAAGCCGCTCGTGGCTGACGTCTCGTCCTGCTTCCTGTCCGAGCCGGTCGAGGTCGAACGCTACGGCCTCATCTACGGCGGCGTTCAGAAGAACGTCGGTCCCGCCGGTGTCGTCATCGCCATCATCCGCGACGACCTCGTGCCCGAAGAGGACCTGCCCACCGTGCCGACCATGCTCCAGTACAAGACGCAGGTCGACGCAGGCAGCCTGTACAACACCCCGCCGTGCTACGGCATCTACATCTGCGGCCTCGTGTTCAAGTGGCTGAAGGCCCAGGGCGGCCTGGAGGCCATGAAGCTGCGCAACGAGGAGAAGGCCGCGCTGCTCTACGACTTCCTCGACCAGAGCCAGCTGTTCAAGGCCACGGCGCGCACGGAGGACCGCTCCATCATGAACGTGCCGTTCATCACCGGCGACGCCGACCTCGACGCCCAGTTCGTCGCCGAGGCGAAGGAAGCGGGCATCGTCAACATCAAGGGCCACCGCAGCGTCGGCGGCATGCGCGCGAGCATCTACAACGCCATGCCGAAGGCCGGCGTCGAAGCGCTCGTCGCCTTCATGGACGCTTTCGAGAAGGCGCACGCGTAACGCGATCCCGTCCAGCCCACAGCCGCCAGGCCTTTGCCGAACCGAAGGCCTGGCGTTCTCATTTCGACTGAACTCCGAAAGAAAGGTCAGTACCGTGGCGAAGAAGATTCTGGTCACCGAGAAGGTCGCCGAGGAGTGCGTGCGCATCCTGCGCGACAAGGGCTTCGAGGTCGACGTCAGCCTGAAGACCCCGCCCGAGCGCCTGCTCGAGATCATCCCTGACTACGACGCCCTCATCGTGCGCTCGGCTACGAAGGTCACGCGCGAAGTGGTCGAGGCGGGTACGAAGCTCAAGGTCATCGGCCGCGCCGGCGTGGGCGTCGACAACATCGACATCCCGGCAGCCACTGACCGTGGCGTCATCGTGTGCAACGCCCCCACGTCCAACATTGTCTCCGCTGCCGAGCACGCGTTCGCCCTCATGCTGACCGTCGCCCGCAACATCCCGCAGGCGAACGCCTTCATGAAGAGCGGCCAATGGGCGCGCCATCGCTTCAAGGGCGTGGAGCTCTACGAGAAGACGCTCGCCATCTTCGGCCTGGGCCGCATCGGCGGACTCATGGCCGAGCGCGCCCGCGCCTTCGGCATGAAGGTCGTCGGCTACGACCCGTACTGCGCGCCCGAGCGCGCCGACGCGCTAGGCGTCACGCTCTACGACCGCCTGGAGGACATCCTGCCCATCGCGGACTTCATCACGGTCCACATGCCGAAGACGAACGAGACCATCGGCATGTTCGGCCCTGACGAGATGGCGCTCATGAAAGACGGCGTCATCCTGGTGAACGCGGCGCGCGGCGGCATCTTCCAGGAGAAGGCGCTTGCCGACTTCCTGGCCGCCGGAAAGATCCGCGCCGTCGGCATGGACATGTTCGAGAACGAGCCGTGCACGGACAGCCCGCTGCACGAGTTCGACCAGGCGGTGCTCACGCCGCACATCGCCGCCGTGACGGAAGAGGCGCAGCGTCGTGCCGGCGTCCAGATTGCCAACTACGTGGCGGCAGGGCTCGCGGGCTCCATCGTGCCGACCGCCATCAACATGGCGCCGGTGCCGCCCGAGGTCATGGACGCCGTGGGCCCGTACGTCCCGGCGTGCCAGCTCATGGGCAAGATGATCGCGCAGATGACCGGCGAGGTGCCCTCGCGCCTGCGCGTCGTCGCGTCCGGCGCCCTTGCCGGCTGCGACGCCTCCATCCTCACGGCGGGCGCGCTCGACGGCCTGCTGTCCTACCGCGCCACGACGAAGGTCAGCCCGGTCAACGCCGAGGCGGTCGCGAAGCGTCACGGCATCAAGGTCGAGCTCGCGTCCGAGGTGGACGCGCACGAGTACGCCTCCGCGGTCTCGCTCGAGACCGATGGCATGTCCGTCAGCTGCACGCTCTCGGGCCCGGCGCAGACCCCGCGCATCACCTCCCTCAAGGGCTACCGCATCGACATCGCTCCGGCCTCGTACTCGCTCGTGTTCGAGTACGTCGACCGTCCGGGTCGCATCGGCACCATCGGCACGATCCTCGGCGAGGCGGGCGTGAACATCACCACGATGCAGATCGGCCTCAAGCCCGAGGACGAGCACGCCATTGTGTACATGAACGTCTCCGAGGACGTCACCGACGAGGTGCTCGAGCAGCTGCGCGGCTCCATGGACCTCAAGAACCTCTGGCGCATCTCGCTGTAACCTGCAGGGGAGCGCCCTTCGGGCGCGCCTTGCGATCGAACGCCCCGACGGCACCGTGCACGCCGTCGGGGCGCTTTGTGTCCGACGTGTAAATTGACGGTCATTTCAAGCGAAATGCCCATCCGGCAACTGTGAAAAACACCTATACTTCGAAAATCAAACGAACCAGCCCAAGCGTGCGGCCGGTTCGCAGGCGTAGCCGGCATATCGCGCGCTCGTCGTCGAATGACGAGGCGCCAGAGGCCGACGCGCCGCGCCTGTAGGCACGCGTGGGCCCCGATGCTGCGAAAGGAGCTGGCACATGACCCGCAAGATCGACATCTTCGACACGACGCTGCGCGACGGCGAACAGTCGCCGGGCGCCTCCATGAACACCGAAGAGAAACTGGTGATCGCGCGCAAGCTCCTGCAGCTGAACGTCGACGTCATCGAGGCGGGCTTTCCCATCTCCAGCCCGGGCGACTTCGAGAGTGTCCGCCGTATCGCGGACCTCGCGGGGGAGCATGCCACGGTCTGCGCGCTCACCCGCGCGGTGGAGAAGGACATCGACGCTGCGGCCGACGCGCTGCGCTACGCGAAGCGCCCGCGCATCCACACCGGCATCGGCGTGTCGAAGAGCCACATCTACGACAAGCTCCGCATCGACGAGGCCACGTGCATCGAGCGTGCGGTCAAGGCCGTGAAGTACGCGCGCAATTACTGCGAGGATGTGGAGTTCTATGCCGAGGACGCCGGTCGCTCCGACTACGAGTTCCTGGCGCAGGTCGTCGAGGCCGTCATCAAGGCGGGCGCCACGGTGGTGAACATCCCGGATACCACGGGCTATTCGCTGCCCGATGAGTTCGGTCGACGCATCAAGTTCCTCATGGACAATGTCGACGGCGTCCACAACGCCAAGATCTCCGTTCACTGCCACAACGACTTGGGTATGGCCACGGCTCTCTCGCTGGCGGGCGTCGCGAACGGCGCGCGGCAGATCGAGTGCACCATCAACGGCCTGGGCGAGCGCGCGGGCAACACCGCCATGGAAGAGGTCGTCATGGGCATCCGCATGCACGGAGAGGAGCTTGACGCGCACACCGACATCAACACGCGCGAGTTCGTGCGCGCCAGCCGCCTGGTCTCGTCCATCACGGGCCTGAGCGTCCAGGTCAACAAGTCCATCGTGGGCGCGAACGCCTTCGCGCACTCCTCCGGCATCCATCAGGATGGCGTGCTCAAGAAGCGCGATACCTATGAGATCATCGACCCGGCAGAAGTGGGCGCCGGCCAGAGCCAGATTGTGCTCACGGCCCGCAGCGGCCACGCTGCGTTGCGCCATCGCCTCGAAGAGCTCGGCTACGAGTTCGAGGGCGAGGAGCTCGACCAGGTATACGAGGCCTTCCTCAACCTGGCAGACCGCAAGAAGGAGGTCTACGACGAGGACCTCGAGAGCCTCATCAACGAGCGCGACCGCAACGAGAATGCCGTCTACACGCTCGAGGGCGTGCAGATTAGCTGCGGTTTCCCGCTCACGCCCACGGCCACGGTCACGCTCCGCAACGCCGCCGACCAGGTGGTCACCGTGTGCGAGTGCGGCACCGGCCCGATTGACGCGGCGTACAAGGCGGTCGACAAGATCGTCCAGGTGGACAACGACCTGACGGACTTCGTGGTGCAGTCTGTCACCCGTGGCATCGATGCCCTTGGCGAGGTGACCATCCGCGTGACGGCGCCCGACGGCGAGGTCTTCACGGGCCGAGGCTCCGACGGGGACATCGTGGTCTCGTCCACGCGCGCGTACCTGAACGCGCTGAACCGCCTGATTTCCTCCAAGCAGGCGTCGCGATAGGGACGCGTTGCGCCACTCGCGGGCGCGGCGTGCGAACGACGTTGACGGGCCGGGCGCTTGGGCGCTCGGCCCGTTTCATGCCCGGGCGTGCACGGAGAGCGTATCGTCCGGCGTGCTCGTGCGGATGCTAGCGCGATGGGCGTCCTGCGTCGTCGTGCGCTTTGCGTGATGCGCGCGTCGCCGTGCGCTGCCCACGCATAAGCGCTCGAGATTTTTCGATTGGCCGAAGTTCGCTCTACTCGGCGCGCACGCCATGCTTTATAGTGAGAACGTTGCCTCAAACACCCCACAAACACACCATGAGGAGCGCTATGTACTGCATTTCGTGCGGTGCGAATCTGCCTGATAACGCCCGCTATTGCGCCGTGTGCGGCGCTGAAGTATACAACCCCGCGAACGATGCGGACGCCGTTGCCGAAGAGCCCGCTGCCGCTGAGGTCGCGGACGCTGCGACCGAGCAGCCCGCGCAGGACGACGCGCCTGCCGTCGAAAGCGAGCAGGCTTCCGACGGCGAGACCGCTGCCGTGAAAGGGGAGCCCGCCGCCTCCGAAGAGGCCCAGCGCGGCAAAATCCGCATGAAGGTGAAGAACCCGGCCTTGCTGCAGGACTCCGGCCCGATTGTGCTGCCCGAGATCGGCACGTCCGGGCCTATCGACCTGCCCGAAATCGGCCAGTCGAGCGCGGTCAGTCTGCCGGAGATCGACCCAGCGAACCCTCAGAGCATCCCCCCGCGCGAAGGAGGGGAGAACGACGTGTCCGTCTCCGCGGACGTCACCGTCGCCTTGCCGCGCGGTCCGTTCAAGCCTTCATATGGCCCGCTCTCGCCGTCCGACCTCTTCGAGCGCGATGGCACGACGGCCAAGATGCCGCGCATCGAGACCGCCAACGGCGAAGTGCTCGTGAGCGGCGAGTCGGAAGCGAAGAACTTCGTCCAGTCGAACACCATCCCGAAACGGTGGACGCCCTTGCGCGTGTTCGCGCTCGTGGTGATGGTGCTCGTGGCCGTCGCCCTGGCCATCGTTGCCGTGCACCTGTACGGCCAACGCCAGCAGCAGCCAACCGTCGTCACCACCTCGGCCAGCGCCCCCGCCGTGACGTCCACGTCGTCAGCCGAGCCGCCTTCGACCACAGTGACCGAGTCTGCGAGCACCCAGCAGTCCGAGGAGACGCGCCTGGCGTCGCTCTACGACGGCCTGACCGCCGCGTACGCCGCAGCCGACACGCTCAACGAGAGCCTGAAGGACGTGGTGGACGACTACAACACCTATTACGCCGCCTCCGACACCTCGTCCCGCCAGGCAGCTTCCGACCGTTGCGCCGACCTCGCCTCGCAGATCGCGCAGGCGCAGGCCGACGCCACCGCCGCCATGGAACAGAACGCTTGCACCGAGGGCACGGCGTACTACGACCAGTACCAGACGCAGCTGCGCTTGCTCGACCTGCTGGCACAGCGCGTCGCTCCGTTGACGGCTTCTTGGGAGCGCAGCGTCGCTTCCGAAAGCCCGGCATCCGACGAGAGCTACATCCTCGAGCCGCTGACGCAGGTCGACTCGACCTCCCTGGCGCACGAGTTCGACGACCTGTACGCGTCCTCCGCGCCGGTGGAGGAGTAGCGGGAGTTAACGCCTTCTTGGAAACAATGGAGCCCGGACCAGCGTCCGGGCTCCATGTCGTTAGGCCAAAAGCCGTCGGGTGCTCTCAACGTCCATGCTTGCTCCCAGCCATATCTCCTCGGCTATGGCCCCTTGCCAGATGATCATGTCGATGCCGGGCATCGTGGGATTGCCCTGGTCTCGCGCCATGCGGAGGAGCTTCGTCTCGCGAGGGTTGTAGACGGCGTCGGCGACCCATGCTCCCGACGGGATGTGCTCGGCGGAGAGAAGGCACTTGTCCTCGTTGGGGGCCATGCCGACGCTCGTTGCGTTGACAATTGCGTCCGCCTGCGCGCAGCACGATGCGAGCGCCTCGCTGTCCGCAAGGTCGTGCACGCGGACCGCGCAGCCGGTGTGCGCCTCCACGGTCGATGCCCGGTCGACGGCCGCCTGGAAGCGCGGGCTGCGCGAATTGAACACGTCCACGGACGCCGCCCCTTCGAGCGCTGCCTGCACGAACAAGGCAGAGCCAGCGCCGCCCGCGCCAAGGACGACGACGCGCTTGCCTTGGACATCGAAGCCTCGCTCGGACATGCCCCGCCAGAACCCGGCACCGTCGGTGTTGTGCCCTGTCGTGCTCCCGTCCTTCTCCACTTTCACGGTGTTGACGGCGCCCATGAGCCGGGCTGCGTCGGACAGACCGTCCAAGAGCGGAAGAATGCGCGCTTTATGGGGCATCGTGACGTTGTATCCGACCGCGCCCATGCGCGGCAGGGAGAGCGCGACGCGCTCAAGGTCTGCGGGAGCGACATCGAACGCGAGGTACACGGCGTCCACCCCCAGCTGCGCGAACGACGCGTTGTGCATGAGCGGCGAGGCGGAGTGCTCCACCGGGCTGCCGATGAGGCAGGCGAGTTTCGTGCGTCCACTGATGGCGTTCGTTGCGTCCATAAACGTGTGCCTTTCGTTCGTGGGGATGGATGGTGGCATGCGGCAGGCGAGCGGGCGACCGTGCCGCAATGCCTGGCGTATCGCACCATGCCGATTGTGCGGCACGAAACGTTGCGGCCGCGTGAACACCCCGCGTCGTCGAACGCCCGCTTTCGCCGCATGGTACGATGGCCGAAGGCTAGTACGGGAGGATACACCATGAGGAAACTCGCCATCGTCAACGGGCCGAACACGAACTTCTTCGGCATCAGGAACAAAGACCAGTACGGCTCCGTCACCTACGAATCCATGATGGCCGACGCCGTGGCCTACGGTGCCGAGCGGGGTTTCGAGGTCGAGCCGTTCCAGGCCAACGGCGAAGGCCGCATCATCGACCACCTGCAGGAGCTCTATCGGCAGGCCGAGGCGGCGGGCACGGTGATCCCGCTCGTCATCAACCCGGGCGCGTTCACGCACTACAGCCTTGCCATCATGGACGCCCTTGAGTCCGTGCGCGAGCGCGTGCCCGCCATCGAGGTGCACCTGTCCAACATCCACAAGCGCGAGGAGTTCCGCCACGTGTCGTACACTGCGCGCGAGTGCGTGGGGCAGATTGCCGGGTTCGGTGCCGACGGCTACAAACTCGCCATCGACGCGTTCAAGCGCATGGGGTATTAGCCGTCATAACGATGCGCGCAACAAGAGGCCTTGGCTTTCGCCAAGGCCTCATTTTGTCCGCTCTCTTTCCCCGAAAAACATGCCGTTCACGGAGTTCCACACGAGCTTGACCATTCGATGACGCCGCGGGCGTACAGTGAATGAGAGCCGCGTGGGGTCATATCACGCGGCACCGTTCGGACAGCGCGGCGCGCGCCGCGCGGTAGAGAGAGGAATTGACATGAACAATCCTGCTCAGAACTCTTACGGACTCTACATTGGCGGCGAGTGGGCCCCGGCCTCTGACGGCAAGACGATCGACGTCTACTGCCCGGCAAACGGCGAGCAGCTTTCCACCATCGCTGACGCCACGAAGGAGGATGTCGACCGCGCCGTCGACGCCGCGTGGGCTGCCTTCGAAGGCTGGAGCAAGACCTCCAAGGCAGAGCGCGCCATCATCTTGAACAAGGTCGCCGACGTCATCGAGGAGAACGCCGAGCACTTCGCCCTGCTCGAGACGCTCGACAACGGCAAGCCGATCCGCGAGACCCGCGCCATCGACGTGGCGTACTCGGTCGACCACTTCCGCTACTTCGCCGGCTGCCTGCTGGCTGACACGGGCGAGGCGGACCTGCTGCCCGGCAACATGATGTCCCTCGTCCTGCACGAGCCCATCGGCGTCGTCGGCCAGATCGTCCCGTGGAACTTCCCGTTCCTCATGGCGGCGTGGAAGCTCGCCCCGGTGCTCGCCGCGGGCGACTGCACGGTCTTCAAGCCCTCGTCCACCACGAGCCTGACCGTCCTCGAGCTGGCCCGCCTGACGCAGGACATCATCCCGGCGGGCGTCTTCAACGTCGTCACCGGCCGCGGCTCGAAGTCCGGCCAGTACATCCTGGACAACCCGAAGATCACCAAGCTCGCCTTCACCGGCTCCACCGAGGTCGGCCGCGACGTCGCGCGCGCGGCGGCCGAGCGCCTTATTCCGGCCACGCTCGAGCTGGGCGGCAAGTCCGCGAACATCATCTTCCCGGACGCCAAGTGGGACATGGTGCTCGATGGCGTTCAGCTGGGCATCCTGTTCAACCAGGGTCAGGTCTGCTGCGCCGGCAGCCGTATCTTCGTGCACGAGGACGTCTACGACAAGTTCGTCGAGGACGCCGTCGCCGCCTTCAACAAGGTCAAGGTCGGCATGCCGTGGGAGGACGACACCCAGATGGGTTCCCAGATCGACCAGCGCCAGGCTGAGAAGATCCTCGAGTACGTGGAGATCGCTAAGCAGGAGGGCGGCAAGGTTCTCTGCGGCGGCGAGCGTTACACCGAGGGCGAGTGCGCCAACGGCGCGTTCTTGAAGCCGACGCTCATCGAGATCCCCAACAACAAGTGCCGCGTCGCCCAGGAAGAGATCTTCGGCCCGGTGGCCGTGCTCCAGAAGTTCTCTGACGAGCAGGAGGTCATCGACCTGGCGAACGATTCCGTCTACGGCCTCGGCGGCGCCGTGTGGACGCGCGACATCAACCGCGCATTCCGCGTGGCGCAGGGCATCCGCACCGGCCGCATGTGGGTGAACACCTACAACCAGATCCCGTCCGGCGCGCCGTTCGGCGGCTACAAGGAGTCCGGCATCGGCCGCGAGACGCACAAGATTATGCTCGAGCACTACTGCCAGACCAAGAGCATCATGATCAACCTGAACGAGACCCCGTCCGGCTTCTACCCGGCCGAGTAACGGCGCTCGCTTCTAGCGCGATCTGACGCACCGCATGATTGAACGGCCCGGGGCTTCGGCTCCGGGCCGCTTCGCGCATTGGGAGCGCGCCTGGGGCAGGGCGCGGTGTGCGCGATGCGCTCGCTCGGCTCGCAGGTTGTGGAATTCGGCGTGTAAGCAATCTGTTTCCCTCTATTGCTAGCACTTTGGCATAAAGAGTGCTAATTTTGACAGCGGTCGGTTTTCGCCGCCCGCAACGTCGCGCCTGCGCGGCGTCCCCACGGCGGCCGGCGCGACCGACCTCGAACAGCGCACGACGGCGTTTTTGCGCCGCTCTCGATCAGAAGGGACGGGCCCATGTCCAAAGACATTGCCTACGACAACGAAACGCGAGCGAAGCTTGCTGCCGGCGTCCACAAGCTGGCGGAGGCCGTGAAGGTGACGGTCGGCCCGCAGGGTCGTTACGTCGCCCTGCAGGCGAAAGGCTTCAAGGACCAGAAGGACTGGCTGCTCAACGAGTACGACTACCGCGGCGTCAACGTCACGAACGACGGCGCCACCGTCGCTGCGAACATCGACGTGACCGACCCGGTCGAGCAGATGGGCATCTCCATCGTGCGCGAGTCCGCCATCGCCGCCAACAACGAAGCGGGCGACGGCACCTCCACCGCCACCATCCTCTCCGACGCCATCGTGCGCGAGGGCGTGCGCAACGTCATCGCCGGCGCCGAGCCGCTGGCGCTGCGTCGCGGCATCCAGGCCGCCGCTGACGCGGTCGTGGAGCGCGTGAAGGAGAACGCCGTGAGCGTCTCCACGCACGACCAGATCGCCCAGGTGGCCACCATCTCCTCCGGCGACCCGGAGATCGGCGAGAAGATCGCCTGCGCCATCGACGAGATCGGCAAGGACGGCGTCATCTCCGTCGAGAAATCGCAGAGCTTCGGTCTGGAGCTGAGCGTGCTCAAGGGCCTCATGTTCGAGAACGGCTTCATCTCCCCGCACATGGCCGACGACCCGGGCACCATGACCGGCGAGCTCACCCAGCCCTACATCCTCATGACCGACGAGCAGCTGCGCGACAACTTCCGCGACATCGTCCCGGTGCTCGAGGAGGTCATCCAGTCCGGCCACCCGCTGCTCATCCTGGCTGACGACGTGCGCGGCGAGTCCCTCAACACGCTCGTGCTCAACCGCAGTCGCGGCGTGCTGAACTGCGTCGCCGTCAAGGCCCCGGGCCTGGGCGACCGCCGCAAGACCGAGCTGCAGGACGTGGCCGTCCTGACCGGTGGCGAAGTTCTCACCGCCGACCGCGGCCTCGCGCTCAAGGACGCGCGCAAGAGCATGCTTGGCCGCGCCGAGACCGTCCAGATCACGAAGGACCGCACGCTCATCATCGGCGGCAAGGGCAAGAAGGAGGCCATCGAGGAGCGTTGCAACCAGATTCGCCACGACCTCGAGCAGCCGCACACCGACTACGACCGCGACGTTCTGCGCGAGCGCCTCGCGAAGCTCACCGGTGGCATCGCCGTCATGAAGGTGGGCGCCGCCACCGAGGCCGAGATGAACGAGATCCGCAGCCGCATCCAGGACGCCCTGCTGGCCACTCGCTCCGCTATCGAGCAGGGCCTTGTCGCCGGCGGCGGCGTGGCGCTGTTCCAAGCCGCGAAGGCCGTCGACGAGCTCACGTTCGACGACCCGGACGAGCAGCTGGGCGCCGAGATTCTGAAACGCGCGTGCTCCGAGCCGCTGCGCTGCCTGGCCGAGAACGCCGGCTTCAACGGCGACATTGAGGCTCGCGAGGCCGAGGAGTGGCCGCTCAACTACGGCCTGAACACCGCCACGCGCGAGCACGGCGACATGATCGAGATGGGCGTCACGGACCCGACGAAGGTCACGTGCACGGCGCTGCAGGCAGCCGCCTCCGTCTCCTCCATGATCCTCATCACCAACGCCGCGGTTATCGAGAGCAAGCTGAAAGAAGCCGAGAAGTAGGCATTCGCCCCATACGGTTCGAGGACGGGCTCGCGGTCGATCTGCCGCGAGCCCGTTTCGTTTCGAGGGGAGTGCGAGATGCGGCAGGGCGCGTCCTCTGCCGGCGGCGCGGCCTGCCAGGGTGCGTGAATTGTGTGCAGCCGGTGATGGGGAGGGCGCGGGCTTCCCGAAGTGTGCGGAACGTGCTAAAATTCCGACCGCAAGCGCGCTGCACCGTCGCTGCTGCGCGCAGAATACTTTCGGAATTTCGAGAAAGTGGGGCGACCCGCTTTCTTTGTTTCTGAGGGCAAAACAGCGCAGGGAAGCCTGCGAAGGCCCCGCGTCCAGCGGGGGAGCGCACAGGAAGGAGGACGCGTGCTCACGGCGAAGGAACAGAGCCTGCTGGCTGCCTTGGAGCCGCGCGCTGCTGAAGAGGGCATCGAGATCGTCACCGTCGAGGTCGTCGGCGCGAAGAAGGCGCCGACCATTCGCGTGTATATAGACACGCCCGAGGGCGTGAGCTTTGACCAGCTCGCTTCTTCCCAGCGGTGGATCAATGACATCATGGACGAGATCGACCCGTTCCCGGGCGCGTACATGCTCGAGGTGTCCTCCCCGGGCATCGACCGCCCGCTGCGCACGCCCGCTCACTTCGAGCGCTTCGCGGGAGAAGTGGCGGTCATCGCCACCAAGGCGCCTATTGACGGCCGTTCGAAGTGGACCGGCAAGCTCGCCGGCATGGAGGGCGACGACGTCCTGCTCGAGGTGGACAGCATCGTCGAGCACATCGCTATCACCGAGATCAAGCGCGCCCGCTTGAAGGGCTCCATCGATTTCAGCTCGTAAGAGCGCGAAGGAAGGAAAGTCATGGCAACTTCAGAGTTGATCGAGGCGCTGCAGGCGCTCGCTCACGAACGCAAGATCGACGAGTTCTACCTCATCGAGCGTTTGGAGGCGTCGCTGGCGAAGAGCTACCAGCACATCCTCGACCTGGAATGGGACGCCCGCGTCACCATCGACCGCCAGACCGGCCACATCTACGTCTACGAGCTCGTCCCGGTGGGCGAGCCCGACCCGGAGACCGGCGAGTACGCCGAGTTCGAAGAGCGCGACGTCACGCCGAACGACGTGAGCCGTATTGCCGCCCAGAACGCGAAGAGCGTCATCTCCTCCATTGTGCGCGACGCTGGCCGTCAGAGCATCTACGAGGAGTTCTCCAACCGCGTGGGCGACCTCGTGACCGGCACGGTGCTGCAGGGCACCCCGGACTTCACCATCGTGAAGATCCGCGACGGCGTCGAGGCCGAGCTGCCGCACTATGACGCGAAGCGTAATCCCGGCGAGCGCAACGAGCGCCCGGCTGGCGAGCACTATCGCCACAACCAGCGCATCAAGACGCTCATCATCGACGTGCGCGACCCCAGCTCCGACGCTCCCCGCGCGCGCGGTGAGCAGGCACGCCCGTCCATCGTGGTTTCGCGCACGCATCCGGACCTGATTCGTCGCCTCTTCGAGATCGAGGTTCCGGAGATCTACGACGGCATGGTCGAGATTAAGTCCATCGCTCGCGAGCCCGGTGCCCGCTCCAAGGTCGCCGTGGCCTCCCGCGAGCCGAACCTGGACCCGGTGGGCGCCTGCGTCGGCCCGAAGGGCTCGCGCGTGCGCATGGTCGTCGAGGAACTGCGTAACGAGCGCGTCGACGTCATCCAGTGGAACGAGGATCCGGCGGTCTACGTGGCCAACGCCCTGTCGCCGGCGAAGGTCACGCGCGTCGACATCGACCTTGACAACCATTACGCCACCGTGGTCGTGCCTGACGACCAGCTGTCGTTGGCCATTGGTAAGGAAGGCCAGAACGCCCGTCTTGCCGCACGCCTGACCGGCTGGCACATCGACATCAAATCCGCCTCGTTCATGGGCAACCCGCCGGTGGCGGACAACGCCCTCATCGACGAGGATGACATCGCCGAGGACGAAGAGACCTGCGCTTACGTGAGCGAGGACGGCGTGCGCTGCCGCAACCATGCGCGCCCCGGCTCCCGTTACTGCGGCGTCCACGCCGAGGCCGAAGAGGAGTAGGGAAGAGGCCGCCATGCCCGAGAACGTCGCGTCGAAGAAAAAACAGCGCCGGTGCGTCGCCTGCGGGGCGAGCGCTGACAAGCGCGCGCTGCACCGGATCGTCCGCTCGAAGGACGGCCGCGTTGACTTTGACCCGACGGGACGGGCCGCGGGACGCGGAGCGTACGTCTGCTCCGAAGCCTGCTTTCAGGCTGCCCGGGCTTCACGGAAACTGGACAGGGCCCTGAAGGCTTCGTTGTCCGCGGATGATTACGAGCGCGTCGCGCAGGGCCTCGCCGCCCAGCGCGCCGAGGAACAGTAGAGGAGTGAGAATGGCCAGCATGCGTGTACATGAGTTGGCGAAAGAATTCGGGATGAACAGCAAAGAGCTGCTCGACCGCCTGCGCGGGATGAAGATCCCCGCCAAGAGCCATGCGAGCGTTCTCGCGGACGCCTACGTCGAGAAGATCCGCAAGAACCTCGAACCGGAAATCAAGCAGCGCGCTGGCCAGCTGGAGGGCGAGGAAGCGCAGAAGCTCGCTGAAGAGCAGCGCCAGGCCGCTGAGAAGAAGGCCGCGGAAGAAGCTGAGCGCCGCGCCGCGGTGGAGAAGGAGCGCGCCATGCGCGAAGCCGAGCGCGCCAAGCGCGGCGGCTCCCGCCCGGCTGCGCGCGAGCAGCACGCCGGCGAGGGCAAC
>CASEJD010000117.1 GCA_949288145.1 uncultured Coriobacteriia bacterium
CGCGCCGCGCCTGCCGCAGGGCGGCGCGGCGATATTCCGGCTAGTTGGCGTACATGCTGGCGTACGGCCTGGACGAGGCAGGGCGCAGGCGCCAGAAGCCCTCTCCCGTCGTGTCGACCGGCTCAGGCAGCTCGTCTGCGAAATAGCCGACGTACTCCCGAAGCGCCCCCGAAAGGAACGCCCGGTCCTCCTCGGTGACAGGCTCCTGCACGAGGCCTTCGTGCACGTCCGCCTCGTCAAGGCGATGACGCAGGTAGATCACGCCGCCGTGCATGCCGCTGGCAAGGTACTCGCCCGCATGCCCCAGCAGCACGATGACGCCTCCTGCGAGGTACTCGCCAAGGAAGTTGCCCGCGTCCCCGCCGATGACGAGCACCGGGCAGCGTTTGCCGTACTGCTTCATGTGAATGCCGGCACGCCACCCACAGCCATCGCGCACGAAGATGCGCCCGCCGCGCATGCCGTAACCAAGCGCATCGCCACAGCGGCCATGGATGACCACGCGCCCCTGGTTCATGGTGTTGCCCACCTGGTCCTGGGCGTTGCCGAACACTTCGACGAACCCGCCGTCCATGTAGCAGGCAAGGTCGTTGCCAGGCACGCCGTGAATCTCGAGCCGCTTACCCTCGGGCATCGCGCAACCGAGGTAGCGCTGGGCGAACGCGCGCTCGATGACCACCGTGTCCGCGTCGGCAAGCGCCGCGCGCACTGCCTCGTTCGCCTCGCCGAAATGCTTGGTCTCGAGCACCACGCGCTCCACGGCACCGTTGTGCGTCACCTCGCTCATCGCGCCTCCTTCCATCCGCGATCGTCCAGGCACGACGGGTAGAACGCGTGCAGGCGCTCCCACCGGTCGTCGTGAGAAAAGTCGAGGTTCTCGAGCGGCCTATCAAGGAACGCCTCTTCAGGGAACGTCGAGAGCTCAGCCCCGTTTTTGATTAGCGCCGTGTACACGCCGGCGTTGTCCGGCCTGCCGAGCAGGATGTAACCGCACAGGCGCCCGTCCTTCATGACGAACTTCACGTACGAATCACCCTCTTGGCGCTCGAGCGTCTCGTAGCCCTCTCCTTCAGGGGGATTGATGACGCCCGCGGTCAGGAGCGAGTCCTCGAAGAAATCGACCGCGTTCACGGCGAACGCGCCGTCGAACGGCTCGACGTCGAGGGCGCCCGCCATGTGACGGCCTGCGCACGCCCCCTGCTGCACCGCGTTCGGCCAGAGCGCGAGCGGACGCTCGTCGCCCGTGAGCACGTCGGTCACCTGCACGAGGTCGCCCGCGGCGTACACGTCGGGCAGGCTCGTCTGGAGGTCGGGACCGCACACAAGGCCGCGCCCCTGCTGCGCGCCAGCTTCGACCGCAAGCGTGGAGTTCGGGCGCACGCCGACCGCAGCGACGATGAAATCGCAGGCGATGCGCTCGCCGTTCGTGAGGACGACCGACGTTGCGCGTCCGCCGTCCCCGCAGACCTCCTGGACGGACAGGCCCGGTCGGCAGACGATGCCGTGGCGGCCAAGCAGGCGCTGGAGCAGCTCCGACCCCTGCGCGTCAAGCACGGCGGGCAGAATGCGCTCTGCCAGCTCGAGGACGCAGACCTCGTCCACGTAGCCGGCGACGGCCTCGGCAGCCTTGAGGCCGATCATGCCCGATCCGATGACGACGGCGCGGGCAGGGCGGCCTTCGGCGTCTGCATCCTGGCGCGCACGACGCGCGTCTCCCCAGACGCCCTCGGCGTCATCGAGCGTGAAGAACGTGTGCACGTTCTCGCGCCCCTCCAAGCCCTTGATCGGCGGCGTGAAGGGGATGCTTCCCGTGGCCAGGAGGCATTTTCCGTACGTCACGACGCTGCCGTCAGCGAGCGTCGCCGTGTGCGCTTCCGGATCGAGCGAGACGACCTCGGCATCGGGGCCAACAAGGCACTCGGCGCCAATGCGGTCGTAAAACCCGGGGCCTTTCCAGCCCATCTGCTCGCGCGTGGTCCTTCCGGCGATGAGGTACGAGATGAGCGGGCGCCCGTACACCGCGTACGGCTCGCGGCCGACGATGAGCACGCTGCCCTGCGCGTCGTTCGCGCGAATCTGCTCGGCCGCCGTGACGCCCGCGGCCGAGTTCCCGATGACAAGGTAGTCGACGATGCGGTCACTCATGCGAACCCCCCTCGCTTTCCACGTAGATGAGCGCGCGGTTCGGGCAGGCCGCCACGCAGCGCGGCTCCCCTGCCTCCCCCAGGCGCTCTCCGCACAAATCGCACTTGATGGCGATTTCGCGCCCTGCGACCTCCTCGATGCGCACGGCGCCGAACGGGCACAAGGTCGCGCAGGTTCGGCATCCCACGCATCTGTGCGGGTCGACCGTGACAATGCCCGTCTCCGGGTTCTTCTGCATCGCGCCTGAGATGCACCCCTGCACGCAGGCGGGGTCGGCGCAGTGGCGGCAGTTCAGCGCGAGCGACGCCGCGCACGTGCCTTCCACCCAGATGCGGTTTTTCGGGCCGTCTCCCTCGATGCGGTATGCCCGCACCGCATCACGGCTCTTCGAATGGAAGACGCGGCAGGCGACTTCGCAGCGCTTGCAGTCGATGCACCACCGTTCGAGCGCGTAAATCCTCTTCACCGCACATCACTCCCCTGCATGCTTCACACCGAGGATGGACAGTTCTTTTTCGTTGAGGCCCACGCCGCGCAGCATCGCGCGGTTGCCGCGCAGGCTGTCGATGGCGTTGAGTCCCATGCCGCCGAGCATTTCCTGGATCTCGTGGTTCCATGCGCGCACGAGGTTCACCACGCGCTCGGCGCCGATCTCCGGATTGAGGCGCCTCACCAGGTCATCGCGCTGCGTGGCGATGCCCCAGTTGCACTTTCCCGACGAGCAGTCCTGGCACTGATGGCACCCGAGCGCGATGAGCGGCGCGCTCGCGCAGTACACCGCGTCGGCGCCGAGCGCGATGGCGCGCACGATGTCGACGGAGCTGCGGATGGAGCCCGCCGCGACCAGGCTCACGCTCGAGCGGATTGACTCGTCGCGAAGGCGCTGGTCGATGGCTGCAAGGGCGAGCTCGACGGGGATGCCCACGTTGTCGCGGATGCACGCGGGAGCGGCGCCCGTGCCGCCGCGGAAGCCGTCCACCACGATGACGTCTGCGCCTGCCCGCGCGACGCCGCTCGCGATGGCGGCGACGTTGTGCACCGCGGCGATTTTGACGGCGACGGGCTTCTCGTAGCGCGTCGCCTCCTTGAGCGAGTAGACGAGCTGGCGCAGGTCTTCGATGGAGTAGATGTCGTGGTGTGGCGCGGGCGAGATGGCGTCGGCGCCTTCCGGGATCATGCGGGTGCGCGACACCTCGGCGCTGATCTTCTCGCCCGGCAGATGCCCGCCGATGCCGGGCTTGGCGCCCTGGCCTATCTTGATCTCGACCATGGCGCCGGCATTGAGGTAGTCCACGTCCACGCCGAAGCGTCCCGACGCGACCTGCACGACGGCATGCGAGCCGTACTTCCGGAGGGCCTGGTGGAACCCGCCTTCTCCCGTGTTGAAGTAGGTGCCGAGCTCCTCCGCCGCCATCGCGAGCGCCATCTGCGCGTTGAGCGAGATAGAGCCGAAGCTCATCGCGGAGAACATGACCGGCACGTCGAGGCGCAGCTGTGGGAGCATCTTCGACACGACCGTGCGCTCGCGCTCGTTCACGCGCAGCACGTCAGGCCGACGCCCTAGGAACACGCGCGTCTCCATCGGCTCGCGAAGGGGGTCGATGGACGGGTTGGTCACCTGGCTCGCGTTGAGCAGCAGCCGGTCCCAGTAGATGGGATACGGCTTCGGGTTGCCCATCGACGACAGGAGCACGGCGCCCGTCTGCGCCTGTTTGGCGATGTCCTGCATGGTCTCGAGCGTCCAGTTGTTCGAGCCGTTGTTCACCTGGGGCCACTTCGAGATGGCGAGTGCGTGCGTCGGGCACACGACGACGCACCGCTGGCAGTTTACGCACTTCGCATGGTTGGCCGTCACTCGGTCAAGCTCGCTGTCGACGCGATGAACCTCGTTCGAGCACGAGCGCTCGCACACGCCGCAGCGGATGCACAGATCGTCGTCGCGCATCACCTTGTAGCGCGGAAGCAAGTAGTCGAGCATGGGTTTACGCCTCCTTCCGCTTCGCCTGTGCAGGGGCGACACCAGTGAGCAACGATGCCGGGCTCTGCACGCCGGGTTCGTTTTCGGGGGATTCCGCCGCCTTGCGACGCGCCACTTCGTCAAGCTGCACGACGAACGGCACGCCGCCGTCGATGGCGCGGATGTTTTCCACTTCGGGGCACACGAGCTCGATGGCCGCCTGCTCGGAAGCGAGGTAGACCATGCTGCCTTTCTCCCCTGCCATGAGCGCGCGCAGCTTCAGGCGGTCGTTCAGGGCGAGCAACCCCTCGTCAGACCCGAGGATGACCGACATCGGCCCGTTGATGAGCGCGCTGCCGTACACACAGCGCAGCGCCGTCTCGAACGCCGCCCGGTCCGGCTCCATGCGGTCTATGTCGTCCCACGACGGCGCGCACATGATATGCGCCGCCATCTCCTGGGAGAACCCGTGGCGCCGGACGAGCAGGTCGAAGAGGTACGTGATGACTTCGGTGTCCGTTTGCAGCGCGCATTCGTAGCCGAACTGCTCCACGTAGCGGCGGTTCGCGTCGTAGCTCGATATCTCGCCGTTGTGCACGATCGACCAGTTGAGCAGTGTGAACGGATGCGCGCCGCCCCACCATCCAGGCGTGTTCGTGGGAAACCGGCCATGCGCCGTCCACAGCCATGCCTTGTAGTCGCCGATGCGGTAGAACGCGCCGATGTCCTCAGGGTAGCCGACCCCTTTGAACGCGCCCATGTTCTTGCCCGACGACGCGACGAACGCGCCCGGAATCGAGGAATTGATGCGGAACACGTGGCGCATCGTGTACTCGGCCTCGTCCAGCCCGCTCATGTTGAGCCGCATCGGGTGCGGCAGCACGAAGTAGCGCCAGATGTCGGGCGGATTCACGATGGACCGCACCGGCTCGGTCGGAATGCGCTCCTGCTTCTCCGCCATGAAGTACTGCCCGAGGTACGCCTCGGTTTCAGCGCGCGCCTCGGCGGATTCGTACATGATGTGGAACGCGTAGAGGTCCGCGTATTCGGGGTAGATGCCGTAAGCGGCAAACCCGCCGCCCAGGCCGTTGCATCGGTCGTGCATGAGGGCTATCGCCGCCATGATGTCGGTGCCGTCGTGGCGCTCGCCGCTTCTGTCCATGATGCCGGCGATCGCGCAGCCTGACGGAATGCGGACGGCACCTTCCCGAAGCGATGGTTTCATTGGCATGTATCGGCCTCCTCGTCCTTTGACCTGAGAAACCTGATCGCATACGAGCATAGGGTGCCGATGATTCAACTCGGCAACTATCGCGTTTCCAAGCAACTTCAATCGCGTTTCTGAGCAGCGTCAATCGTGTTTCCAGACAACGTCGAACGTGTTATCAGCTTGTTGCAAGAGGGCGGACGGCCGTGTGCCCGCGATCCGTTCGGGCGCATCGACGCTCGCCCAAACGTGTGACCTGCTCGCAACATTCGAACGCTTTATTGATGTGGTGCGGAATGCGCCGCGACGACTTGGCACCGTCGACAACCGGCAACCCTTCGATTGCACGAGCGCGAACCGTCGGCCAAACGCGAAGCAATCGGCGCAGCTCGCAGCATGAAGCGACTACTCAGCGAAGGAGAAGGCAATGGCAACTTCCACCGCATCCGACGAACGTCCCGATCGCCTTGAGGAGGCGTGCGGCGTGTTCGGAGTGTTCGCGCCCGGCGAGGACGTGGCGCGCATGACGTGCTTCGGCCTGCAGGCGCTCCAGCACCGCGGGCAGGAAAGCGCCGGCATCGCAGTGGGCGATGGGGAAACGGTGGCCGTCTCGAAGGGCCTCGGCCTGGTAACGCAGGCGTTCGACGAGGCGACGCTCGCCGCAATGGAGGGGTTCGTCGCGGTGGGACACGTGCGCTACTCCACGAGCGGTAGCACGGCATCGCTAGATACAGCGCAACCGCACGTTCCCGAGCATGAGCGCTTCGCGCTCGCCCACAACGGTACGCTGGTAAACACTGGCCCTCTGCGCGCCCGCCTTGCCGAGGAGGGCATCGAACTGCGCGGAGATACCGATTCCGAGATCGCCGCAAAGGCGATCGGCCTCTTCACCAGGCCTACGCACCATCTGCGCGACGGCATCAGGCGCGCGATGGAGCTTCTCGAGGGCGCCTACGCTATGGTGCTCGCAAGTTCTGAGTCCCTCTATGCGTTTCGCGATACGAACGGAATCCGACCGCTGTGCATCGGGAAGCTTCCCGATGACCGCGGCTGGGTCGTGTCGAGCGAGACGTGCGGGCTCGACATCGTTGGCGCCGAGTACGTGCGCGACATCGAGCCGGGAGAAATCGTGCGTTTCAACAAAGATGGCATAATCAGCGAGCAGGGGGTGCCGGCCAGCCGCCGCACATCGTGCATCTTCGAGTACGTGTACTTCGCGCGACCTGACAGTGTGATCGACGGGCAGAGCGTCTACCAAGCCCGCCGTGCGATGGGCCGCATTCTTGCCGAAGAGGCGCCGACGGACGCGGACCTCGTGCTCGGCGTGCCCGACTCGGGCGTGCCGCCCGCGCTCGGGTACTCCTCCGCGAGCGGGATTCCGTACGCAGACGGCATCGTGAAGAACCGCTACGTGGGACGCACGTTCATCGCGCCCACGCAGGCCATGCGCCAGCTCGGCATCCGCCTGAAGCTCAACCCGCTGCCTACGGTCATCGCAGGCAAGCGCCTTGTCGTCATCGACGACAGCATCGTGCGCGGCAACACCTCCAAGCAGCTTGTGAGGATGTTGCGCGACGCGGGCGCGGCAGAAGTGCACCTGCGCATCGTGAGCCCCGAGGTGAAATGGCCGTGCTTCTACGGCATCGACACCAACACGCGCGACCAGCTCATCGCCGCGAACATGACGGTCGAGCAGATGAACGAGTGGATCGGCTCCGACTCGCTTGCCTTCATCTCGGTCGAGGGCCTCCACCGCGCCGTGTCGGGCGCCTGCCATGACGGCTTCTGCGACGCGTGCTTCACGGGAGACTACCCCACGAGCGCCCCTCTCGTGCGATAGCCCGCGTTGCGTTCGTTCGCGCAGAGCACGCAGCAGCGAGCAAAGGCGCGCCTTGTTAACGGCAGCCGAACGGATAGCGCCTCACGAGAGAAAAGCCGGACAGGACGCCAGCGACGTCAAAGAGTACAAAGGCCTCGAAGCGACCACCTACGAGGGCTCGCCCGTCGTGACGATTGAAGTAAGCCCCATCGGCCTCAAACTTCACATCTCCTCGCAAGCTGCCGCCGACTCCCTACGTGCGCTCGCAGAGTAAGGCCTACCCCTCCGAAAGCCTACGCGATGCCCTTGAATTGAGCGACGTTTGCAAATCATCAGTTCAGCGGCGTTGATAAAGCCTTTTGACAGAGCGATTCTCCCCTGCTTCGTCTTTTGTCAAAGGCATTTGGTGGTACAGCCCCTTCCATTCCGCCACATTTCCAATCAGAAGGGAGCGCCCGTGGAGCTGGGCAGCCACACCAAGGATCATCGTGCGCGCCTGGGCATGTCTCAGGAGCAGCTGGCCGAAGCGATCTTCGTCTCGCGCCAAACGATCTCCTCGTGGGAAACTGAGGGGGTATAAACGGTTTAGAACGCCTGACAACAGAAAACAACATTATCGCAGGTAAACATAGCTGTTTTCAAAATCAGGAGCGACAGTCCAGAACGCTTCGAAACGCTCCAATCAGGCTCATTCGTACCGGAATTCGTACCGCCCCAGACCCCGGGAGAGACGGTTCCAGAGGGAGAGGAGAACCCCTATGGCAACCGACTGGAAGGCACTCGAGGAAGCCGAGGACCACGCCTACTTCATGGCGGAGCTCATGGACATCTCGCCCGAGAGCTTCACCCTCGAG
>CASEJD010000118.1 GCA_949288145.1 uncultured Coriobacteriia bacterium
CGTACGCGACCGCCGAACGGCCCGCCTCGAGCGCTTCCACGCGCTCGGCCAGCGAGGCGAGCGTCAAATCAGAGTCGGGGCGCACCATACGCGTAAGCGCAATCTCGAAGCTCAGGCGCGGGTTCGTGGACGTGCGCAGCTCCGCCAGCACGTCGCCGAGCACCGCGAGCAGCCGCGCCAGGCGGTCGGGTCCGTAGTTCTTCAGCTCCTCGGCCAGCTCTCGCCGCTCCGCCTCGCTCACGTCGAGCGCCACGTCGGCGCCTGCCAGGCTCAAAACGTACATATTGCGGAAGTGCGAGGCCAAATCGCGCGCGAATTGCGCCAGGTCGGCGCCCGTCTCGATATAGCGCGCCGTCCACGCGAAGCACGCCGCCACATCGCGCACGCCGATGGCATTCACGATCTCGGCCATGTCGTCCACATCGAGCGAGCCGAGCATGTCCTCGGCCTCGCGCAGCGTGACCTTCCCCTCGCCGAACGCGATGACCTGCTCGAGTGCCGTGAGCGCGTTGCGCATGCCGCCTTCGGCGCGGTGCGCGATCAAATCGAGCGCCTCGCCTTCGAACTCCACGCCCTCGGAGACGCAGATGGCGCCCAGGCGCGAGACGATGGACTCCGAGCCGATGCGGCGGAAGTCGAAGCGCTGGCAGCGCGAGTGAATGGTCTCCGGCACCTTCTGCGGGTCGGTCGTGCAGAGGATGAACACCACGTGATCCGGCGGCTCTTCGAGCGTCTTGAGCAGCGCGTTGAACGCCGCCGTCGAGAGCATATGGACCTCGTCGATGATGTAGACCTTCTTGCGGCCGCGCGTGGGCGCAAACTGCACGCGCCCAATGATCTCCTCGCGCACGTTCTCGACGCCCGTGCGGCTGGCCGCGTCGAGCTCGTAGACGTCCGGGTGCGCGCCGGCGGCGATCTCCTGGCAGTCACGGCACGTGCCGTCCGGGTCCGGCGTGGGACCGTGCTCGCAGAGTAGCGCCTTCGCGAGCAAACGAGCCGTGGTGGTCTTGCCGGTGCCGCGCGGGCCGCAGAACAGGTACGCGTGGCTCACCTTGTCCTGCTCGATGGCGTTGCGGATGGTGCGCTCGATGTGGTCTTGGCCCACCACGTCGGCGAACGTCTGCGGGCGATATTTGCGATACAAAGCCTCTGACATGCGGTGACCTTTGCTCTTCGAAGCCGGCGCCGCACGCCGGCATGCGCGGCCTGAACGCCGCCTCTCATGTGCTCACGCAATTATAGAACGACCGTTGGCGCGTCCAGCATGCGCCCGCGAAGCTCCTTCGCACCTCCGAAAAAACTTGAGCGCCCTTCCGGACGCCCACGTTCGATTCGAAGATATGTCGGTCGCGCTTACTGCTGCTTCGCCTTGCGGGAGGACAGCGCTGCCTTGACCGCGCCGATGATGGCCGGCGCCACCGATACCGCCACGATGCCGAGCACGATGACCTCGAAGTGCTCCTGCACGAACGGGATGCCGCCGAAGAAGTAGCCCACCAGCACGAACAGGCTGACCCACGTGATGCCGCCGATGCAGTTGAACAGCGTGAACTTGCCGAAGTTCATGTGGCCCGTGCCCGCGATGAACGGAGCGAACGTGCGGAAGAACGGCATGAAGCGCGTGATGACGATGGTCAGGCCGCCGTACTTCTCGAAGAAGTGGTCGAGCTTCGCCATGCGCTCGGGCGTGAGGGCCTTCACCTTGCCCGAGTCGATGATGCGGCTGCCGAACAGGCGCGCGATCCAGTAGTTCGACGTGTTGCCCAGGATGGCCGCCGTGTAGAACACGAGCAGCGTGGCAACCACGTTCAGGCCACCGCCGTCTGCCGAGAACACGCCCGCCGCAAACAGCAACGAGTCGCCCGGCAAGAACGGGAAGAACACGAGGCCCGTCTCCACGAACACGATGAGCCACAGCGGGGTGTACACCCACACCGGGCCGAGCGTGATAATCCAGCCGGCGATGGCGCCGCGCGGGTCCGACAGCAGCTCGACGAAGAAATTGATGATGTCCATGGGTTCCTTTTGCCAAAAGACGGCCGACATGAAAAAGTACTGCGAATGGACGCGGGCGCTCGTCAGCGGTCCCTTATGGCTGCTTCCTCCCGGACCTGACCAGGTTCGGAACGTGGCGCCGCCCGAGCCCATTCGCAGTACTCGTATGCAACGGTGGCTAGTATAGCGAGGCGCGACGCGCGCCGCCACGATTCGTTACCCCGCTGACAAAAACCACAGAGAGCCGTCGAAACGGAGGCTGGGCGCGCAAGCAATCGCCAGCGCGCCGGCACCGCCTGAGCACCCGGGCATCCCGTGCGCGAAGGGGCGCCGCCGAACGCGACGCCCTACCCTTCGGCGCCCTGCCCCTCCAGCTCGCGCAGCGCGCGCACGACCTCGGCGATGGAGTACAGGCTGCCGAACGCGACGACCATGCCGCCCGCCCCCGCCAGTTCGCGGGCGCGAGCCACGCCGTCCGCCGTCGAGCGTGCTACATACGGGTTCACGCACGCCGAGCAGCCAAGCAGGTCCTGCCCCGTCCAGCGCACAGCGCGCGCCAGCTTGTGCGCCGGCAGCGCGCGCGGGTTGTCCGGCGCGATGCAGACGAACGCGCTGCCAAGCGGCAGGATGGCCTCGAGCATCTCTGGGTAGTCCTTGTCTTCGAGCACACCGATGAGGAACACCGGCCGCACGCCAGGGAACACCTGCTCAAGCGATTCCGCCAATGCGCGGGCACCCTGCGGGTTGTGCCCGCCGTCCACCACGAACGCAGGCACGCTCCCAACCACCTCGAACCGGCCCGGCCACGCCGCCTGCGCGATGCCCGCGCGCACAGCGCCATCAGGGATGTTCCACCCGCGCTCGCGCAGTGCCTCCACAGCCTCGAGCGCGACGGCGGCGTTGTACGGCTGGTACGCGCCGAGCAGCTTGGTCTCGAGGCCTTCGAACGACTTGTACGAGAAGGCCCACCGCGGGCTATTCGCCGTGGGCGCAGCGTCGACGCACAACTGGGAGAAGTCCGCCACGGAAAGGACGGCACCACGCTCGGCGGCGCGCAGGTCGATGGCCTCGAGCGCCTCCGACTCCTGCGGCCACGAGACCACCGGGCAACCTTCCTTGATGATGCCCGCCTTCTCGCCCGCGATGGCGGCAAGCGTGGTGCCGAGCAGTGCGGTGTGGTCAAGCCCGATACGCGCGATGACGCTCACTTCGGGCTCGTCGATGACGTTCGTGGAGTCCAGGCGGCCGCCCAGGCCCACTTCGAACACCACGATGTCGCACGCCTGCTGCGCGAAGTGCTCGAGCGCCACGGCGGTCATGAGCTCGAACTCCGTAGGATGGTCGGCCATAGCCTCGGCCACCTCTTTCACCCGCAGCGTGACGCGCGTCAGATCGTCGCGCGAGATATTCTGCCCGTCAACGCGGATGCGCTCTTCGAACTCGAGCAGGTACGGACTCGTGAACAGGCCCGTCCGGTATCCCGCCTCGCGTAGGACGCGCTCTAGGTAGGCGCACACGGAACCCTTGCCGTTCGTGCCCGCCACGTGCACGAACTTCAGGCGATCCTGCGGGTCCCCCAACCGCTCCAGCAGCTCGCGCGTGCGCTCCAGTCCCATGCGGGACTCCTGCCACCGCGGCTCGTTGATGTACGCGACCGGGTCGAACCCTTCCATGGACAGTTAACCTCCCTCGTATGCGTCAGCGCGGTGGGGGGGCCCGAAGGCGCCCGGCCCCCACAAACAAACAA
>CASEJD010000119.1 GCA_949288145.1 uncultured Coriobacteriia bacterium
CCCAGCCGACACGCCGCGAGCGCCGCGTCGAGCGACCCTTCCCTGCCCGCCCCAAGTGGATGCTCTTCCGCGGAGCGCGCCCTGCGCCATGATGCGAACTCCCGCGCGCGCATGACGCCCTCGCGCAGTTCCACTGACCCTACGTTAGCTCCCGACGGGCGCAGTAGCTCTTCGGTCGAGGGGCGGACGACGTCTAGATGGAGATCGATTCGTTCCATGAGTGGCCCCCCAATCCGGTTCTGGTACGCCCGCACCCGCGCCTCCGGACACGTGCATGCCACCTCCGCGTCGCCGAAGTAGCCGCACGGGCACGGATTCGACGCCGCCACGAGCATGAAGCGCGCCGGGAACGCCACGCGGTAGTTCGCGCGCACCAAGCGCACCACGCCGGACTCAAGGGGCTGTCGGATGCCCTGCAGGACCGAGCTGGAGAATTCAGCCAGCTCGTCGAGGAATAAGATGCCGTTGTGCGCGAGCGACGCCTCTCCGGGCTTCGGAGGGTTGCCGCCGCCCACAAGCCCCGCCATGGTGGTGCCATGGTGCGGCGCGCGGAACGGGCGCCGTCCTGCGAGCACGCCGTCCACATCGCCGCCCGCCACCGAGTAGACGAGCGCCGTCTCCAGCCGCTCCTCCTCAGTCAAGGGTGGCAGGATGGACGCCGCGCGCGAGGCAAGCATGGTCTTGCCAGCCCCAGGTGGCCCCATCATGAGCACGCCGAGCTCTCCAGCCGCAGCGATCTGGAACGCGCGCTTCTCGTACTCGTGACCCGAAACGTCAGCGAAATCAGGCGCGTCTCCTTCGGGCGCGATCGCGCGACGCGCGAACAGCCCCAGCTCCCCGCTCTTCAGGTCGCGCAACGTCCGCACAGAGCGCACGTCCACGCCCTCAAGCTGCGTCACGTCTCGACATGCGGGCGAGCACACGACCGTGAGCCCCTCCGAACGAGCGCACACCTCATACGCGAGCAGGCCCTTCACCGGGCGTACGAACCCTTCGAGCGAGAGCTCGCCCACCATGAGCTTGCCGCGCACCGCCTCGGGCGGTATCTGGCCTGTCGCCGCCAGGATGCCCGCGGCGATGGGAAGGTCGAACCCTGACCCCGTCTTGCGCAGCGAGCTGGGCGCAAGGTTCACTACGATCTTCTCGGCGGGCATGGAGAACCCGCACCCCTTCACGGCAGCGCGCACGCGCTCGCGCGCCTCTTGCACCGCCGTGTCGGGCATGCCCACGATGGACATGCCGGGAATGCCGCCAGAGACCGCGACCTCCACCTGGACAGGAACCGCCTTAACGCCGCTGATCGCTGCGCTCGCCACGGCGCACTGCATGCGCATGGCTTCTCACCCCACGCCGAACGCGTCGATATGATGCCGTATGTACGCGCGGTTGCGCGGCTTCATCGAGAGGATGGACAGCACGTCGAAGCGAACGCGCGCGTCCTCGAAGACATGGTCGCTCAAGTAGTATCCGGCGATGCGCTCGTACCGACGCCGGCGTGCGGGCGTGACCGCCTCAGCCGGGAACCCATGCTCCACCCCTGAGCGCGTCTTCACCTCGACGAACACCACCGTGCCGTTCTCGTCGCGCGCGATCAGGTCGGCCTCTCCCGCCGGACAACGCCAATTGTGCTCGACGATCTCATACCCACGGCGCTCCAAGAACAGCGCGGCGGCCAGCTCGCCTTTCGCACCGAGCTCCTTGTTCCGAACCCCGCGGGGTTTCGGCCTCGCTGACGCCTGGCTTGCCGCGGGCGCGCGATCGCCCTCAGCCGGCATGCAGGCTTGCTCGACGGCGGACGTCCAGCAAACCGGTTCGAGAAAGGAGTCGGCGCCCTCTCCCGTCAGGTCCACAACGTCCACGTCGAAAGCGTCCTCGCGCTTCGCTTCGTCAAGGCTCGGCCACTCGTCCTCGTAGCGCCATTCGTCCGCGTCGTCCAGTCTGACTACGCAGTCGGCATCCTCCAATCCACCGCTCTCGCCCCTCTTGTCGTCGTCGGTCATGCCCGTCTCCTTTCGTGCCGAGCGCCCTGTGCGTCCAGGGCGGCCTGTCCATATCCGGGCAGCGTGCGTTGGAAGTTCGTTCGCCCAGCGATCTCATGGCCAGTCTAGGCGGCGGACCTTGCCGGATTCGCTATCAGAACACGGTCTGAATCACGCGAGACCTTGCACGAAAGGGCGCGGAAGACCACAGAATTCCCGCGAAACCTTGCAGCATCCTGACGAAACCTTGCACGCAAGGTCAGAGGCCCTTTCAGCGGAGGCGCTGCCATACATGATGCCGATTCTTGGCGCCCGCCCTGGGGAAAACGCGTGCTTGTCTGAAGGAACCGCGTAGAACACACGACGTCGAGGCGCGTTCGGTTATCATGCCCGAAACGACCATCGAGACCGGAAGGACCGAACGCATGCAGGACGCACCGAAGATCGCACGCCGCCGCGAACGCGAGAAGCGCGTCATCTCCCAAATGGTCTGCATCTACTGCGCGGGAAACCACGACGCCGCCGAGCGGACGGAGGCAGCGCACTGCGGAGAGCCGGTCTGCCCCGCATGCAAGGAAATCGACGACTACGCCGTGCTGCGCACGCAGCGATGCCGGAAGATGGGCGTGAAGACCAGCTGCGAGGAGTGCGGCAACCACTGCTACGCGCCGGAGATGCGCGAGCGCATCCGCTCTGTCATGCGCTACGCGGGACCGCGCATGATCACGAAGCACCCCATCGCCGCAGTTCGCCACCTGCTCGGGAAGTAAGCGCGACGCCGCTTCGACGGCAGCTGTTTTGGCGCGCTCCTAGAACAGGCTCTCCTGAACCTGCGTCCAGGCAGTGCAGAACGTGGCGCGGTGCAACGGGCTGAGCCCGTGCTCTTTAATCGCGGCGATGTGATCGGCGGACGCGTAGCCTTTGTTCTGGTCGAACCCGTACGCCGGGTACTCCTGTGCCCACGCGGTCATGAGCGCGTCGCGCTCGACCTTCGCCACAATGGACGCCGCAGCGATGGACGCACACGTGGCGTCGCCCTTCACCACGTTGACCTCGCGCGGGTCCATGTGCAGCGGATTGCCGTCGAGCAGCACCGTGCACACCTGGACACCCTGCGCCTCGACGTCCGCAACGGCGCGGGCGAACGCCGCGCGCAGGCATCGCGCCATGCCGAGCTCGTCGATCTGGGCAGGCGGCACATGCTCCACAGCCCACGCGAGCGCCGTCTCCTTGACAACCGCGGCGATCTCCTCGCGGTGCGCGGGCGAGACCTGCTTCGAGTCGTTCAATCCCGCGATGCGCGGCTCCGCCGGAAGCACGACCGCCCCAACCGTAAGCGGTCCGGCGACGGGTCCACGGCCCACTTCGTCAAGGCCAACGACCGCCTGCACGCCGCCCCACTGCTCTTCGATCTCGTAGAGCGACGCGATGCGCTCCTCCTCGGCACGCTCGGCCTCCAATCGACGACGCGCTACCTCAACCGCCTGCCGCACGCCCTTGCGCGGGTCGGCAGCGAGCGCTCGCTCGAGCGCACGGAACTCCTCTTCGTCGGCCCGAGAGAGACGCGCCTTGATGTCAGCTACCGTGGTGGGAACGCCGGGGGTGCTCATGACAGGATGCTCCGTTCCGTCCGCGTGAGCGACTCGAGCACCGGGTAGAGCGCGTCGTCGCGCACGGTGCGCAGCGCGCTGGAAAGCAGCGTCGCCGCGAGCGAGAGGCTGCCGTTGTCCGCCACGATGCGCGCCGCGTCGAGCAAACGCTGCGCGTTTCGCTCGATGCTGGAGAGCGAGAAGCCCGCGCGCTCCACGGCAGCGGCGCTGTCCTCCAAGCCCAGGTAGCGCTGGCGCGGGCTTTCGCGCAGCAGCTCGTCGAGCTCGCGCACGGCGATCTCGCGCAGCGAGGGATCGTACTTCATGCACTGCAGGTAGCATGCCGCACCCGTTGCCGGATCGCCGGTACGCCACAGCGCGAAGGCAAGCCAGTACAGCGCCAAGCCCACGTCCGTCGGGTTCCACGCGATGTCGAACATACGGCGCAGCGCGTCGATCTCAGAGGCGTAGTCGCCCGCCAGGAAGTACGTGCGCGCGATCGCCAGGTAGCCGGCGGCCGTGGTCGGAGCGAGCTCGATGCACTTGAGCGCGTGCTCGAGCGCGACCTCGTGTTCTTCGAACGAGCCGTGCAACAGCGTCGCGATGCCATGGTGCGCCGCGAACAGCTCGTCGGGCAGCGGGCGGACCGGACGCGCGTCCTCGTCCTCGAAGGCGAAGAGCGCGCGGGCGGCGTAGCTGTCGAAATAACGCCAACGGACATGGGACGTGTCAGAGAACGACCCGTCTGCCTCGGCGAGCAGCACGATCTGCTCGAGCGTCTCGCGCGCTGCGGCAGGGTCCTGCTCTGCCTGCGCCGTGGCACGCACGCGCAGGGCGCGCAGCCCCCACGCGTCGGAGAACAAGTCAGCGAGCGTACGTCGCGGGTCCTCGCCCAGCGTACCCTCGGACACCGCCATCTCGGCCTTCGTGCACACGGTGCGAACGGTCAGGTCCTCCGTGCGATCGTGCAGGTCCTTCAGCACGCGCAGCGCGCCGTCGCGTCCTTCGGCCTCGTAAGCGTCCGCCACCTGCTCGGAAAGCTTCACGCGCTCGCCGCCCTCGGAGATGGACAGGTCCTCCACACGCGCCACGTTGCGCAGCTCGCCAGCGTGGACGGTGACGGGGCGCTCGTCGATCTCGGGCGAGGCATAACGCTCGGGAGGGCACAGCTCGTCGCCCTCCAGGTCGCGCGCGGCGGCAATGGGAAGCAGGCGGCCGTCGTCGCTTGCGAGCGTGCGCAGGCCGCACGCGACGAAGACGTCGTCGACCGGCGTGCCGCCTTGCTCGAGCGCGATGAACAGCTCGCGCGAGACGACGCCCGAAACGACGCGCTCGCGCGCCGGGGTGTCCCGCACGATGTCGATCGACACCGTGTCGACCGCGGGGTCGCAGGCGAAGGCCGCAGCGAGCATCAGGCGCGCGACCGAGCGCGCGTAACCCGCCTGGTCGGAGAAAAGTTCGCGTTCGGGGCGCTCGACCCACGATTCGGAGCCCGCTTCCCACGCAAGCGGCATCATGTGCTCGCTCACCGGGCACGTCGCCTCGACGCCCATGGTCCTCGCGTCATGGTTAATGCGCAGGCGGTACGAAAGGCGGTAGGGCATGCGGAAGCGCTCGCACGCATGGCAGAACCGCAGGCGCGCGTCCCACTCGCTCTCGGCGGAGGCGCCCTCTCCCTCGAACACGCCGCTCTCGGCGTCCACAACCGGCGCTTGGCGCGTCAGATTGGCGAGGATGCGGCGCTCGGTGCGCTCGCACTCCTGCTCGGAAGCGGTAGAAAGCGCGCCGCGCGCGGTCAAATCCTCCACCATGAGCCAGAATCGATTCAGCACCGACTCAAGGCATAGCAGCGCGCTGCGGCCCGCCGGAGCCACGGCATCCTGGTCAAAGCCCAGGTAGAATGCGTTCGCATACGAGCGGGTGCGCGCCAGCCGGACGTCGACCGCCCCTGGCACGGCAGGGCTCTGCTCGCCGCCGGGCACCCGGCGCGGCAGCTCGAGCGGATCGAGCTCGTCGAGCTTGAACGCGCGCAGTTGGCGCACGAGGTAGCGCACAGGCGCGGAAGGGGCCTGGAGCGGGTTCGCCTCGACCGCGTCCTCGGCGGCGCAGATGCGCCGAACCGCCGTGAACACGTCGTCGGAGGAAAGCGCCTCGAAGACCTCGCCCGGGCCGAAGGGCGCAAGCGGCATGCCCTGCTCTTCAGGGAACACGCAGGCTGCCAGGTACAGGCGCGCGAACAGCTCGTCGTAGCCCAGGCCTTGCAGGCCATCCCCCATGCGCACGAGCATGTTCTCGAGCGCATAGCGCTTGCCCTGCTGGCGGAACTCGCCGATACGATGCTCGGACCCGTCGTCCTGGAAGACGGTGACGCAGCCGGTCCCGTCGGAGCGGTCTTCGTACACGGACAGCGTGAGCGCCGGAGTGTACGCGGGCGGCATGCGCAGGGCGTCGAAGGCGCGGAACGCCCTCCCGAACGAGTCGACGTAGCCGAGCACGCGCGCTCGTGAGCCCTCAAGGAACTCCACGACATAGCACGAGCCCTCCGCGGGCATCTGCACGCCACTCGAAACGTAGCCAAACGAACGCCCTTCCGGCGTGCCTGGCATGGGAGCTACCTGCGCGCGCTTCGCGAACGGCGAGATGCGGAACGTCGCATACTCCGACGTTTCCGGATCGCCTTCGTCGATCATGCGCGAAATACCGGACGCGACTGCGCCCGCGATCTCATTGATTGCCTCTGCTGGTGTGCTCATGCCCGTCCTCTGTGTTCGGTGTTTCCGGCAATTCTCTCACACATTGACGCGGCGTGCCCGCATTTCGGGGATGGCGTACAATGTGCGCCGAAATCAAGGCGATCGAAACAGCCCGGTGCGCGCCGTCTCGGAACTTCCTAACGGCGCGGTTGAGAAAGCGAGGGGGCATGGCTCTTTTGGACGGTGCGCGCGTCGACGTGGTGGGCGGCGGCCTGGCAGGAAGCGAAGCGGCGCTGCAACTTGCAGCGCGCGGTGCGCGCGTGCGCATGGTGGAAATGCGCCCGGACGTGACGACGCCCGTGCACACAGGAGGCGGGCTCGCGGAGCTCGTGTGCTCCAACTCGCTCAAGAGCACGAAGCCCGACAGCGCTGCCGGCATGCTGAAGCACGAGCTCACGGACCTAGGCTCGTTTCTGCTCGAGGCCGCGCGCGCATGCGCCGTGCCCGCAGGAGGAGCGCTCGCGGTCGACCGCGCGGCATTCTCCCAGTGGGTGGACGAGCGCGTGGCGGCGGAGCCGAACATCGACGTGGTGCGCGGCGAGGCGACGGGGCTGGCGACAGACGGCAGCCTCATGGTGCGCGCTGCAAACGCTTCGGAGGCGCACGCGCTCTCCCCCGCTCCTGACGCGGTCATCCTCGCGAGCGGCCCTTTGACCTCGGATTCGCTCGCCGCGTTCCTGCAGGACGCCTCGGGGACGGAAGGGCTCGCGTTCTACGACGCGGCCGCGCCCATCGTCATGACGGACTCGCTCGACATGGACGTGCTCTTCCGCCAAAGCCGCTACGAGGACGAGGGCGCGGGCGACTACCTGAACGCCCCCTTCGACAAGGAAGAGTACGAGCGGTTCATCGATGAGCTCTTGGGCGCACGGCGCGTCATCGCGAAGAACTTCGAGACGCGCGAGCTGTTCCAAGCATGCCAGCCCATTGAGGAAATCGCGCGCAAAGGCCACGATGCGCCACGGTTCGGCCCGCTCAAGCCCGTCGGCCTTCGCGACCCGCGCACCGGCCACCGCCCCTGGGCGGCATTGCAGCTGCGCGCCGAGGACGCGCACGGCGCGAGCTACAACCTTGTGGGCTTCCAGACAAACCTGGCGTTCCCCGAGCAAGAGCGCGTGTTCCGCATGATCCCCGGCTTGGAGCACGCAGAGTTCGCGCGCTTCGGCGTCATGCACCGCAACACGTTCGTCGACGCGCCGCGCCTGCTCGACGGCACGTTGCGCCTGCGCGATGACGTCGCGCCCGTGCCCGTCCGCGTGGCGGGCCAGCTGTCCGGCACGGAAGGCTACTGCGAAGCCATCGCGTCCGGCCTGCACGCCGCCCTGCACACCGCCGCGGAGCTTGCGGGAATTGACGCGCCCTTGCCGCCGGTCGAGACGGCGTTCGGTTCGCTCGTGGCGTGGGCGACCGACCCGGCGACGATGGACTACCAGCCCATGCACGTGAACTTCGGCATCATCCCGCCGCTCGAAGAAAAGGTGCGCAACAAGCGCGATCGCTACGCCGCCTACGCCGCGCGCGGCAAACGGGCGCTCGAAGCGCACGTTGCCACGCTCCGTGAACGAGGGCTGCTGTGAGCGAAGGGCGCTCTATGGACGACTCCATCCCAGATCGCCAGCCAGACGACGTCGACGAGCGCGTGCTCTCTTTGGTCGACGGGTTCTGCGAGTCGCTGCGCGTGGAGCGCAATCTCTCCCCGCACACCGTGCGCGCCTACCGAGCGGACCTCATAGACTGCGCGCGCTGGGCGCGCCGCTCCCATGTCGACTTGCTGCACACGACGCACCGCGCGCTGCGCGGGTACCTGACCGAGCTCGACCGAGCGCGCTATGCCCGCACGACGGTGAACCGCCGGCTCAGCGCGGTCAAGGCGTGGTACCGCTGGATGGAGGAAACCGGCGCGTGCGACGCAACGCCCGCTTCCGTCCTGCAAGGCCCCAAGCAGGGCAGGCGCCTGCCGCGGCGCATCGGCGCGCGCGATATGGCGGCCATCTTGCGCGTGCACGGACCGGTCGACGAGACCGGCGCCGTGCGCGATCGCACGCCGGCGGACCTTCGCGACCAAGCGCTCCTGGAGTTCTGGTACGCTTGCGGTGCGCGCATCTCGGAGTCCTCGAGCCTGCTCGCCCGTGACGTCGACTTCGCGCAAGGCCAGGTGCGCCTGTTCGGAAAGGGCGGGAAAGAGCGCATCGTGCCGCTCCATCCCCTTGCGCTGGAAAGCATGCGCGCCTACGCCGAAACGGCACGGCCCCGCCTGCTGGGCGGCAAGCAATGCCCGTACTTTTTCGTGTCGAACAACGGCAACCAGTACGGCACCGACCCGATGCGCAAGATGTTCAAAGCGACGCTCATCACGGCGGGCGTCGACCCCGGATTCACCCCGCACGACGTGCGCCACACCTTCGCGAGCGACGTGCTGGAGGGCGGAGCCGACCTGCGCAGCGTGCAAGAGATGCTTGGTCACGCCAGCCTTTCGACCACGCAGATCTACACGCACGTTTCCATCGATCGCTTGGCGGACGTGCATCGCCAAGCGCATCCACGCGGGTAAGAAATCGCACCAAGCAAGACCAAGCTGCAAGCAGTTTTCACCAAGCGTTTGCCCATGCCCGCAGGCCAGACGGCTTATGCGCTCTTTGGGCGCCCCCACGCCTCGCACGCATGGAACGACGAGCACGACGCCGTGCACGCATGCGCACCAAGCGCCGGAACGTTGCAATGCAGTCTTCCGCACAGAACCGACGGCTCGTCGTCGTATGCGGGAAACTCGACAGGCCCGACGATCTCATCCCAATGCTCGACGACGAACAGCGCGATGCGAGGGTCGTACATAACGCCGGCGTTGTGCCGAATCTCCTCGCGGCACGCTTCGCGCGTGAGCGATTTCTTGTACAGCCGCTTGCCAAGCATGGCGTCAATCGAGTCCGCGATGGTGACGACGCGCGCGCCGAGCGGTATCTCCTCGCCCGCAAGGCCGTCCGGATACCCGCTCCCATCCCAACGCTCGTGATGATGCAGCACGATATCGGCGACAGACGAAAGCGAGGGGCACCCTCGCAGGATCTCGCACCCGATCCGAGGATGCTCGTGCAGGATGGCATGCTCGTCGGGCGTCAGGCGCCCTTGCTTCAAAAGTACGGCGTCTCGGATGCCGATCTTGCCGATATCGTGCACATGCGCTGCCATGTGCACGGTGGCAGTCGTTTCCGAATCCAACCCCATGAGCACGCACGTTCGCTCCGCCATGTCCCCCACGCGCAGCGAGTGCTCTGCAGTGTGCGGATCGCGTGCTTCGAGCGCCGAGACGATGCTCTGGACAACGTCGTGCCACACGTCCGTCAACCCAGTCGTGGGTACCGCGACATCACACACGCCGCCCTCTGCGCCTTCGCGCCGCTCATTGTCGTCCACATCGCACCACATCGTCATGCCCAGTCTCACTCCCTTCTTTCCGCACGGCGCCGACGGCACAATCGTGCCGCTCGTGTTGCGTCGCGTACCGACTTAGTTAACTTAGTCGAACTTTCGTATTGACGCAAGCCACCGCGTGCCCTATAACCAACTTCAAGCGAAGTTATCCTTGTCTTACTTGCATAATGAAAGGACATTGATGCTCGACCAGACGACTGCTCGCACGCTTGATCGGAAGATCGTGCGACACTGCGCCCCCACTCTTGTAGGCGTTAAACCAGCAAGCTTGTTTACGTGTCCTGCCCCCTACTGCGCCATAGCGGAGTGGTTCGAGGCATGCTCGCTCAAGCTCGCACCCCTCGGTGTGTCAATGGAAGCGCTTTCGCGCCGCAAGCAAGCGACACTTGTGCTTGTCTGCCGCACGAAACTCGTTGAGCGGACGCTCGCTCACGAGCAGACAGCCTGCTACCTATCGTCGCTTGGCTACGAGCTGTCGTCGTGCGAAGCGTGCCTTGCATCCTTGCGCGCTCGTTTCGCACGGTCGCAGGGATCGCCATGCGCGGGAAGCTCGTTCCCGCACGAAATCGGACTTTTGCTCGGTTACCCCTTCGACGACGTCATGGGCTTCATCGATGGAACGCGCCCGTGCGTGGCGTGCGGTCCCTGGAAAGCGTACGGCAACGCACAGCAGGCGTGCGAGCGGTTCGAGCTATTCCGTTCATGCACCCGTCAGTTAACGGAACGATTCGACGCAGGCGAGGACATCGAGTCCCTTACAGCGCTCGAGTTTGCAGCATGAGACAAGCTTCGACTTCGCAGCCCCAAACGGCATCAAACCCCCGATAGAAAGGACCCAAACATGACTAAAGTCGCTGTGGTGTACTGGAGCGGCACCGGAAACACGGAAGCCATGGCAAAGCTCGTTGCCGACGGCGCGCGGAGCGCAGGAGCCCAGGCGGACGTCATCTATTGCACCGACTTCGGAGCGGAGCGCTTCCCAGACTACGACGCGTTCGCGCTCGGATGCCCCGCCATGGGCGACGAGGAACTGGAGGACGGAGAGTTCCTGCCGATGTACGAGGAGGTCGAGCCTCTCTTGGCAGGCGAGAAAGTCGCGCTCTTCGGATCGTACGATTGGAACGATGGAGAGTGGATGGAGCTCTGGGAGCAGCGCGCCGAAGATGCGGGCATCGACATCGTGGACTCGGTTATCGCGAAGGACTACCCGGACGCTGAGGCAACGGTTGAGTGCAAGCGCCTTGGCGCGCTTTTGGCTTAGCGCGAACTTCGAACGCGCGCGCCGTCACTTGGCTCGAACCAGCCAGCCAAGCGACGGTGCGCGCAGCTCTTGAAACTGCTTACGCATGCTTCTTGCCCGTGTAGATGCACGCAACCATGCACGCCAAGCTCGCCCAGGCAAAGAACCGATGCCACTTCACGTCATTCTCCTTCTTCTCGCGCACGTCATGCAGGCGACGCCAGCGCGACGCCGTCGGCATTCCGTTGACCTCCCCTCATTGTGCGATATGGCGCCCAATCTTCTGACCTCATGTTTTTCGGCACAAGCGATTATTTCGCGTCCAAGCGCGAGGCAATTTCGGCAACCTCGCACGATGCCGCGTTCGAACGGTTGCGACGCGCAGCGAGTGGTGTAAAAGAAGTCCTGCGCTTGCCATTGTGCAAGCACACTGCAACACACCAAGCACAATGCAAGCGTTCGAACGCAAAGGACGCTCGCAAGAAAGGACCGCTCTATGAAATCTCGCACACGCAACGGACTGCTCGTCGGCGGAGGATTCCTGCTCGGAACGCTTGGGCTGAAAGCCTTGACGAGCGAGACCGCCAAGAAGTGCTACGTCCAGGGCATCGCCCAGGGCATGCGCGCCAAGTCCGCCTACGAGACCATGGTTGAGCAGGCGAAAGCCGAGGTCGACGACATGATGGCAGAGGCGACCTACATCAACGCCGTGGTCGAGGACGAGAAGGCCGAGCGCGCCCAGACCGTCGAGGTCAGCGCCGTGGACGTGGCGGCTGCCCAGAAATAAGCGCCATGAGACTTCGCATGATACGCGAGGTGCCCGGACGGCTGCGGCTGGCGCTTGACGGTAGGGTGCCCGAATCGGACGTGGACGCGCTCGAGCGAGCCGCCATGCAAAGCGCCTACGTGAGGAAGGCGACAGTCTACCCGCGCATTGGCGAGCTCGCGGTGTCCTACCAGCCTGTCCAGAGCGCCCGGGAGAAGGTGATCGCCCATCTCTGCTCGATCGACCAGGAGCAGATCGCCCGCGAGCGGACGGCATGCTCGATTGCGATCGCGCCGCGAACCAACCGCATGCTCATGGACCTGGCAGTGCTCGTGGGAGCGGCCATAGCTCGACGCATGCTCCTTCCCAAGCCCCTCGCGCTCGTGGCAGCCCTATGGCGCTTCCGCCATTTCTTGGCCGCTGGCATGCGCTCGCTCGCCAAGGGGCGCCTGGACGTGCCCGTGCTCGACATGTCTGCGATCGCGCTCTCGTTCGCACGGCGAGACCCGCGCACCGCCAGCCAGACCATGCTCTTGCTCAACGTGGGAGAAACGTTAGAAGACTACACGCGAGCGCGCTCGGAGAACGAGCTCATCGGTTCCCTACTCGACCTTCCCGAGACCGCGCAGAAGGTCGTAGGGCCAGAGGAGATCACCGTGCACGCGAGCGAGCTCGAGCCCGGTGACGTCATAGCCGTCCGAACAGGCATGCCCGTGTGCGCAGACGGCGTCGTCATCGAGGGCACGGCCATGGTCAACCAGGCCACGCTCACTGGCGAGCCCCTTGCCGTCGAGCGCACGGTCGGTGACGACGTCTTCGCCGGCACCGCGGTGGAGCAGGGCCAAGCGCTCGTGCGCGTCAAAGCGGGCGCCGAGGGCACCAAGCTCCGGTCCATCGTGAGCCTTGTGGAGGCGTCTGAGGGCATGAAGTCCCAGGCCGAACAGCGCATGGCGCGTCTGGCGGACAAAGTGGTTCCCTGGAACTTCCTGCTCGCCGGCATCGTCGCGCTCACGACCCGCAGCCTGACGAAAACGGCCTCGACCCTCATGGTCGACTACTCGTGCGCCCTTAAGCTCACTGGTTCGATCGCCGCTCTCACGGCCATGAGCCAAAGCGCGAAGCTCGGTTTCACGGTGAAAGGCTCGAAGCACTTCGAGGCGGTCGCTCAGGCAGACACGATTGTCTTCGACAAAACGGGCACCCTTACCGCAGCGACGCCCGAGGTGGCGTGCGTTCTGCCGCTCGACGGATGGAGCGAGGACGAGGTGCTCCGGCTCTCAGCGTGCCTGGAAGAGCACTTCCCCCACCCCGTCGCACGCGCTGTTGTGAACGCAGCTGCCAATCGCGGCCTGTGTCATCGCGAGCGCCATGCTGCGGTCGAGTACATCGTCGCGCACGGCATCGCCTCTTCGCTTGACGGCCAGCGCGTCGTCATCGGCTCGGAGCATTTCGTGGTCGAGGACGAAGGCGTGTCCATTTCCACGCGCGATCAGGCGGCCATTAACGAGGCCATGGAGGGCCTTTCCCCCTTGTACCTGGCTGTCGACGGCGTCCTTCGCGGCGTCATCGGCGTGCATGACCCCCTGAAAGACGGCGTGGCCGAGGCGATCGCGGACCTGCGGCGCGAGGGCATACGGCGCATTGTCATGCTCACGGGCGACAACGAGCGCACCGCCTCCCGCACCGCCCGGTTGGCGGGCGTCACGGAATATCGCTCGGAAATGCTGCCGAGCGACAAGCACGACTACGTGCGGCAGCTTAAGGCCGAAGGCGCGCGCGTCATCATGGTCGGTGACGGCGTGAACGACTCGCCCGCGCTCTCGCTCGCTGACGTGGGCATCGCCATGGGCTCCGGCACCGCCATCGCCAAGGAAGTGGCGGACATCACCATGACGAGCACGAACCTGAACGCGCTCGTGCAATTGCGGCGCCTAAGCTGCGAGCTCATGGCCAGGATGGACCGCTCCTTCGCGAAGGTGCTCGGGTTCAACTCGCTGCTGCTGGCAGGCGGCATCGCGGGCGTCCTCCAACCGCAGACATCGTCGTTGCTGCACAACGCCTCGACGATCGCCTTCAGCAGCTCGAATGCGCGGTCGTACCGGGTATAGCGGACGGTCCGCCGCATTTCCTCTAGAGCCGTCCAATGAGGCTGTGCGCCGACAAGGTGCGCAGCCTTTCTTGCTTTCGCTCATAAAAGTTACCTTAAGTTGCCTTTTCAGAAAAGTTTGATTATGCTGACTCTAAGAGCGGACATCGTTCACAAGGAGGTATGGATGCAGGCCAGCACACGCACCGCCGCACAAGACCCCTCTGCCACCGAAACAGGGCCGAAGAGCGAGTCCCCGATCGAACGGTTGCTCCGCACGGGCGGATGCGGCCTGCGCAGCGAGCACACCCTGGCCACGAGCACGCGCCCGGGACGCGCTTGGCGCGTCGACCCGAGCGTCGGAAACGGCGTGCTCTGGCATTTCCCCATCACTGACGATATGGCAGTGACGTGCTGCCGCATCACACTTGCCCGCCGCATGGAGGGAGCGTTCCTGGCCCCCGAGCACTACTGCGTCGGGCTGTACCGGCATCTCCCCTTGGACGACGGCTCAAGAGGAGCCGCTCGCGAGGTCGTCCTCGGACATGCGTGGAAAGGCCAGGCGTTCATCACCATGCCCAGCCCCGGCGAAACGCTCGAGGCAACCTGCATCGTGCTCACTGCGCGAGCGCTGCAGGTCATGAGCCTCCGCTGCCAATGCGACCCGCTCGTCCTCTCCAACGCCATAGCCTTGCTCGACGGCTCGAAGGAAACCCCCGGCATTCGCGAGGTGTTCGAGGACATCACGTCAGCTCGACCTTCACCGATCGTGGCGCGTGCATTCTACGAGAGCAAAGCGACCGAGGCCATGTCGCTCATCGTAGACTGGAGCCTTTCGAGCAAAACGACGTGCACAGCCCCCATGAAGGCGGCGGACCGCACCGCGCTGAACCGGGCCCGGCGCTACATGGCAGAGAACCTCGACCGCACCGTGTCGACCGAAGAGCTGTGCGCGGTCGCGTGCATGAGCGCGAGCAAGCTTGCTGGGCTGTTCAAAGAGGCCGAGCACACAACGCCCCAAGAGTACGCCCGCACCCTGCGCATGGAGCGGGCGCGCGCATTGCTGGCACAGACCGACCTGCCATTGTCCGCAGTGTCCCAGCTCGTCGGCTTCCAACGTCAAGGGAGCTTTTCGGAAGCGTTCAAAGCCCGCTACAACGTCACGCCCCGCGAATACCGCGCGCTCGCTCGAGCGAAGTCCTGAAACGCGCGTCAATTCTGCGAAAGACGCTCGGCCGTGCGCTCGCCCAGATCGATGAGCTCTTGACGGCTATGCACGCCGGCTTTCGTGTAGATGCGACGCAAGTGCGTGTCCACCGTGCTCTTCGAGATAAACAGCTCGCCGGCGATGCGCTCGCTCGTACGGCCGCGCAACGCGAACGGAAGGATCTCCGCTTCGCGCTTGGAAAGCCCAGCCTCGACCGCGATGGCCTCGCACGCTTCCTCGAAGTAGTCGACCGTGCGGGCAATCTCCGAAAGCGACTTGAAATCGCGCTCCGTGAACAGGAACAGGTACGCGAAGAGCGTCGCCAAGCCGGCGAAGCAGACGATCACGTACGGCGTGGAGCCTGACGGCACCAAGCCGTTCGAGACGTTCGCAAGCGCCACACCCGCCAGCTCTCCGCAGAACAACGCGAGGAACCCGCGCGCCACGATGCGCGCCGCGTCTTCCGCCACGATCTTCGAAAACGCAAGGAAGGCCGACGCGAGCACGCAGGTAAGGCCCAGGTAGCCCGCGAGCACGATCGCCTCACCGGGCACGCCCGTGCCTCCAAGCGAGGGCGCGAACAAAAAGCCCGCCATCATGACGAGGAGCGAAAGCCGGTACGCGCCGTCCAAGCCGCCGCGCGCCTTCGGGTCGCGCGCGAACAACAGCTGCAGCGCGCCGGCGCTGAAGAGCACGAAGACGATCAGGGAAGCCGGAAACGACGCCATAGAGATGAATCCTGGATTGGAGTTGTACGCCTCCATGAAGCCCGCCGCCATGCCGTAGCACACGGTGCCCGCCATGACCTTCACGGAGAAGTCAGCGGCCGTAGCGCCCGACACCGCCGCCTCAGGGCGGGCCTCGGCAGCATCCTCGTCAAAGTCGCGCATGTCGACGATCAGAAGCGCTGCCGAAGCAAGCGGGAGCAGCTTGAGCGCCCACTGCGCTTCGTCGACCGGGAACAAGAACGTCACCAAGCAGACGGCTGCGCCGATGCCCGCGCCCGCGAACACCTCGAACGCGGCGCGCTCGGTGGTGCCGCGCGCCAAGCGTCGCGCCCACGTGAGCAGCATGAGCGCCCACGGGACGCCCACCATGATGGACTCGAAGACGAGCTCGTCGGTCTGCAGGCTGCCCATGACGACGGGAACGAACGCGCCAGCGACGAGCGCAAGGGCGTAGACGATGATGGAATGGCGCTCGAACAGGACCTCGCGCAGCGCGGGCGCACATCGCCCGAGCACGAGCACCGCCGCGAACGCGATGACCATTGCCGCGAGCGCGCCAAGCAGCTCCACGCGCTCGACCTGGAAGGACCCAACGGAGAACTCGCGGTTCATCCCCATGTAGAACAGCGCGTACAGGTAGCCCTCATGGCACGCGAAGCCCAACGCGCGACGCCACGACGCGCCCGACCTTCGCGCTTTCGCAGTGCCCATGAAGCCCCTTCCCACGCCACCAAGCGCCCGGAACGAGGAGCGAGCGCTACCGATTTTTGAAACCGAGCACATGATACCAGAGCGCAGGTGGCTGACCGAACGGTGTGGGCAATGCTCCAGAATAGACGAAACCGCCGGTCAGGAGGCTCCGGCGGTTTCGTCGAACAGCTGGGCTGTATCCAGCGGGATATGTCGTGCTCGCGATGCGCGAAAGCTGCTACTCGGCAGCCTGGGCCTTCGGGGCCGGCTTCTCCTTCGGAGCCTCCTCGAGCGCCTCGACCTTGGCCTCGTCAGCGTCCTCAGAGGAGCCCATGCCCTCGCGCAGGCCCTTGACGGTCTTGCCGAGCGCGCTGCCGAGCTTCGGAAGCTGCTTCGGGCCGAAGATCAGAAGAGCGATGCCCAGGATGACCAGGAGTTCGGGAAGACCCATACCGAAGATGCGCATGACGTTTGTCCTTTCAGTCTGTTTCGTGGGCCGCCCGCATTCCGGCGCCCTGCTTGCGTCGGGGCCTATCTAAGCACCGAACCAGGCCCGCCGCCTATCGTGCAGAGTAGTGAAAACGTCCGAATGACACCGCACAACCGTGTCATGCAAGTTAAGTATTCTCTCCGTTTTGCCTGGTGAGGTATGTTTTCCACCGGAAGCCCGCATCCGGGGCGCCCAAGGGCGCTATACTTCCCTGCACGACATCGTTTATGAAAGAAATGAGGAGAGGCATGAAGCTGCTCATCGCGTCTGACATCCACGGGTCGGCGTTCTGGTGCGAAAAGCTCATGGGAGCGCTGGAGTTCGAGGCCGCGGACAAGCTCATCTTGCTGGGCGATCTGCTCTACCACGGCCCACGCAATCCGCTGCCCGAAGGTTACGAGCCCCCTGCGGTTGCGCGCATGCTCAATAGCATGAAGGAACGCATCGTCGCCGTGCGCGGCAACTGCGACTCAGAGGTCGACCAGATGGTGATCGAGTTCCCCTGCCTCGCGGACTACGCCATCGTGCTCGACGAGCGAGCCCGCACGCTCTTCTGCACGCACGGTCACGTGCATACGCCCGACAACCCCCCTGCCTTGCCGGCAGGCTCCGCCTTCCTCTCTGGACACACGCACGTGAAGACGAACCGCACGCAGGACGGCATCACGCTCCTCAACCCAGGAAGCGTATCGCTACCAAAAGACGGCAGCCATAGTTACGCGGTCTACGAAGACGGCGAGTTCACGCTCAAAGAGCTTGGCTAGCGCGCGCCCGCCAAGCAGAACGACACGCCAAGCATCACACCGCCCGCTTGGTCGAAAGGATGAAAGATGCCAGCAAGCAGCGAGCGCAAGCACCGCAGCGCGAAAGACGTCACAGCGGCCATCGGGCGCCTGGCGGTTCAGAACCGCCGCACCATCATCGTTGCCGTCTGCGCCATCGTGTTCGTCACGCTCCTTGAGGACGTGCTCGCGGGCGACCTCATGCGCATCGACCAAGCCGCGTACGCACTGGTGGTCGAAGGGCTGCGCTCCGATTGGCTGACGCCCATCATGGAGGCGTTCTCCACGCTCGCCGAGCCGCTCACGCTCGTGGCGCTCTGGCTCATGATCGCCGCCTTCGCTCCCGGACGGCGCCCGGGAGCATGCTGCGCGCTCAACCTCGTGCTCGTAGTAGCCCTCAACCAAGCGCTCAAGTTCGCGATTCAACGACCCCGCCCTGAGGGATTCGCGCTTGCCGCGGAGACAGGATTCAGCTTCCCATCCGGTCACTCCATGGCCGCCATGGCGTTCTTCGGACTGCTTGTTTGGATCGTGTGGAGCTACCGACAGGACCGCTTGGTGCGCTGGTGCAGCGTAGCTGCATTCTCGGCCATCATCGTGATGATCGGGTTGAGCCGTATATATCTTGGGGTGCACTACGCATCAGACGTCATTGGCGGATTCTGCGTGTCGTTGGCATGGCTTGCCTTGTACACGCGCTTGGTAGCCCCGATCTTCCTTGGGCCGAAGCCCAACCACGTCGGGCAGGCCGCCGATCGCGCCCACGCGGCGCGCTAGATGCGAGAGAGCGCCGTCAGCTCGTCAAAGAATCGCTCGAAACGTTCGGAGAACGCGGAGTCTTTTGCGTGCACGAAGGTGATAGCGTGCGAAAGCGGTGCGCCCGAGAGCGATATGCGCGCCAGCTCCCCTGCCTGCACCTCTTCCTCGACTGCCGCGTCGTAGAGAAACGACACGCCCACGCCCGCCGCCACGAACTCTTTGATGATATTGAGGCTGGACACCTCGGTCATGCGAGCGAAGCTCCCCACCGCAAGGTTGCGCTCTGCCAGCGCGTGCTCGAGCACCGCGCGCGTGCCCGAACCAGGCTCTCGCACGATCAGGTGCTGGTCGAGCATGTCCTCGAGCGCAAGCGCGCGCTTCCCGGCGAGCTCGCTGCCAGGAGCGCACACGCCCACAAGCTCCAGCGTGCAGAATTCGCGCCAAGCAAGATCGTGCTTGTCGAAGTAGCCCTCGATGAGCGCGCAGTCGATGCGCCCGCAGCGCAAACCCTCCAGCAGCGCCTCGGTGCCCGCCTGCTCCACGCGCACGTCGCGCTGCGGATGAGCGTGCAGGTATCGAGCGAGCGGCCGCGCGATCAAGTGCTCGCCCACCGTGAGCGTGACGCCGAACGACAGCCGCTCCTCTCCCGACGCCAGCGCGGCGACGGCATCGCGCGCCAGGCGCTCGTCATGCGCCATGCGCTCTGCAACGCGCTGCAAGAGCTCTCCCGCCGGCGTGAGGCGCAGGCGTTTCCCTTCTCGAGCGAACAGACGTGCACCGTACGCGCGCTCAAGCCACGCGATATGCTGAGAGACGGCAGGCTGCGTGATGGACAGCTCCTCCGCCGTGCGCGTGTAGTTCAGCGTGCGACAGGCGGAGAGAAACGTCTGCGTGCGCGGGTCGAGCATGATAGCCCCCTCTCTGACAACGCGAGCCGCCCCACATCCCCGCAAGGCGATGGCACGGGCAAACACGCCGACGCCTGTGCTGCGGGCGCTCCTAAGCCATTACATTTTCTTATCCTGTTATCATATATCATAAGTTCACTTTTTATGCGTCTCGTCGCATACTGAGCGCGTTCACCGTCGTCCTTTTCCGGAGGTCAGCATGACGTCTCGTATCGCGAACTGTGCGCGAGCGCTGGTCAAAAGCACGCCCATCCCCGCCGCTGGCGTTGCCCTTGGAGTCGCGTCCCTTGGAAACCTTCATGCGAACGCCTTCCCGCTCGCCCAGACAGCGTGCGCTGCGACTGCCGCCTTGCTCGTTGCGCTCGTCCTCGCGAAGGTCGCGCTCCACCGCCGCTCCTTCCAGGACGATATGGACAACCCCGTCATCGCCGGGACGTTCGCTACCCTGTTCATGTGCATCATGCAGCTGGCATCGTTCGCGGCTCCAACATTGGGGGCGATAGCGTTCGTTCCCTGGGCGGCCGCTATCGCCAGCCATGCGGCGCTCATTGTCTGGTTCACCGCGCGTTTCGTTCGCAAGTTTCAGCTTCGCAACGTGTTCACTTCGTGGTTTGTCGCCTACGTGGGCATTATCGTAGGCGCCCTCACGTCTCCCGCGTTCGGGATGGAGGGTCTCGGGCGCATCCTGTTCTTCTTCGGCTTCGCCTGCTACGTCGCGCTGTTCGGCGTCGTAACGATCCGTCACGTTCGCCATAAGCTGCCTGAGGCGGCGGCGCCCACGTTCTGCATCTACACAGCACCCATGAGCCTTTCGCTCGCAGGCTACCTTGCCGTCGCCGAGCAACCGGACACCGCATTCGTGGCGACGCTCGCCGTGCTCGCGCAAGCGCTGTTCGCCGTGGTGCTCACGCGGCTCCCCCGCCTCATCCGCGCACCGTTCTACCAAAGTCATGCGGCGATGACCTTCCCGTTCGTCATCACGGCGGCGGCGCTCGCGAAGGCGCTTGCGTGCTTGGACGCTGCCGGATGGCAGCTGCCCGCGTGGCTGGGAACGCTGTCCGCAGTAGAGGCGGCCTTCGCCACCGTCATCGTGTTCCTCGTCTTCGCGCGGTACGCGTGCCACATCGCGCGCGAAGCCCGCTCCGTGGTCGTCGCGGAGCACGACGCCTCAATCGCTCGGCCATCAATCGCCGCCCCCGAAATCGCACGCTAGCTGGGCGAAACCAAGGACGCCCCACAGCGCGGTGCACCAACGCCACGGTAGTGCCCATCCCCGAATTCCGCCAGCGTCAACCGACCGTGCAACGCCCGTTTCTGTACCATAACCTCACAAGACCACCGTGCTGAGGAGGCATCATGCTCATTGAGAAGGCCGCGATCGTCGGGAAAGGGGCACTTGGGCTCCTCTACGCAGACTGCATCGAGCGCTCCCTGGGCGAGGAAGCCGTCTGCTTCATCATGGACGAGGGCCGTATTGCACGACATGCCGGAGAAACGATCACCATCAACGGCACCGAGCGCACGTTTCGCTCGATGACGCCCGCCGAGGCCGGCCGGGCGGACCTCGTGCTGTTCGCGGTGAAATCGCCTGCCCTTGACGAGGCCATGGAGCTCGCAGCCCCGCTCGTGCGAGACGACACGATCGTGGTCTCCGTCCTGAACGGCGTGACGAGCGAGGAGCGGTTGGCAGCGCGGTTTGGCTGGGAGCGCATCGTCCCGTGCGTCGCGCAAGGCATGGACGCCATGCGCTTCGGCCCCACCGTCACGTACTCGCGCGCAGGCAACCTGCATATCGGCCAGTTCCCGCAGACGGATCCTGACGCGCTGGAGGCCGTGCGCATGTTCTTCGAGCGCGCGGGCATTGGAAACGTGGTAGAGGCGGACATCCGCCACCGCATGTGGGCGAAGTTCATGGGCAACGTCGGGCTCAACCAAGTGTGCGCCGCGTACGGCGTGAACTACGCCGCCCTGCTCGAGAGCGAGCGCGTCCAGACGGAGGGCGGCACGGGCCCCGAAACGGAGCCATGGCGCACCTACATCGCCGCCATGCGCGAGGTCGTTGCCGTAGGGCGCGCAGAAGGGGTGGACGTGGGCGAAGGAGACCTCGCGGACATGGTGGGCGTCCTGCGCTCGCTCGATCCGCAGAACACCCCGTCCATGGGCCAGGACGTCATCAACCACGCCCCCACCGAAGTCGACGAGTTCTCCGGCGTCATGATGCGCCTCGGAAAAAAACACGGCCTCCCCGTCCCCACCAACGAATGGCTCAACGCCCGCATCAAAGCCATCGAGGCGGAGTATCTGAAAGACTAGGCAATCAATCGCGCACGCCGCACCCTCACCGAAAAAAAAACCGCCGGCCCGAGGCCGGCGGTTTTTTCGCTATCGGCGGCTGACGTCCGCCAGGTCGAAGTCGTTGTCGTCGTCGAGGATGGCCTGCGACGCTTCCTTCTGCTCTTCGTTGAAGCGGTCGGCTGCGCGCTGTTCCATGACCGTCGCCTTTTGGAACACCCTCGGCTCGTGCACGACCACCTGCGGGTACGGAATGTTGATGCCGTTGCGGTCGAAGATGAGCTTCATCTCGCGACGCAGGTCGCGCTCAAGCGGGCCACGGTCACTCTCGGCGCATTGCGCCACGATGCGGATGACCACGCTATTGTCAGCCAGCGAGACGACGCCACGGTAGAACGGGCCTTCCTCGATCGCGGTGAGGCGCTCGCGAATGTGCGGGAACTCTTTCTCGAGCAGGTTCTCGACGCGCTCGAGGGATTCGCCGTACTCGATCTGCATGTCGCAGGAAGCGAACGAGGACTCCTTGGTCATGTTGACGACGTTGCTCACCTCGCTGTTGCGGATGATGATGATGTTTCCGTTGCCGTCGTTAATCTTCGTCGTGCGAATGCCGATTTCCATGACGGTGCCGCTGCGCGTGCCAACGGCGATGATGTCGCCGACGCGGAACTCGCCCTCGAAGATGATGAACAAGCCGGACAGGATGTCCGCTACAAGCTCCTTCGCGCCGAAAGAGATGGCGATGGACAGGATGCCGGCAGAGGCGAGCAGCGTCGTCGTGTCGATGCCGATGACCATCAAGCAGTAGTACACCATACCGATGATGGAAGCATACTTGATGAAGCTGCTCACAAGGCGGCACATCGTCTCGCCGCGCGGGCCGAACACCGTCGCCAGCAGCCTGAGCAGCTGCTGCACGAGCATCGTGATCGTCAGGACGCAGCATGCAATCATGATGCACGCCGTGATGGCGAACACGTTCAGACCGCGCTCCCATCCGCCAGCGAGGATGTAGGAGAACACCGATTCGGACGTGAAGACCCGATCTTGGAACAGCATCGCCGCGCACACGACGATGGCGAAAATGCTCAGCAGCACCTTGATGACGGTGAGGACGCGCTGCTCGGCGGATTTCTCGTCCCAGTGCATAGAGCGGTACAGCCAGCGGCTTGCGGCGGACTCAGTCTTCTCGGTTCGGCCGTCCGGCATCTCCACGTCGATCATGCGCGGATCGTCGTCGCTCTCGCCCTCGGCGTCCTTTCGGGCGACGCCGGCGATGGTGCGGCGGCGCTCGAACGTCACGAGCAGGAAGATGACAATTTGGCACAGCAAGCCGGAGAACGCCGTCGTCAGCGTCAACGGCACGCGCTCGGTCATGAGTTCGGACTCAGGTTGGGCGACGTAGATGTAGTAATCGTCCGTCTCGAAGGAGCTCGCGTAGTACCGTTGACCGTCGATGGTCACGAAGTCGCTGAAGCCGTCCTTGAGCTGCGCCTCGGTCATACCGCGCGCCGTGGCGTCCTTGCCCGCGAGGTCGCTGTTCGGATAGTAGGCGAACGTGTTGTCCGACTTGTTCACGGCGAAGGCGAATCCGTTCTGCCCCACCTGGATGCCGTCGAGAACGTTCTCGACGTTGACGGACGCAAGGAGGTTCTCGAGGCGCTCCGAGCGGACGCTGATCTGGACGAAGCCTTCTGCATCGCCGTCCTGGTTGTGCAGGACGACGCCAATGTACTGGCGCAGCTGGCCGGACACCTCGTCGGGCATGGGGTCCTGGATGTAGTACTCGACGCCCTGCAACAGCTGGCGGAACGGATAGCTTTGATCAGAGGGATCATCGGAGAGCGTGAAGTTCACGTACGGCGAGTTCGTCTCGGTCATCACGCCCGCGCCGTCGAATATGAACAGGTACTGCACGTGCAGCGCGTCGGAAAGCTCTTGTAGCTTCGCCTCGTCGGCGCGCAGTTCCGGATTCGCGTCAAGCGCGTAGCCGGCGACCTGAGCCTTGCCAAGGTAGCGTTCGTTGTACTGCGCCGTGAGGTCCGATGCCTGCTCGCGCGCGCTCGTAATGGCGCGCTCGATGTCGGCAGCTCGGTCGTTGCTGCTCACAGACTCGGCGGACAGCGAGAACAACGTCTGCATGTAGAACGTCACGCCGAGCACCGCGAGGAAGCCCACGAACGACAGGACGATTGCCTTGCGCCCGATGGCCTTGTTGTAGCGCAGCGGGCCGACGTTCGTGTAGTTCTCCGGATTGTAGCCGCGCTTCTCGTCTTCGCGGTTCACGAAAATACCGTAGAGCGCCACGATCATGGCGACGGAGAAGAAGATGAACAGGATGACGCCGAGCGTCAGGTTGCGCGAGCCGACGAACTCGCTGAACGGGACGACGCCGAGGTAGTACGTGCCGTCGACTTCGGCAACGCCGACGAACACGCGCTCGCCGTTGAAGTGCATCCATTTGTAGTTGCCGTCTTCGAGGTCGCCGACCTGAATGCCCGCGTCGAGCGCGTCAATGCCGACGCACGCCTCGTCCGGGTGGTAGGAAACCGTGTAGTCGCGTCCGGAGATGGCCATGACATAGCCGGTCTGCCCCACGCTCAGGTGGCGCAGCACGCTCTCGTGGGAGCCCGTGGTGTCGAGCAGCTCCTTGAGCTCGGCAGGGTCCTGTTCAATGACGACCATGGTGTTGTCGTCGATGCGCGCAGCGTAGTAGCGCATCGTCTGGCCGGACTCGGCGAAATCGACCTCCATGCCCTCGCTCGGCTCGCCCGTTTCGAACACGGAGCGAAGCTGGTTGTAGCGGGAGTAGGAGAACTCGGCCGGCGTGTCCTGCGCCTTGGCGACGACGTTGCCAGCGCGGTCCACGACAAGGACGTTGTCGACGCTCAGCAGGTCCTTGTACTCCTGCATCTTCGCGTCCGTAGCCTCGTAGCCCGTGTTGTTGTTCGCCAAGAACGCCACGCTCTCCGCCTTCGACGCGTAAATGTCGTCGTAGGTCTGCGTGTTCTGAGCGTTCTCTTCGTCGGCTGCCTGCAGCAGGGCGGGCAGCTCGCTCATCTCGGATTTGATGTCGACCGTGTAGTTCTCGACAGAAATGTCGTCCTGCAGCGCAGCGACGATGAAGCCCATCGCCACGACGCTTGCGACGACGAACAGCGCGAGCAGGGTCGCTTTTATCTTGAGTTTTCGAGACATGCAGTCAACCCTCCCTAGTTCCACTTGTCCGTGAGCGCGGCGATGGTGCCGTCGTCGATCATGCCTTGGACGGCCTCGGCAACGCGGCCGGAGAGCTCAGAGCCCTTCTGCGTGGCGATGCCGTACTGCTGCTCGGCGATGTTGTAGTCCAACAGCGTGCGCTCGTCGTTCATGAAGCCCTGGGCGATAGCGCCGTCCATGACGGCGGCGTCGACGGTTCCCTCTTCCAGCTCCTGCGAAAGCTCAGCGTAGGATGCGATCTTCTTGACGTAGACGCCTTCGTACTGGGTGCCCGCGTCGTCGTTGGAGATGATGTTGTCGCCGATGATGCCGTCGGCGTTGAGCTTGATGGCAAGAAGCGGACCGGCGTTCGACCCGGACATGATGCCGATCGTCTTGCCGCCTAACTGCGCCGGATCGGCGATCATCGAGCTGTTCTCCACCATGACGCGCGTGCCGTCCGTGTAGTACGCCGGCGAGAAGTCGAAGTTCTCGAGGCGAGAATCGGCAATGGAATAGCACGCCACCAGACAATCGACCTCGCCGTTTAGGAGCCGCTCTTTGCGGTCGTCAGGCGTGACGGTGCTGAACTCGACGTCGGCGTAGCCCAAACGATTCGCCAGCTCTTCGGCGATGTCGACTTCCAGGCCGTAGTACTTGCCCGTTCTCTCGTTCAGATAACTGAAGTTCATGATGTCGTCGCGCACGCCGACGCGCAGCGTGCCCTGTCCTGAATCGGACAGCTGTGTCGAGCCGCACCCGACGAGGCACAGCACCATGGCGAGCACGAGCGCCGCCACGACGACGAGCGCCGGCTTCCTGCCTTTCCCCACGAAATCCCTCCTCGATTGTGATTGACGAAATGATTCGCGCACTGGAGAGTGCATACGGATTCAATAATGACGCAGGATGGCTGGTTACGATAGTTTCAATAAAAAGATGAACGTTTCACCGTCAAGCAGGCAACGCTATTCTCCGTCGGAGCTATCCGACGCGACCGCCCGTTCGCCAGCTTCGCTCCCAGCGCGCCTTCGCCGCATTGCCGCACGCCGTAAGCCCGTCTTACTACTGAGCGCGTTCAAGTACCATTATGAAGCGACGCTAGGAGGCACCATATGGGCAAAGACGCAGTCCTGCACGTGCGCATCGATTCCGCGGAAAAGGAGTCGGCCGAAGCCATCTACGACAACATTGGCACAAGCCTGTCCGAGGCCACGCGCATTTTTATCAAGCAGTCCATCAAGGCGAACGGCTTCCCGTTCCGCCCCGTGAGCGACCAACGTAAAGGCGGCATGAGCGCCCAAGGCGCTCTGCGCATGTACGCGCACCGAGAAATGCGCGAGTCCGAGCGTGAGGCGTGGATTCGTTCTTTGTCCGACAAATACGAGACGTTCAACCGCTAACTAGGAGGCGGCATGCGCATCCTCATCGACGAGACCGTCATCCTGCGCTACCTGCTGGAAGACGACAAGAAGGGCTTCAAGGAGGCTTCCGCCGCCATCGGCACCGGCCAGGCGTACACCTACCCCGAGATCATGGCGCGCGTGGCCGTGACACTGCGCGACGTCTACCGCGTGCCGCGCTCACAGATCGGGTACGTGATGCTCTCGCTCCTTGACGACATCCACGTCCAAGAAGAGGACGTGGTGCGCTACGCATGCCGGCTCTTTGGCTCGAGCATGCTTGACTACGTGGACTGCCTCCTCGTGGCGCGCAACGCGCTGCACGGCGAGTCCGTCATGACCTTCGACAAGCCGCTCTTGAAGCGAACGTTGTCGCTGTAGCCTGAACCCGCTCGTTCGCCAATCCCACGCATACTCTGCACGCTGTCATTCCCCAGCGGTCAAGCAGGGAGTACGACCGCGCATCCTGCATGCGCCCATAACGGCGGCACGGACGCCCATATCTTGTGCAAAGTGCGCCGCGCCCACGCCCAACATATTGGGTGCGCATATGTTTTATACCCTTTCCGTGCTGGTCACAAGCTTGTTTTCGGTTTTGGAGAAGTTTTAGAGACAAGCTGTGAAGCCTGTGGCAGCACAGGGGTTTCCAACCTTTCCCCACAATCGCCCCATACCATGCACGGCACATCGCAAGGCCGCGAACGCAACGATCCCAGCAGGAACGTGACCACAGACACACCACGAACGCACCAGAAACCGACACCGCGGCCGGAAAGGATGACCGATGCAGAATCGCGCACGCGCCCTTGCATGCGCGCTCGGCGTCACGATCGCAGTAGCCGGCTTCGTCCCCACCGCACTCGCGACCTTCCCCGAGGAGGATGCCGGCTCCATCGCCCGGACGACCCCGCCTTCGTCGCAATCGTCCTCCGAGCTTTCGTCCGCGCCGAGAGATCATGCCGATTCCTCCAATGCGAACGCAGGCACGCACTCCGTCATGTCCGCTCTCGAATCGCCGGCGCAATCGCTTGCCGACCTGAGCCTTTCCACCGCCGCCTCCCTGCCCCTGCCAACCGAGCAGACGACGTTGGCGCAGTCGGCGACCATGCGACTTGACGACGTGGAAGCTCTGAGCATCGCCGCGCAGGAGGAGCAAGCGCGAACCGAGGCGGAGCTCACAGGGAACATGATGCTCTCGTGGGACCCCGCGCTCATCGCTGCCGTGGGCTCGCAAGCGGCATCCGGCCACGCAAGCTGCTGCCCGGGCTATGCGTGCGCGTACGGCGACGCCATCGTGCAAGGCATTGCCAACGACCATGCCGCCTACGGCTGTGGCTGTTGCACGTGGCCGAATTGGGGAGGCGGCGACTCGTCATATCGAGACCTTGGCTCAGGGCAGGCGGTCTTACGCGAAGCGTACGACCAGATAAATGCCGGCTACCCCACCGTCGCGCACGTACGCGCACGCTACGGACAGCATTGGGTGACGCTCGTCGGGTACCAGAACGTGGACGACCCCGGAGCGCTCTCGACCGACAACTTCCTGTGCCTCGACCCATGGGACGGCCAGCTTTACACGCTTTCCGACCAATTCGACCTCTATGGCGACAACTGCCAACACGTCAGCGACCGTTCGGTCATCGCATAGCCCAAGCCGTTCGCACGGGGAATGCTCACAACGCCAGCCCCGTCCATAGCGTACACGCGTGAGAGTGCGCTGCATCGAGCTTGCATCGGTATTCGCGATTGCTACCCTGTCTATAGCGCCCATGCTCGCGGACTCGCTTTCATGCGTGGGCGCGCTTTCGTGCGTAAAATCACGCGACCTGCACACTTCGCGCAATTCTTGCAACAACCGACGCATAACCGCGCGAAGTGTGCAGGTATTGACTCGCAATCGGGCGAAGCAACGCGAAACGTGCAGCTGTGAGATGAGCCCCGACCTTTCATCTCGCGGCAGAGAACAGGTCCAGATCGAGAAGATCCTTGCGCAACGAGGTATTCCGCGAATCCCAATCGAATGCTGGCTTACGAGGATGGAAGCGGAGCTTCGCACGCGCTTGCGCTACGAACTTGTCGAAAAGCGCCTTGTTTTCCACTTGTTCCTTGGTCAGCACTAATCGCTCTATTCCTTGCTCGGAAAGGGCATTCGCTCGAAGCGAATCATGGTGAATGTCCTGTTGCGAGGAATGGAACCCGACGCCGTGGTAGTCAATGAACAGCAATCTCCCCCGGTACTCGAAAACCATGTCACACTCGGCGTACGGCAATACGCCCGCGCAATTCGGCACATTATCGTTCATGCTGCCATGAAGCCACGACGGAAGTCCAATCGACACGTTCAACGCTGGTTTTGGAAAACCATACCCGCCATACTTCAACGGCAAACCCAGCAAAAGCGCCGAAGAGATCTCGCGCGGAGACCGTGCGTTCTCGAAGACGTGGGCCAGCGCGCGATGCGCCTTTCGGCTTCCGCGCATTGCGGACGCCTCCGAAACGAACGCGCTCAGCCTCTGGACCATCGCCACGGGAGTCCTGGACGGCAAGCTGTCGCGTCTCACACCGCCAATGACCCCGTTGCCTCCGCGCGGCAGTCGCTCGCACACCGCGAACCGCCCACAAAGCTGCATGCCGAAACGCACGAGACGAGGAAACGACAGCGCGGTCGCCATTTGAACGAACGTCATCTCGGAAGAGCAGACGGCGAACCCTCCGCCCGTTTCAACGATCGCGTGCGAAAAGGTCGACGAGGAGCACACGTGGCATACAACCCTCCGCAGCGACCTTCTGTCCTCTTTCCGCTGAACGAGAACGTGGAAATCAAGCTCTTCAGAAAAGGGAGGCTCTTGCTGAAGTCGCTCGAAATGACAAGCCGTCGGCGCTTCTATGGCGGATGGTCGCATGTTGACGCTCGGCGTCATCACACGCGAAACGCCCGGCGCCCCGTAGACGATCCAATACCGAGCGGCTGATATGTGAGAAAGCGGCGGTTACATGAGCGCACGATAACGCGTCGGCGCGCGTGCTTTACGCGAGGATGGCCCAATTCCACACGTCCCAGAAATACCGTAGACAGGCCGTCATTTCGTGCAAGGTTTTATTGGAACTCGGCCGAAACCGTGCAAGGTTTTGCGGGAACCCTGCGGCAATCGTGCGAGATTGTGAGGAGATTGCGGCGGCAATCGCGGACGATGGGCACCAACGTGCGCCGCACGCGCCGTGCGACCACGGCGCTCTGGACGCGGGATCGCACGAATTCGCGCACAGTTGCCTGCGTTGACTGCGAGAAAAACCTGGTGCAGCAAGCACCTTATACGATGCAGGCGCCGCAATCGCCATGCTCGACAGCATCGATGAACGCGAGCACCGTGCCGAAATAGCACTCAGGATCGCGCCGGGCACTTTCGCAGTGGCCTGCCCCGGGCGCGTAGTGCAGCCATTTGAGCGGCGCGGCGCACGCGTCGAACAACGCTCCGGACATCCACGGCGGGACGAAATTGTCATCAGTCCCGTGGAAAAAGAGCGTTGGAACGCGTGAATGCCGCACGCGCTCGATGGGCGCTGCGAGCGCAAGGTCGTATCCCCCCTGCTCGAGCAACCATTCGCGCGCTTCCTTGAAGACGAGCGATCGGAGGCTTCGGAGCGGGATGACAGAGCGAGCAAGGTCGTCGAACATCGCGTAGGCGCTCGTGAACGCGCAGTCCGCCACGACAGCCTCGACCTGCGCAGGCAGCGAAGGCTCGGCGGCAGCTCCCGCCACGGTCGCTCCGCCCATGGAATGCCCGTGCAGCATGATGCGGACGCCCGCTCCGTATCGCTCGACGATGCTTGTTGCCCATACCGCGATGTCAGCCGCGTCGGGGCCGCCCATGCCAGCCCAATCGCCCTCGGACGAGCCGTGCGCGCGCAAGTCGACCGCGAGCACGTTCCATTCAAGCGCGCTCCAGATGGCAGCGAGCATGTCCACTTCGCCGTGGAATCCTCGCCACCCGTGCACGAGAACGACCCAACGATCCGTCGGCTCGGGGGCGAGACGCTCCCACCCTGCAAGCCGGAACCGCCCGTCGGCGCTTTCGACCTCCACACGGCGCGCATGGTCTGCATCCCACGCTGGGCTCAAGAACGCAAGCGCCGTCTCGGCAGGGACGCCGGAATGAACAGCGGAGCCCACCGCCGTCGCACGACGCGGCACGCCTTGGGGGATAGGACTCAATAGAGCCTGCACGACCACCGGCGCGACGACGCTGCGACCGCGCTTCGTGCCGACAGCGAGCGCGCCAATCCCCGCGACAACACCCGTTGCGCCCACGATTGCCCATGCAAGCCGACTTCGCGCCGCACGCGCCGCCGCTCGTTTCGCAGCGGTCGTCAACCGTACGTCCATGCGGGAATTCGACGAATCGATGCGATGCGCCATGGGGCCCCTCCTGTCCGAACAGCTCCTAGAGCGGCAGGTTCTCCCGCGTCCAGCGAATATTATCGCTCACGGTGGCAACGAGCTGTTCCACCGTATCGAACTTGATCATAGGCCGCAGGTATTTCACGAAGCTCACGACGATCGATTCGCCGTACAGGTCACCAGAGTAATCGAGCACGTGGACCTCGCACGAAGCATCCGTCACGTCGGCGAAGACAGGCGACACCCCCACAGACACCGCAGCACGGTAGCGCACGCCGTCGATGTCGGCATAGCCCGCGTACACGCCCTCGCCGAGCACGCGATACGCGAAGGAGGGCGAAAGGTTCGCGGTGTGGAATCCCATGTCGCCGCCTTCGCCGCGACCGCGGAGCACCGTGCCCCGCAGCTGGTACGGACGGCCGAGCAGCTTGTTCGCCTCGTCAAGGTCGGCGTCCGCCAGCAACAAGCGAATGCGCGTCGCGCTGATGGGTGCACCGTCCTCGCTCTTGAGATCGTGCGCGCGTACCTCCGTGCCCGCGACGGCTCCCCACGCGCGCAGGTCCTCCACGCGCCCGAGCGCTCGGGCGCCGAAGCGGAAGTTCGACCCCACGTGCAGAAACGCCGGCGCATGTCCGTCGAACGTGCGCGCCAGGAACTCCTGCGGGCTCGAGGCGGCGAACTCGCGCGTGAACGGCAGCACCACCACGAGATCGACGCCGCTTTCGGCCAACATGGCAAGCCGGTCTTCGTTCGTGAGCAGCTTCTTCAAGCGCTCCGGATGGAACAGTTCGTCCGGGTCGATGTCGAACGTGAGCGCGATCGACCGCCCGCCCGACTGACGCGCGGTCTCCTGCGTGCAGCGCAGCAGGAATCGATGCCCTCGGTGCACGCCGTCGAACACGCCGAACGCGCACGAGGCGCCGTCGAACACCGAGCTGTCGAAATCGGCCGCATCGGTCCTAAGCACTGAGGCCACGAGACACCCCCGTCGAGAACACGCAGGCAGGCTTGAGCATGCCTGCCGCAGCATCGTACGAATACAGCGCCGCCAGCTCATTGTCCTTGATGACCGAGACAACCTCGCCGTCCGTCAAAGGGTCGCACGACGGCACGACGCCTGCCGAGCAGGCGCACATCTCAAGCTCCGCAGTGGACTGGCGCACGCGCTCGCACACCTGGACCGCGTCCGCGCGCACCGGGCGCCCGCATGCGACGTCGTCCGCAAGCGACCCGCGCGCGTACACGAAGCGGAATCCGAGCAGGCGCACCGGGTCGAGCGCCGCCTTCGCGCCCAACTCCTCGAGCGCGTCAAGGCTCACGCAGTCCTCGACGGAGAGCGCTCCGGACGCAGTGCGGCGCAGCGCGCCCACGTGGGCGCACGTGCCAAGGCGAGCGCCCAAGTCGCGCGCGATCGAGCGGACGTAGGTGCCCTTCGAGACCGTTACCTCGAGGTCCCAGAACAGAAGCCCGCCCGGAATCTGCTCCTCGGCAGATCCGTCGTCCGCGGCGTCGACCTCGCGCACAGGAGCCGCGTCCGTCTCGCCCATACGGAGGAAGCGCGCGGCGTAGATCTCCACCTCGCGCGGTTTCAAGTCAAGGATGTTCCCCTTGCGCGCGGCTGCGTAGGCCTTCTGGCCGTTCACTTTGATAGCGGAGTAGACCGGCGGCAGCTGCTTGATGCGGCCCACGAGCTCGGCAGCGCGCGCCATCGCGACGTCCTCACGGTACAGCTCGCTGGGAACGGGCGCGGTCTTGCACACGCGCCCTTCAGCGTCGTCGGTCTCGGTGGCCACGCCGAACACGACGCGGACCTCGTAGGTCTTGTCGTGCCCGACCAGGTACGCGTCCAGGCGCGCCGCGGGACCGACGCACACGAGCAGCGCGCCGCTCGCCAGCGGGTCGAGCGTTCCCGTGTGCCCCACGCGACGCTCTCCGAACACGCGGCGCGCGCGGTTCACCACGTCGTGTGAGCTCACGCCGCACGGCTTGTCGACGCCCACTACCAGGCTCAGCCCGGAGCTCCCTCGCTTCGCCATGGCTACCGCTCCCCCGCTGGTGCGGACAGCG
>CASEJD010000120.1 GCA_949288145.1 uncultured Coriobacteriia bacterium
CCGCTTGAGCCCCGGCGCCATTCTGCGCAGCCGGGTTCACGACGACGAGCACGCGCCCGTCCAGCGGCCGCGCGTGCGCTGCGTTCTGTTGGCTTCCCCTCCTCATGAGCTGCAGTATATGCGACGGAAGCGCTGAGCAGGGCTATTAAACGACATATCAAGGCCGAAGGTGCGTTCGGCAGGCGAACAGACTGCTCGACGATGCTGTCACCGCTCGAGCACAATACAAGGGAATATGATACTTTAGTGCTCTCATATCAGTGCGCTGGGCTGAAACGCTATACTGCAGCGCCAAACAAGAAAACGCATTCCAAGGGGGAATTCGCATGGCCGAACGGAAAATCATCCGCATCGACGAGGAAGCCTGCACCGGCTGCGGCCTGTGCGTCGCGGCGTGCCACGAAGGCGCCATACAGATGGTAGGCGGCAAAGCCCGCCTGGTGCGCGACGACTACTGCGACGGCCTGGGGGACTGCCTGCCCAGCTGCCCGGTGGGCGCCATCTCCTTCGAGGTGCGCGAAGCCGCAGCCTACGACGAGGCGGCCGTCATCCGCGCACAGATGGAGCGCGCGAAGGCGGAATCGCATGCCAGCATGCCCGCCGGCGGCTGCCCGGGCAGCATGGCGAAGGCCATCGAGCGCCCGAACGCGGCCGCTGCGCCAAGCGCCCATCCCGCAGTGGCTGCGAACGGCACGCATGCGAACAACTCCGCCCCTAAGCCCACTGCCAACCCGCTCCACGCGGGAGAGCGCGCAGCGGCGCCCTCGTGGCTGTCCCAGTGGCCGTGCCAGATCAAGCTCGCGCCGGTGAACGCGCCGTACTTTCAGGGATGCGACCTGCTCGTGGCAGCGGACTGCTGCGCCTTCGCCTACGGCGATTTCCACGACCGCTTCATCAAGGGGCGCATGTGTCTCGTGGGCTGCCCGAAGCTCGACGGCGTGAACTACGCCGAGAAGCTGGCAGAGATCGCCGCCGCCAACCACGTGCGCTCCGTCACCGTCGCGCGCATGGAAGTGCCCTGTTGCGGCGGCATCGAGCATGCCGCGCACTCGGCGGCCGACGCCGCGGGCGCGCCCTTCCAGTGCGTCACCATCTCGACCGACGGCAGGATCATCGAATAGCACGAGTGCACGTCGTGCGTCTGCTCGCTGAACGCAGAAGGCGCGTTGCCCGGGACGATACGTCCAGAGGGCAACGCGCCTTCGCTCGTTCATGCGCGCTCACGCGCATGCTTTCTGCGTCTCGACATGCCACGCAAGCACGGCACGGAACAACGCCAGCAAGCAGTCGAAGTACCCGTTGGGCGCCGTTGCGCGCACGCTTTCGTGGAACGACTCGATCCATGCAAGCGGATGACCCTCAACGAACGCGCGGACGGCGTCTTCGTCCTCACGAAACGCCTCGGCGTTTTCCGCGATACGTCGGCACAGCTCGCTCAAGTACAGAAGCTCGATGCCTAGATGGTCCTCGTACTGATGGTTCTCGTTAGACAGCACGAGCCCGGCATCGCGCAAGAGACCGCGCATCTCGAACGTAGCCGCCCCGAACCCTGCGCGAGCCTCGCCCTCGGGTTGGCGATGCATGGTCTCCCACGGTGCCGCCGCAGGGCGCGGCGGGCCAACGAACAGTCGCGTGAACTCGACCGAGCACCGGACCGCTGGGTCCTCCCCTGCGTCAGAAGCATTTGCTCGCATCCGTCGCGCGCACGCTGCGCACGCGCCCGCCGCCTGCGAGACATCAGTGCTACCGAACGAGGGAAATTCCCCCAGAACGCGGGGTCCAAACCGATGCTGGCCGTCTGCGTCATAGGCTTGAGCAGGGAGTTCCCAAAGAACGCGTACGTCTGGGAAAGCGTCTGCCATGTTTCGCGCTCGATGCGGCACACCATGAGAATCCGTCCTTTCGTCGAACAATCAGGGCCGCCCTCGACCGGAGGGGGTGATCGAGGACGGCCCTTGGGAAACCGGCGCTACGCGGCCTTTGCCGCCGCCTGAGACGACGCCTTCGCCGTGCGCGCGGCATCAACCTGCGCCTGGCTGCCCTTCAGGAGCTTCTGGGACAGGACGACGAACGCCAATGCCCCGAGCGCGATGACGCCGACAACGATCACGATCTCGACCGGCTGCGGCGCGTACAGGCCGTGCAGCGACCACGCGGCAGTCCCCGTCGAACGGATAGCCTCGGTGGAACCGGAGATGACGCCCGGGCCGCCTGCCACGTTGAATTCGAAGAACGACGTGAGCGGCAGCCACACGCGCTTGCAGAACGCGCCGAGCACCACGCACACGCTCGCGAACGCCACCAGGCCCATGCGCGCACGGTTCTTCGCGAACACCAGGATGGCGAACGGGATCACGACGCCCACGAGGATCTCGAACCAGAAGAACGAGGCGGTCACGCCCGTCGCCATGATGGCGGGCGTCTCGGCTCCCGCGGCGCCCGGGTAGGCCATGGTGAGCACCTCGCACCCCACAAGGAAGCCGTCGATGGCGATGCACGTGGCAAGCAGGCCGGCAAGGTTGCTCATGAGCTTCTTCTCCACGCGGAAGACGCCGGCCTTGTCGAGCCCCAGGAGGGAGAGCAGCAGCAGTGCCAGGCCGGAGTCCATGGCGGACACCACGAACAGCGGCGCCATGATGGCGGAGTACCAGCCCTCTTTCGCCATCTCGAGACCGAAGATCCACGCGGTCACGCTGTGCACGAGAATGGCGACAGGCAGGGCGAAGCGGGAGACGACAGGAACCTTACGCTGCGCGCTCTTCTTTTGGAGGTCATGAGCGCCAGGTAGATGATGTTGATGACCAAGTACAGCGAGATGACGCACACGTCCCAGCACAAGGGCGATGTCGAGTTGAACCCGGTCAGGATGCGCCACACGCGCTGGATGCCGCCCAGGTCGATGAGAATGAACAGGCCAGCGCAGCAGATGCACACCGTCGACAGGATGACGGCGGGCAGCGCCACTTTCTTGTACTCGGCCACGTGGAACACCGAAGCGGAGGACTCCTTAGTCGAAGTAGTAGACCTGGGGGCGCGTGCCCTGCTCTTCCAGCAACACGCCAGCCGCACGATTGGCAATGAGGCGAGAGATCTCGCTGTTCGGGTCGTCCAGATCGCCGAAGACGCGCGCGGTCGTCGGGCAGCACACGACGCACTCTGGCTCCTCGCCGTTGTCAGTGCGCTCCTTGCACAGCGTGCACTTCTCGACCACGCCCTTCGGGCGCACGGGAACGCGCGGGTCACCGTAGTCGAACCCGGTGTCGCGCGCCGGCTCGTTCCAGTTGAACACGCGCGCATTGTAGGGGCAGGCGGCCATGCACATGCGGCAGCCGATGCACTTGTCGAAATCGACCTCAACACGGCCCTTGTCGTCCTTGTACGTGGCGCCGGTCGGGCACACGCGCTGGCACGCAGGGTTCTCGCAATGCTGGCACGCGACCGGGACGAACGTGCGCGTAAGGTTCGGGTACTCGCCCATAGCGCCGTCGATGACGTCGCTGCCTTCCGTGAGCACGCGATTCCACAGCATGCCGGACGGCACGTTGTTCTGCATCTTGCATGCGTTCGCGCACGTGTGACAGCCAATGCAACGATCCAGGTTGATGGCCATTCCGTATTTCGTCATCTCAAGTCACCTACGCTTTCTTCACTTCGACGAGCGTGTCGTTGAACGAAATCGGTGCGCCCGTCAGCAAGTACTCGTGACGGTCGCTCAGGCGATTGTTCGTGACGTTTTGGAAGTTGCCTTCGACCACGTGCTTCGACCATGCCGCCTCGTAGATGCGCGAGGACCCCGGCCGGATGGCGGCGTTCGCCCTCACCGGGGCCTTGAACGAACCGCGGTCGTTGAAGATCTCCACCGTGTCGCCGTCCTGGATGCCTCGATCGGCCAAGTCCGCCGGGTTCATCTCGAGATAGGGCGTGTAGAACTGCTGCAGCCATTTCGCAGCCCTGAAGTGCGAATGGACGAAGAAGCGCGTGCGCGTCTGCGTGAGCTGGAGCGGGTACTTCTCGGCAAGCGGGTTGCCTTCGTAGGCCTCGCTGTTCTCGACCCACGTGGGAAGCGCCTGTTCGACCGGCGTCATGTCCTCGTAGTACACCTCCATGCGTCCGGTCGGCGTCTTGAACTGGCGGTCTGCGTAGCCGATGCGCGGTTCTTCGGTGCCCGGCAGCGGCATGCTGCAATGGTTCTCTGCCAGCTTCTCGAGCGTGATGCCCTCGAGCATGGGATCTTCAGAGTTCTCGAGTTGGAAGCGCACGTACTCCTCGGCGTTCTCGGGAAGGTACTGGTCGAGGCCGACCGACTCAAGAATCAGGCGCTGGACCTCGAAGTCCGGCTTGCTCTCGAACAGCGGGTCGATGCACTTCTCGGCCAGGAGGATATGGTTGAACGCGCTGCGCACGATACCGTGCTAGACCGTGTCCTCGAACTTCGAGCACACCGGCAGCACCACGTCAGCCCACGCGACGGAGTCCTCGTAGTACATGCCCACATGCAGGATGAAATCGAGCGACTTCAACCATTCCTTCGTGACGTCCATGTTCGCGTAGTACTGCTGCAGCGTGTTGCCGAGCGAGATGATCACGTGGACGTCGTTCTCTTCAACTGGGAACAAGTCAGCGCGCAACGGCAACTCCGCCTCGGCGAACTCCTCGGGCAGCTCCCACGCGGCGAGCGCGGCGGAATAACCCTGGCCGCCCACGAACTGGCCGACGCTGCCGCCCGGAATGCCCACGTTGCCGGTCAGCGCGACCAACAGCGCGATCGCGTGACCCTCGACGTCCGGGTTCGAGTACTTGTCGCTGCCGCCCTGACCGTGCGCGATGACGGACGGGCCGGAGGTGGCGTACTTCCGCGCGAGCTCTTCGATCTTCTCCTGGACAATGCCCGTCTTCTCAGCCGCCCACGCCGTCGTGTACTGCTCCTGCGTGGTTTTGAGCTGCGAGAACACGGTCGTGCAGCGCACGCCGTTCACCTCGAACTCGCCTTCGAGCACAGCGGTGTCGACAGCCTGCTCGTACGGCACCGCGGTGTTGGACGCAGCATCCCACACCATGTACGCCGTCTCGCCCTCGCCCGCACGCAGCAGCGTCCCGTCTTCCGCGCTCACCAGGAACGGGAAGGACGTGTGCTTGCGCATGAAGTCCTCGTCGTAGAGCTTGTTCTTGAGCACGTACGTGACCATGGCCAAGAACAGCGCGGGGTCGGTACCGGGCTTGATGGGCACCCACTCGCAGGCCTTGGAGGCCGTGGTGGAGAAGTGCGGGTCGACCACGATGATGTCGCAGCCCGCCTCCTTGGCGTCGAAGAAGAAGCTCGCCTGCATCATGGAGGTCTCAAGGTAGTTGCAGCCCGTCATGATGAGGGTCTTCGTGTTCACCCAATCGCGCGATTCGCTCGTGGCGTTGCCGAAGCCGTCACCGCCCATGGACGGGTCGAGACCGTTGCCGACGCCGCGGTCGATGCCGGGCTCCACGCCCGTGCCAGCGCCCAGTAGCGGCGTGAGCAGCTCGAATCGAGGCTCGTTCGACTTGGAGACGTACACGGACTGCTTGCCGTACGCGTCCCACGCCTTCTTGAGCTCCTCGCCGATGATATCGCGCGCCTCATCCCACGTGATGGCGACGAACTCGTTGGAGCCGCGCTCTCCGACGCGCTTCATGGGAGCCTGCAGGCGGTCAGGGCTGTACACATGCTCGATCTCCGAGATGCCTTTCATGCAGCATCGCTGATAGCGCTTCTCGACATGGTCATTCGGCTCGACCTTGCTCAGCCGGCCATCGCGGACCGTGCACTTCAACGAGCAATTGCCCATGCACATGAACTGATGGGGCGTGTAGACGACCTTCTCGTCCGCGGTCTCGCCAGCAGACGCGCTGGACAGCCACGAGCTCGCGTCGGTCATGCCCGCCGCGCCTACCAGCCGAGCGCGCCTACGGCAGCACCGGAAGCCTTCAGGAAACCCCTGCGGGAAATCCCGCTCCGTGAGTTGTTCACTCCTGACATTTCTCCTCCTCAAAGGGTCTGTCAGGACATCTCCCCCAGGAATGCCCGCAGGCGCTTTCGAGAGCAACGCGCCGTGCGGACCCAATCCTTCGGATGCCCCCCAACATCTCTCGAAAAGAATTGGCCGAATTCTTCACGCGCCTAGTATCGCAAATAATCCTATGACAATCATTGATTGTCATAGGATTATTTATCATATGATTATCGTATTTTTGGATAACGTTCACGCCGCGCAAAGCCCGCGTTACGCTCCGCACGTACGAAGCGCCTCCTTCGCCGCGTCGCCCAGCACATCGCCGAAACCTTCGCTAAAGCTGCTCGGCACCACCACGGTGCCGCCGGTCTCGCGAACGCTCTCGTACAGCAGGTGCATAGCGCGCAATCGCAGCGCGGCATCGTTGTCGGCGTACACCTCGCCCATACCGGCCACCATCTCGCAGATATCCTGCTCGGCCTCCATGAGGGCAATGCGCGCTTTCTTCCGCTGTTCCGCCTGTGCCTCAAGGCTCATGACGTCTTGGAGCTCCTTCGGCAGCAGAATGTCGCGCACCTCGATGGACAAGACCGTGACACCCCATGGAGCGACCTTCTCCTCGAGCACCCGCTTGAGCTCGCGGTCAAGCTGCTCGCGCTTGATGGCCACTTCGGCAGCGCCGCTGCGCCCAATGGCATCGCGCAGCGCCGTCTGCGCCGCAAGCTCGACGGAGCGCGTGAAGTCAGCCACCTCGGTGCAAGCGGCTTGCGCATCCCACACCATCCAGAACAACACCGCGTTCACGTCCAGCGGCACAAGGTCGGCCGTGAGCGTCTCCTCCGCCCCGAACGTGGTCGCGCGCACGCGGCAGTCAACGCGCAGCGCGTTGCTCTCCACGATGGGAATCGTCCAGAACAGGCCTGGGCCCGAGACGCGGTTGAACGTTCCGAAGCGCAGGACCACGACCTTTTCCCACTGTTGGGCGATGTGCACGCTCATGGACGCGAGCGTTGCGAGCAAGACCGACGCTACGACCGTCCAGACCCGGGGCGCCGAAATGCCCACCCCTATCGCGAGCACGATGCAGAACACCAAAGCGAACACGACGATGGAGAACAGGACCACGCCCACGTTCGATGCGCGCTCCCCCGTGAGCTCAGTACAGGCGAAACGGCGCTCGGGCCGCACAGGCGACGCATCACGCAGTACAGAGAAGTCGGTGCGATGAGCGGCACGGCCGGCAGAACTGACTCATTCACGTTTCCTCATGGTTTCACCTTTCGTCAGCGCGGCTTAAGCCCCGCGCACGCCCTTTCTCAAGCTCGCGCCGGCGCCAGCCGCGTCAGAGCCGAACTCGACGATAACGCCACGGCCTGCCGCGCCTTCCCGCGCGCGCTCCAGGCCCTCCGCCTGCTTAAGACGCTTGACCTTCCATTCGACGCACCGCTGAACATCGTCCAAAGTCAGGCCGAGTCCTCGGCACGCAGAGATCGCGTCGTCCAGGACTGCCTCCACCTCGCTTGAGTACTCTTGCTCCATGTCGGCGCCCAGATCGCGCACGAACACCCCGCGCCCGCGCGTGGACTCCAAATACCCGTCGGACACCAAGCTCAAGTACGCCTTGTTGACCGTGTTGTAATTGATAGAAAGGTCAGCCGCCAAACCGCGCACGGTCGGAAGCTTGTCGCCAGCCTGGTAATACCCCGTGCTGATGAGGCTCATGATGCGCTGGCGCAGTTGCACCCACAGAGGCACGTCGCTTCCAGCATCGACTTCGAACGTGAACGTCTTCTCGTTCATGCATACCTTCTTTCCTGAGCGCCAAGCGCTTGGCGCCGAACGTGACCACCGTGCACGGAGCGCGTCATCCGCCCGCCACAAGAGACGTCGCATGTATCACCGGATGCGCTCCGCACGTGATGGCGCACCACCGAAGCGCGAGCCCTCCTGCCATGACGCACGCGCACGCGCCGAACCCTGAGGGTTGCCAGCGTGGGCGAAGCGCCGTCAGCGCGTCGAGCGCGAGCGCAGCAACAAGGCCTGCGCCAACGAACGCGAGCCAGAACAACCACGACGCATCCCCAAAGAGCAGCGCCCGCACGGACGCAGCGAGCGCTTCGTCCGTCCCGTTGGCCGCGTGCCCCGATTCGACCATCGCGAGCCCGACGAGCAGTGCAAGGGACACCCCCTCGAGCAGGACGCACCCTACGTCAACGAGCGAAAGGGTCCGAATGACCCGCTGGAACTGCGGCAGGCCATCGCGCGCGAAGGCAAAATGCGCGGCAGCAAGGACAAGCGCTATGCCGCACGATGCAGACGACATCGCGAACAGCGCGGTCAGAAACGGCGAGTTCCACAGCGGGACGGCGGGCAAGCTCGCCAGCAGGATGCTCGTGTAGCCGACAACGCATGCGCCCGCCACGATGGCGACGCCATGCAGAAAGAGAGCTAGCGATCGTCGCACTGGGCGCGAACGTACCACCCACAGCAGACCCGAAGCACCAGAAAAAACGATGCAAGCACCCAGGGCGTAGGTGCCGAAGGCAAGGTGTGTCATGCGAGGAACAAGCAGCGCTGCTATGTTCTCGACACGCCCGACATCGAGCGCCAAGCAGACGACGCCAGCACCAACGCACACCGTTGCAGCCGCAAATCCTCCGGCAAGGAATCGCGCAGCGGGGATGTTCCCGGCAACGTCGACACGCGCACAACCACCAAGCGCAGGAAGGGCAATCGTATCTTCGCGAAATGCCCACCGCGCCCCGATAACGCCAAGCACGACAGCGGCCGCGGCCCCCATGCCGCCCACGAACAGGTAGGCGATGACCAATGGTCCGAACACACGCCCACCTCCCTGTCTATGGTGCTGTGCAGCGCATGACTTCCGGCCTACGAGCCCGTCCCCTCCACGAGCTCACTTACGAAGTTGCACATAACTTATCATAAGACAATCAGTATTGCACGATGGCCGTCCAAGCATGCTTGACGATTAACGGGATGGGCGTCGCAAGCTGACCATACCGCAGTTCGATGGTAACCAAACGCGCTCATCAGCGCGGCGCACAGCTCGCCCTTACAGCACCAAGCCCGCGAAACCCGCTAGGAACATCAGGACGAACGCCGCGACCATGCACAAGACCACGTTGAACGAAGCAAGCGGTCGCGGGAGGTTCGGGAAACGGCGCAGCAGGGCCTTGCGGTCGAAGATGGCCCACGCCACAGGTACAGCGGCAAGACCCATGATCACGTACGTGACGGTGATTCCTGTTTCGGACATGCCCCCTGCCGCAAGCGTGGCGCGCGTGGTGGGATTGAGCGCCGCGAACGTGCACCCGTACGCCCACAGCAGCAGCAACAGCACGGCGATCACGGCGCGCACGATGAACACGGTGACCGAAATCGCCTTCTGCTCTGCAGGCGTGCGGGGTGCTACAACGCGGGGCGGCGTCACAACGTGGGACGACGCCACTGTTCGGTGCTCATGCGTTCGAGAGCGACCGCCGGATCCGCCCACTGCCGCCAAGAACGCCTCTTTGAGCTCGCGCACGTTCGCAAAGCGATCCTTCGGATCCAACGCCGTCGCACGCTCCACGACCGCGCGAACCAGGGGCATTCCGTTGAGTTCGGCAAAGCCTTCTTCGCGCACCTGCGCGGTGGGCGTTTTCTCCGTAAGGCAGTAGTGCAGCAGCATGCCGAGCGCGTACACGTCGCTGCGGACGTCGGTCTGGCCGAAGCCGAACTGCTCCGGCGGCGCGTAGGCACGCGTGCCGAAATGCCTCGTGTCATCCTCCGCGCCCGCGCGGTACGTCCGCGCGATACCGAAGTCGATGAGCGTAAGCGAGTCCGCTGTCACGATGACGTTCGACGGCTTGAGGTCGCGGTGGATGATGGGCGGGTCGAAGCGCTCGTGCAGCTCGCTGACCGCATCGCACACGCGCGGGAACAGGTCGAACGCCAGCACGAGCGACGGGTCGCAACGGTAGACCACGTCGGCGAGCGTCTCCCCCGCCACGAACTCCATGACCGCCGCCCGCTCGCGCCCTAAGTCGTAGCAGTCGATAACGCGCGGCAGGTGCAGGAAGCGCCGCCCGGACGCCTGCGCCTCGAGCAGCCGCTCGTAGGCGCGCCCCATACCGGATTCGCCGTCAAAACGCTTGCGCACGTAGGGACCCTGCTCGGCACCGTTGCTGCCCACAAAGTAGACTCGCTCGGTGGTCTCGAACGGCGACTCCTTGAGCACGGCGTCCACGCGGTAGCACGCGTCGCGGTCGATGGCGTTCAGGTATGAGGTGATATCGCCCGCCATGCGCTACCTGCTGATGGTCCGCTCGCCCAAGCGGTACAGCTCCTCGTCGGCCTCCTGCAACGTGGCCCCGTGAACGAGGCAGAAGATGATGATGGCATCTCGGCGGTCCTTGCAGTACAGCCCGTTCACGCCAGCTGCCTGCATGAGGCGGTCGGACTCTTTGAGCGTGAGACGCAGGGCGAACGCGAGCGCAAGCACGTAATCGCGTGAAGGACGGCGCTGCCCCATGAAAATCTGGTACCCGAACGTGTCGTTGATGCCGGCCGCGCGCACCACCTCAGAGCGCGCAAGGCCCTTCTCGTCGAGCATGAGCTGGAGGTACTCCGGAAGCGTGCGGGGGGACAGACGGTTGCTCGACACGAACGAGCGCACGTCGGGCGCGTCCATGAGCTCTTCAAGCAGTTCGTCTGTCAGGGGTTCTTCCACGCGCTTCTTCCTTCTCCGTGCCACGTTTGCTCCATTGTACCTGTTAAACAAAGGACGGAGGACAGCACGGTCCTCCGTTATCCAAACAAACGTCTATGGTAGGCAAAGAGCCCGTTCGCTTCATTAGCGCCCCGCTAAAACGGCGCTGGGGCACTTCGAAGAGCCCTTCCACAGAGCGCAACGTGTTCGCACCCTGTTGCGCGTTCGCGCTTACGGAGTGAAATGTGGGTTGCCGCACTCGCCCACGTTGGGGTCATCGTCGTGCGGGGAGTAGAACTTGCAACTGCTGAAGCACGCGCAGAACCCGTGCCCGCATTTATCGACCCCGGGGCGAACCGTTCGCGTCCCCCTTGCAGGCGCCGCCTGCAACCGAATCGAGCTCGTCGTCGGCAAACTCCTGTACGCCCTTGGCGTGAAGGCGCTCGAACAGGCGCTCGGCCTCGCCCTCTGCGAGCTCGATACCCGCGCCCTCGGCGATTCCGGCGATCTCCTCAGCGCTCTGAGCGCCCAAAGCGAGTTCATAGAGCTTGTTCGTCATCTCAGGCATGGTCGACCTCCTCCTTTCGCTTGCCTTCTTTTGTTAGCGCCATCATAGTGTGAGCACTGCCAGGCCGTTACACCCGCGCCGCCACGAAAACGGGTGATATGGAAGCAGAAGGCCGCCCCTCCCCCCCCCCGTTCCTACAGCTCTCGGTAATACGGGCAGATGTCGACATATGATCCGTCGGGCATGCGGAAGCCTCCGACGATCGTTCCCAGCCGAACGAACCCGAGACTTTCGTACAGATGCCGCGCCGGCGCGTTCGACGCTACGACAGCGTTGAACTGCAGGATGCGGAACCCGTGCGCCTTCCCCTGCTCGAGCGAGTCCTTCACCAGCGCACGGCCGATGCCCTTCCCGCGCGCAGCGGAGGACACGGCGTAGCTCGCGTTGGCGATGTGCCCGCACCGGCCCACGTTGTTCGGATGCAGGATGTACAGGCCGAGCACCGTCCCGTCTTCGACGGCGACGCCGCAATGCGTCTGGGACGCGAAGAACGACGCCCCAGAGGCGGCATCCAGCTCTTCCTCTTGCGGAAACGCGATGCCGCCTTGCACGACTTCATTCCACACCTCGACCATCGCCGCCACATCGTTTGCCGCGTAAGGCCGTACGCTCACCATGCTGCCTCCTTACCGTTTGGGCCTTCGCCATATCGTAGCCTACAAGAGCCTGCTTGGAACGAATGCCGAAGACGCGCCCGCGAGAGCGCAGAAAGACGCCTTTCGCACCGTGGCACGCCGCAATTGAGCGCCTTGCGCGCGTCTTCTACACCGATTCTTCTCGCGCAGCGCCCACGATGGCATGCAGCTCCTTTCGACTGTGAATGCCCATCTTCTCGTAAATATGGCGCGTGTGCGCTTTGCATGTACCCTCGGCGATGTAGAGCTCCTCGGCAATCTGGCGTCCCGTCTTGCCTTGAGCGACCAAGGTCAATATCTCCCGCTCACGTGGGCTCAGGCCGTAATGCGATCCCAGTTTCTGGCAGGCCTTCACCAGCCCATCGTCTTCAAGGGATTCCCCGACCAAATCATCAGAGCCCAACACCGTGACGCCCCACTTGCTTGCCAGCTCGCGCTCGGAGAACAGCAGGAACATCGACAGCACGAGGACAGCGACCACTGAAAGCGCGACGATGGCGTCAGCGGAGGCGGGCAGCGCTCGATCGAGCAAGCTCGACAGAGCGCCGCCCGCGCCCACCAAAAACTGCAGTGCGTTTTTGACGCTCACCATTGCCACGATAGCAATGCCCAAGCGCTTAGAGATGTCATAGAGCAGAAGCGCAATGAGCGTCGACATGAGCGTGTAACCCATGGAGATGAGGTAGCTCGACGCGGTCTGACCAATGAGCCCTTCTGCAGGAATAAGCAGGAATCCGCAAATCAGGAGCAAGACCGGCGAGCGGTATAACAGCCGAAGGCCAAAACGATCCGCGAACAAGAGCACGAACAAAAAAAGCGCCAGCGCAACAATCGCCGTGGAAAGCGACGAGTGCATTCCCGCGCCCGTTGCAAGCTGGTCGCTGCGCAATCCGTAGGCGAACGCCCAGATCCCGAACAGCGCATACAGGCGCCAAGGATGCCGGAAGTGCGGACAACCTGCGACCTGTCGGGCGGAGTCTGGAAGCGAACGATGAGCTTGTGTCAACGCGAAGAACGCCGCGCACGGCAAGAGCGGCACGGCAAACATGATGCGGAAAAGATCGAGCCCTTCGACAAAAAACGCGATGATCGAACCACCCAGCATTCCTGCGCTTGTGTAAAGCACAATGCGCACCACGTTCAAGCCGCAAAGTGTCTCGGACCATAAGAGCAGAAACGTCGCGAAGCCCACGCCTCCCAGCACGGCGCCCGCCGCCCACGCCACCGTGGACGGGAGCGCGAGGGCAAGCTGCGCGCCCCAACAGACAGAAGCCGCCAGCATACATCCAAAGGCGAGCGGCAGGGACCAGCGCTGCGAGAAGAACGGCAGCATCCGGCGGGAGCCTATCACCACAACCAAGGACAGAAGGCTAAAGGCAATGTCAAAGCTCACATGCCCCATCGAAGGTGCACCCAAGCCTGTAGGAGTGCCCGCAAATGTGATTGAGACCCAGGCTCGCGCGCAAGCGAGCGCTGCCATGAACGGCAGCAGGGAGTCGAAAAGTGGTGCTTTGCCTTTGAAGGCGCGAATTATGGCGCGTTGGTTGTCTTTCATGTCGTTCATTGTACGTGACCTCGCGAAACGGCAAAAGCCCGACGGCGAGCGTGCGCTCGCCGCCGGGTGCAAAGAGGGAGAGAAGGGCTGACGCCCTTCTCGCGGAGGGAGGCGCGCTGCACGGTGCTCTTGACGAAGGAAAGCGCCGTGCTTTGACGCATTGAGGGATAACGCTAATACGCGACGATGTCCTGTTCTTCGTCGTACGTCAACCATCCAGCGGGCACCTCTGCCTCGTCATGGCACTGCGTGCACGTCAGAACGGAAGCGCGGTGGGCCTTGTGGCAGTCTGTACACTCCGCCACGCCGTGCTGCGGAGTATGCGGGTTGAACTCGCGATCGCTCGTTTTCGCCTCAAGCTCCTCGCGGGTCATGTTGTGGCAACCTTCGTTCAAGCAGAACTGATCCGGGTCGTCCAGCCCGCGCGCGGCGACAAGCTCTTCGCTTGTGCGCTCCCACAGCGGGAAATAGTAGTTGCCCACAACCCAATTGGCGCCCTCTGAAATCTGCTCGCCCAGCGTGGGAACGTGGCAGTCCAGGCAGGTCTCGCCATCAGCACGATGAACGGTTGCCATCATGCCGCTTGCATCCGCCACCTCGTTGCCCCATTTATCGGTGGTCGGCTGACCAATCTCGGCCTCGTAGGTCTGCAAATAGCCGTCCATCGGAGTGTGGCAGATGGCATTGCAGAAACCCGGCTGCTCGTGCCAGACCCAAAAGCCCGCGCCTGCGATGACGACGACCGCGGCGACCACCGCGACGATGATGAGCGGCTTCTTTCGTTTCGAGCTTGGCGTCTTGACGCTCGGTTCCGTTTTAGACATAGGTCTCTCCTATCAAGATCGTTTGTGCGCGCATGCGCTCTGACTACAGGCTCGCCACATGGGCGCCACAAACGTAACCAGACGTGATTGCGCGACCAATCGAGAGGCCTTCAATGTCCATCGGATAGTCGACGCCACCGAAGAACTGACCAGAAGCGTTGCCTACGGCGAACAGGCCTTGAATAGGCTGGAACTCGCCGTTCAAGCACTGGTGATCGGCGTTGACCACCAAACCACCCAGGATGGCAGGCAGTTTGTTGGAACCGCGCGGTACCGCATAGATGGTCTCGCCCTCGATAGGAACAAGGAACTCTGCAGACTTTCCAAAGTCCTCGTCACGGCCGGAAGCGCACACCTCGTTGTAGCGGGTCACGGCATCCACGACAGTCTGCACGTCAAAATCGCACGGCAGTTCATTCTCCGCGGCATAGTCAATCATCTTCTGCGCAAGCTCCTCCACAGACGTGGCGGAGATCCACTTGCTCGGGTCAACTTTGTTGGCGCCGTTGTACTGGGAGATGTCGTAGGGATGCGCGGCCTTCCACTGCTCGTAATAGCTCTCCCAGTTGCCAGGAACAATGCTGAAGAACTTAGCACCGAAGGAGTTCTCGAAACCAAGCTCCGCCAGATACGGACGCGCGAAGTTGTTCATATAGCCCATGCGGCAGCACGTCTCGTCCGCGAAACGGCGTCCGTGCATGTCCAAGAACAGGAAGGGCATCTCCAAGCGGACATTTGCCGGCTCGCCGTGAATCATCTTAGTGTGCACGGTTGGGGTCATGATTGCGCCCGCCCACATGCCGGCGCATAGCGCGCTGCCGTCGCGGAACGTGGTGAACAGGTCGAAGCCCTTCGTATCCGGCGAGTAATAGTCGAGCATCTCACGATTGCTCGAGTAGTCGCCACATGCCAGGATAACGCCCTTGGCAGCGTTGAAGAGCACATGCTCGTCATTCTCGTTCTTGCAGATGACGCCAGTCACAGCACCCTCAGAGACAGCCAGCTGCACGCACGGGGTGTTGTAGAAGAACTCGACGCCCTGTTGCGCCAAGCGTTCGGCAATGGCCAACGCGGCAGCATTGTGATTGCCCTCCACGTGGAAATAGGTGTTCGCGTGCAGGTGAATGTCGTAACCGTTGTAGCTGAGGACCGCGTCGTGGAACTTAGGTTCCACGCCGCCCTGCTGAGCCTCGTCGGCCCACCAGGCGAGCGCCTCCTGTGAGTTATGTGCCCACACGTTCACGAGGTCTCGGTTGGAGCGGTAGTCGCTTTTCCAGTTGATGAAGCTCACACAGGCCTGCACAGCCGCTTCGTCGGTCTGGGTCAGGTCAATGGACGCAGCCATGTTGCCTGTGGTCTGGGCGGTATTGATGTTCTGCACCACGGCAACGCGCGCCCCCGCCGCAGAAGCAGTGTGCGCCGCCGACAGGCCGGATTCGCCAGCGCCCACGACCACTACGTCGTAATCGTGCGTCTGAGCGAAGTCGGTGATTGGCTCGGGCGCCTGTAGAAAGCTCGCGCCAACAGAGCCGCTTGCTCCGCCCACGTTCTCACCGCGGCGCGGCGACTCCTTCGGTTGGCAGCCAGCCAGCATGCTCGAACCGAACAGCCCAACAGCTGCCAGGCCTCCCAGCTTGAGCGCACCACGACGCGTCATCTCCATACGGTTTTCCATGTCTCCCCTCTCTCTAATTCGTGCACCCAGGCAGCTACGCCAGCCACAATCGTGAGCTGCCGTCGCACGTGCTTCTGGCTGGTCCGGATTGTGCCCCTCACGCTGCGCTGACGCATCGACCGAAACAAGATACGAGGTGTAAATGCGTAAACCCTGGTATAAACCCCCTTGCCAAAATGATAGAGATTAGTCTGTTGAACTGGTTGTATACGTTTGACTAAGACAGTGGCACTTGTGATGCTGCCATAGCGTTGCCCTTGCCTAACACTGAAAAGGCGCATGCATTCTGAGCGTTGTCGCCAGGGCGAACGCACTCAAAGAGCCTATCCCTCCACGTACCGCTTGGCCCAATCGTTAATCTGCTTCAAAAATGGCACGAAAGATTGCCGGGACGACGGCGGTCGCCACCAATGCGGAACTCAGTAAAGCACTCGCCGTGCCTGCTGGCTTCGATCTCATGCCCTGCGCGTCGTTCGGTTACGCACAGAAAGACGATTAGTCCAAAGTGCATCTCATTGCGACACATTGGACGCATGAGCAATCGGTCTAAATCTTAGCTCCGAGCTAATGAAACCGCGTTGAACCCTCCGTATCATCGGGCGATATCGCACCTAAGGCAAGGAGGTTTCATGAACATCTTGAAGACCGCAGGCGCTATCGCCGCGACCGGAGCGCTCGCGTTCACGCTGGCAGGATGCAGTTCGGACACGACAGCGGAGACGACCGCGAGCGAGACGGCGACCACCGAGGCCACGGCATCGGTTGAGACGACCGCCACGTCTGAATCCACCGCATCCACTGAAGCCGAGCCGGCGGCGGAATCCGAAGCTGACGTGCCGACCGAGTACAAGACGGCGCTCAAGAAAGCGGAGCAGTACAGCGAGACGATGTACATGTCCAAGCAGGGCATCTACGATCAACTCGTCTCCGAGTACGGTGAGCAGTACTCGGCCGAGGCCGCGCAGTACGCCATCGACAACATGACCGCGGACTGGAACGCGAACGCGCTCGAAAAAGCAAAGCAGTACCAGGAGACGATGGCCATGTCGCCCGAGGCGATCCGCGATCAGCTGACGTCCGAGTACGGAGACAAGTTCACGCAAGAGGAAGCAGATTACGCTGTCGCCAACCTTGCGTAACAGCACAAGCATCAAACCGTGCCACGCAGGCAGTGTCCACTTTGCACCTGCGCATTCTACAGAGAAGGCCCCGGATGGGGCCTTCATCTTAGTCTGCGTCATTGCGCATCAGGATCAAGCGCTCGATCGAGACGCGTGGCGACTCTCCGATAGAAGCGCTACGAACGCGAGTACACGAGCACTTTCTCGCGTTCGATGGCGGCGGCGAGCTCTTGGTTCTTCACCACAGCCGCGGAGATGACGTTCGCATGGCGCGAGGTGGCTTCCTCGACGATGCCGCCGAACTCCATGAGGTCGTGCAGGCCAAAGCTTGCGAACGGGCGCAGCTCGATGCGGGCGTCGACCGGGCTCTTGTCGTCGTACGCACCGCGGGCGATGGAGCCGAACAGGTACACGCGCTCGATGGCCGGATACTCCTTCGCAGCGGAAACGACCGCGGCAGCAGCAGACTGGAACACCTCGTCAGATTCAACCGCCTTGCGACGACGTTTGTCGGCAGAGCCATGGCCGTGCCCCGCTGAGGCCTCGTCCCACAAACGTCGACGTGGCTCGGCGTGTGCCGCACCAGCGTGCTCGGCAGCGTCGTCGCGTTGGTGGGAAGCCGTCTCGTCGGAATCCACCTGAGAGGCGTTCGAATCGGACAGCTCTTGCTCCTCGTGCGAGGCCTCAGCCTTAGAAGCTGGCGCTTGGCGCTGGGGCGTAAACTCCCGCACGGCATGATCCGCCATGTCCTCAAGCTCCGCTTGGTCCTTCGCTGCCTCAACGGCATCTTCAGGAAGCAGGAGCAAACCCGAGCCCACCTGAACGCACACAGCATTTCCACCGAAGCCAAGCGACTGGTACAGCTTGGCGGGGATAGTAATCTGACGTTTGCTCGAAATCTTGATGACCTGGGCTTTGTTCGGCATGGCGGAACCTTTCACGCAAGGTTGGTGAGGCGACACACCGCACAAAACAGCGCTTGGCGGCATGCGCTTGGTACCAAGTATGGAACTCCACAGTACCGCGCGTCAAGCCGCCAAGCGCTTTGCATCATCGAACGCGCACGAACTGCGCAGCGAAATGGGCGTCAGGACCGCCGCTTTCCAAGTTCGACGCGAAGAACAGGGCGTCCGCGCCCGCGAGCGCCTCGCCTTGGAGAGAGAGGGCGCCAAGCGGCACGATCTTGAACCGCTCGCCCACCGCGCTCTTCATGAAACGCTCCACCACGCGCTCGTTCTCAGCGCGCGTGACCGTGCACGTAGCGTACGTCAGCACGCCGCCCTGCTTCACGCACGCGCCCGCTTCTTGCAGGATGGCGGCGTTCAAGCGCGCCAAGTCTTCGATATCGCGCGGCTTCACGCGCCACCGGATCTCCGGATGGCGGCGCAGCGTGCCAAGCCCCGAGCAGGGAGCATCCACGAACACCGCGTCAAAGCTCTGCTCTCCGAACTTAGCGCGCAGACGCTGCGCATCGAGCGTGTGCGCCTCGTCCAAGCGAACGCCGGTGAGCTTGGCGCGCTTTGCCTGGATCTTCGTCTTGAACGCCAGGTTGTCGACCGTCTCCAGGGGCATCTGCTCGCCGAAGCGCTCCTGTGCCACGTTCTGCAGCAGGATGCTCTTGGTGCCACGGCCCGCGCCCACTTCCAAGAAGCGGCCCGGCATCTGACGCGGCACCGCCAAGCGCGCGATGGCCTGCGCCGAGGCGTCGCTCGCGAAGAGCTTGCCCTCTTTCAACAGCGACGCGACCGCCGGGTGCGCAACGGCACGATGGTTCTCCAAGCGCCAGCAGCGCGGGATAGCGCGTCCCCCGAAGCCTGCCGGCTCGGCTCCAGCCGATGCCTCCTCAAACGCGGCACGCGCCTCGTCCTCGCTGCAGCGCAGCGCGTTCACGGCCAGGTACAAGGGCGCGACCTCGTTCGACGCTGCCATGAAGTCCTTGAGCGCGGGTAGGCCGCGATCGTCCAGCACCGTCTTTGCCAGCCACGCCGGGAACGCGTTCAAACGCGCCAACGCCTGCAGGCTCTTCTCCGGGTTGCCGAACGGGAAGTCCTCTTTCGCCCCCGCGATCTTGCGCAAGACGGCGTTGGCCAGGCCGACGGCGCGCGGTTCCACGGAGCGCACGAGCTCGACGCCTTGGTCGACAGCGGCGTAGGCGCTCTTCTCCAGGAAGACGATCTCGTACGCCGAAACGCGCAGCGCGTCGCGCACGGTGGGCGCGAGGTCGCCCGGGTTCGTGACGTACCGGTCGATGAGCTCGTCGAGCGTGCCAACGCTCATGGTCACGCCAAGCGCGAGCTTGGTGCCGAACGCCTTGTCTTCGTCGGAGAGCGCCGTCTCCTTCAGCTGCGCCTCGATGACATCGTGCGTGAACGCCTCGCGCTCGCGCACGATGGTGCCCACGGACAGCGCGAAACGGCGCGCCGGGCTCGCCTTCGGCTGGCGCGGTGCGCGCCCCCCGAACCTGCCGCCATGCGGGCC
>CASEJD010000121.1 GCA_949288145.1 uncultured Coriobacteriia bacterium
CGAAGATGCGCTTCGTCTTCTTCTCGGAGCGCGGCAGCTCGCCCATCGGGACGCCCACGGCATCCGGCGTGCAGCCGATCTTCGCCTTGAAGATCATGGCCAGCTCCTGCTCGCAGCGCTCTTTCTCCTCGCCCTCAAGCGGCGTCTCGAACAGCACGGTCAGCACGTCGCGGCCGGAGATGTTCTCGATCATGACCTGGTATTCCGAGCTCGCGCCGTCGGTGATGGCGATGACCTCTTCCACCTGCGCGGGGAACATGTTGCAGCCCTTGACCTTGAACATGTCGTCCGTGCGACCGACCAGGATGTCGATGCGCGGGTGCTTGTCGCCGTGCGGACACGCGCACGCGCCGGGGATGATGCGCGTGAGGTCGTGCGTGCGGTAACGGATGAGCGGCGCGCCCTCCTTGCGCAGCGTGGTGAGCACGAGCTCGCCCACCTCGCCATCGGGCAGGACCTCGCCGGTCTTCGGGTCGACAATCTCGATGTAGACATAGTCGCTCCACACGTGCATGCCGTTGTGCTCGTGGCAGCTGATGCCGATGCCCGGGCCGTAAACCTCCGTAAGGCCGTAGATGTCGAAGATTTCCACGCCGAGCTCGTTCGAGATGCGCTTGCGCATCTTGTCGCCCCAGCGCTCGGAGCCGATGACGCCCTTGCGCAGGTAGATCTTGTCGCGCAGGCCGCGCTCGTTGATCTCTTCGGCCAGCAACAGCGCGTACGAGCTCGTGGCGCCCAGCACGGTGGACTTGAGGTCCTGCATCATCTGCAGCTGCTTGTCGGTGTTGCCCGGGCCCATGGGGATTGCCATGGCGCCCAAACGCTCAGCGCCCAGCTGGAAGCCGATGCCCGCGGTCCACAGGCCGTAGCCCGGCGTGATCTGGATGCGGTCGGTGTTCGTGATGCCCGCGGTCTCGTAGCAGCGCGCGAACTGGATGGCCCAGTCGGTGACGTCCTGCTGGGTGTAGGGGATGATGACCGGCGTGCCCGTGGTGCCCGAAGAGCTATGGATGCGCACGACCCGCTCGTCCGGCACGGCCTGCAATCCCAGCGGGTACGCCGCGCGCAGGTCCGCCTTCTCGGAGAACGGAAGCTTCTCGAAGTCGGCCTGGGTCTGCACGTCGGTCAGATCGATGCCCTCGAACTTCTTCGCGTAGAAGGGCGAGCGCTCTTTCAGCGTCTTGAACTGGGCTTTCAACAGGTCGAATTGCTCGTCGGTGAGTTGCATGGGTGCTCCTTCCTGAGGGCGCGGGGCGCTCCTCGCGATCCGTCGGAGACGGCGGGCAACAAAAAAAGCCCTTGCCTCCTACATCCTTCGTGCAGGGACAAGAGCTGAGACTCCTGCGGTGCCACCACTGCTTGGCGCCGTTCGGCGCCCACTCGCGGATGCGCTGCCGGCGAAACGCCCGCTCGTCACATCCTGCCCTGTAACGGGAGCACCCGTCTTGCGCTAGTGAGCCGCCGCCGTGCCCGCGTTCGCGAACCCGGCATTCCGCCGATTCCGCGCGCCGAGCCCAGCGCCAACCGTTCGCGCAAGCCCTCAGAGGGCCATTTGATGGACCGCTTGCTGCCAGGTTCCCAGCACCCCCGACTCTCTGTGAGCGCGCGCCCACCGTTACTTCCTCGTCAACGGTTTATGCGTGCATGGTAGCAGATGCACGCCGGCGCGCGCGTAACAGGTGTGTGAACGGCAGCGAGAAGGGCGAAGGCGCGCGAAACTGAGCGGGGCCTCGCGTGGCGCGTGGAGCACGAGCGCGCGCTCGGCGGAGCGGGCGCCCGGACACACGAAGAGCAGGCACGCCGCGGCGCGCCTTACGCCACTGCCACTTCGATGGCCTTCAGGTTAAGCGGCACGAAGCGCTCCTTCACGCACACTTCGATGGCGGCGCGCAAATCGTCGAGCGTGATGCCCAGGTCGGCGGCCTGGACTGCCTTCGCGAGCAGGATCGTATTGAGCGCCTTGCGGCTGCCCGCCTGATGCGTGAGCGCTTCGTCGTCCACCACGACCAGGCGCTCCACCTGGGCCTGCAGCCCTTCGAGCACGCTGGACGCGCGGTAGGGCTCTTTCGAGAGCGCGGCCGTGACCGGCTGGACGGCGGTCTGGGCGGTCACCACCAGGCCGTGCGGTTTCAGGTACGGCAGCACGCGCGCGGCCTCGGCCGGCTCGAACGCGATGACCACGTCAGCGGACTGCAGGGCCAACAGCGGCGCGTGCACCGGCTCTCCCTCATTGCCCATGCGCACGTGGCTCACGACGCTGCCGCCACGCTGTGCCATGCCGATGGTCTCGGCCGTGCGCACCTTCCAGCCGTTGTTCTGCGCAGCCTGCGCCAGGACCTTCGCGGCGAGCACCGTGCCCTGGCCGCCCACGCCCGCAAGCAGGATGTTAATCATCGCGCTCCTCCTTTTTCGATGGCCCCGAACGGGCAGGTGAACGTGCACAGGCCGCAGCCGGTGCACAGGCTCGTGTCCACCACGGCCTGGCCGTGCTTGGCCTTCGGGCCGCGCGCGTCCACGTCGAATCCAATGGCAGGACAACCGATGCTCGTGATGCACTTCTTGCAGCCGGTGCAGGCGTCCGGATTGATGCACACCGGCGCGTTCGGCTTCGAGAGCTGGATGCACGGGCCCACGTAGATGAGCGCGCTCGGGCCTTCGAAGTCGATGGCTTCCTGCGCGGCGGCTGTGGCCTCGTCCAGGTCGAACGGGTTCGCGCGCACGACGCACTGCACGCCGAGCGCGCGCAGCGTACCCTCGATGTCGATGGGCTGCGACTGCGATCCCATGAGCGTGATGCCGGTGCCCGGGTGCGGCTGGCCGCCGGTCATGGCGGTCGTGGCGTTGTCGAGCACCACGATGGTCACGTCGTGCTGGTTGTAGACGGCGTTCGCCACTCCGGTCATGCCGCTCGCGAAGAACGTCGAGTCGCCCACGACGGCAACGCACTTCTTGTCCGGCTCGGCCACGGCGAAACCCTGCGCCATCGTGATGCCGGCACCCATGCACAGGCAGGTGTCCACGGCATCGAGCGGCTGCGCGTTGCCGAGCGTGTAGCAGCCGATGTCGCCACAGAGCACGGCCGGGCGTCCGCCGAGCGCGCGCTTGACGGCCGAGAAGCTGCCGCGGTGCGGGCAGCCAGCGCACAGCACCGGCGGGCGCGTGGGCAGCGCGCCTTCGAAGGCCGCGGGCTCCGGCAGGCTGGCAGCCAGGTTCTGCGGCATGTCGGCGAACGCGGAGAACGCACTCGCCAGACGGCGCAGGATATCGTCGACCGTGTTCTCGCCGCGGTCGCGCGCCACGCCGTCGCGGCGTCCGTGCACCTGGCAGGCTGCGTGCGTACGGCCAGCCTGCATGAGCAGCTCGTCCTCGATCACGTGGTCGAGCTCTTCGAACACGACGACGGTCTCGAGCCCGTCCATGAACGCACGGGCGGCGTCCTCTGGGAAGGGGTACGGCGTGCCCACCTGCATGAAGCGGTATGCCGGCAGCTCCGTGCCCGCCTCGCGCGCCAGCGCTTCGAGCACGCCGAGCGCCTCGCGCGCGTACGCCGCCGAGACGCCACCGCATGCGAAGCCGATGCGCGGGACATTCGCCGTGCGCGCGGTTTCCAGCGCTGCGAAGTCGGCTTCGCCGGCGCCTGACGCGAGCAGCTCATCCTCGGCCGCGACGTGGGCGGCTTCGCGGCGATCGAGCTCTTCAGCGAACGCCGCGCCCTCATAGACGGGCGCTTCGTCGAACGCGCTGCCCGCCGGAACCTCGACGATAGGGTTGAACTTCGCGAACGGGCCGCTCGCGAAATCCTGCGCGATAGCGCGCAGGCGCTCGTTGATCTCGCCATGGGCCTGGAAGGCGCGGCGCGGGAAGATGACCCACTTCGGGTCGCGCTCGAAGCCTTCCTCAGGAACGGGCTTCGCATGCGTGACCTCAGGGAACTCCATGAACGTGGAAGCGTGGTTAATGCGCGTGGTGGGGCGCACGATGATGGGGGTGCGGTACGCCTCCGACAGCTCGAAGGCGGCGGCCATCATCTCGCAGCCTTCCTCCGGCGTGGTGGGGTCGAGCACCGGCAGCTTCGCAAACGACGCGAACCGACGGGTGTCCTGCTCGGTCTGGGAGGAGATGGGGCCCGGATCGTCCGCCACGAATAGCACCGTGCCGCCTTTCACGCCCACGTAGTTGAGACTCATGAGCGCGTCGCTCGCTACGTTGAGTCCGACCATCTTGCAGGTGAACAGCGTGCGCGCGCCGGTGTACGAAGCACCGGCCAGCACCTCCAGGGCTGCTTTCTCGTTCGTGGACCACTCCACGTGCACGCCCTCGGCGCGCCCGGCGGCGTGCTCCTTCGCGACGGTCTCAATGAGCTCGGACGACGGCGTGCCCGGATAGCCCGCCATCACGCGGACACCCGCGGCCAGCGCCGCGTGCGCGAACGCCTCGTTGCCCATGTACAGCTTCTTCGCCATGCTGTCCCCCTATCGTTGTGTGCGCCCCATTGTAGGCCAACGAGAAAAGCCCTCCTCCCGCTATTCGGGAAGAGGGCTGTGCGAGCCCTTTGTCGCCTCGGAATTGAAAACGTTTTGTAGCCCATCCCGTTCGTAACGTCAGCGAGCGCTTTCGGAGTGCGCCTTATGGACACGAAAGGAGCCCTTGGCTGGACTATGGTCCGCCAAGGGCTCCTTGAGTGGCCAGAAGGCGCACTCCGGAAGCGCGCAGCGTCGAGTTGTTCCGCCGTTCGTAGAACGGCGGAACAAACTACTCCGCCATTTTCGCCTTGAAGTCGGCGATCTTCTCACGGCAGCCGTCGCGGCCAGTGCCGAGGATCTGCACGGCCAGGATGGCGGCGTTCTTCGCGCCGTTGATGGCAACGCACGCCACCGGCACGCCGGAGGGCATCTGCACCATGGACAGCAGCGAGTCCAGGCCGCCCAGGTCAGACGTCTTCATGGGCACGGTGATGACCGGCAGCGGAGTGTACGCGGCCACGACGCCGCCCAGGTGCGCCGCCTTGCCGGCAGCTGCCACGATAACGCGCAGCCCGCGCTCGACCGCGGAGGACGCCCAATCGTGGACCTCGGCGGGCTTGCGGTGCGCGGAGGCGACCTTCACCTCGTACGGGATGCCGAATTCCTCAAGCTGCTTCATGCACGGCTCCATGGCGGGCATGTCGGATTCGGACCCCATGATGATGCCGACGAGCGGCGTTGCTTCGGACATGTGTACTCCCATCTCGCGAGAATGCTTTCGCATGATTATAGAACGCCGCTTCGGTCGTGCTGAAGCGGCGTTGCGTGAGTGAGCCGTGCGCAGAAATTAGTCACGCTTGATTTTCACGTACATGGTGAGCTGGGAGCGGTTGAAGAGCTCGCCGTCGCTCAGACGGTACTGCTTGATCTCCCACACGCGGATGCGGCCGCCCTCGCGAATGGGCGTGGCCACCGTCTCCACCGTGTCGCCCGGCATGACCGGCAGCAGATGGCTCGACGTGAGCTCAAGGCCCACCGGGAACATGTGCTCCGGATCCTCCACATGGTGCATGACGCACAGGTTCGCGGCGCTTTCGGCCAGGTACGCGCTGATGCCGCCGTGGATGATGCCGTTCGGTTGCAGCATGGTGTCGCACATCTTCGTGCGCATGACGAACTTGTCCTTCTCGTCGACGATGATTTCGCTGCCAAGCTCGTCGGTCAGCATGGGCGTCCCTCCTGTGTCGTTCGTGATGTCGTTCATGGTCCTGCCATGCGCAATCGCGCGCAGTGACCCCATGGTACTGCGCCACGCCCCGCACACGATGGCCAGATGGTTAAAAGGCGGGAAAGATTTGTTTGTCACCCAGGTAGTCGAAGAGACAAACAAAAAAGGCTCCCTTTGCTGGGAGCCTTCCAATTTTGAATGGTGGTCAGAGAGGGACTCGAACCCCCGGCACGGGGATTTTCAATCCCCTGCTCTACCAACTGAGCTACCTGACCGGTTCGCGCAAGCGCGGATTAGTATATTACGTGCTCGCTACGCTCAGGTCAAGCGTTTTCGCGAACTTCTTGCTCGATTTCTGAGGCCTTGCGCCCGATTCGAGGCTGAACTGAGTGCGAGCCCATCCCGCGCTCGCACCGCAGCGCCGCGGCACGTCGCGTCCGCACGCCCGCGTGGCTACTTCCCGCAGCCGGCGCATATCGAGCCGTCGCCGAAGAGGAGTTCGCGCTCTTCGCCATGCAAGGCCTCGCGTGCCTGATCACGCAGGTTGTTCACGCCAATGAAGAACTGGCGCATCATGACCACCATGAGGTAGCGGCCTTTCGGCGTGAGCGTGAGCTCGTTCTCGTCGTTGGTAGCGAAGGCGCCGGAGAGCTTCATGAAGTCCATCTCGAGCGGCAGACCTTGCTCCACCGTGCACCCGAAATCGCGCAGGAACTGCTGCTTGTCGAGGCGCAGGCCGAACAGCTGCATCATGAAGCGGTAGCGCATGCGCTCGCGCTTCGTGAACGTGGTCTTGCCGGAGAGCGACATGCGGCCGGACTCGATGGCCTCGTTATACTCCTTGATGGAGAACGTGTTCACGTACAGGCTGTTGCCCAGGTACGTGATGCCGCCGGAGCCGATGGCCGGGTACTCCTCGTAGTCGACCACGTACTCGTCGATCATCGGACCGCCGTCGCGCGCTTCGGCACCCTGGGTTTCGGCAGCCGTCACCGGCTCGCGGCGGTTGAACGTCCACGCGCTGCCGAACTCGTACGCCGGGTTCTCGCCACCCGTGAGCGCCTCGCAGATAATCTCGTAGAAACGCTGTTCGCGCGCGTAGTCCACCTTGCCCACCGTGGCGGCCAGGCTTCGTTCCACCGAGGGCGAGGCCATGAGCGGGTAGAACGTGGTCTGCCCGGCGCCGCTAGCCAGCACCATCTCGAGGTCGTGGCGCAGCATCTCCTCCGTCTGCAGCGGGAAGTTGAAGATCATGTCCACGTTGAGCGAGGTGAAGTACGGGGCGGCCACCTTGATGCGCTCGAAGATCTCTTCCGCGCTGCCGTACTTGTCGTACCGGTCCATCTGCTTGAGCAACCCGTCGTCGAAGCTCTGCACGCCCACGGACAGGCGCTGCACGCGACCCTGGAGCGCCTCGAGGTGCTCAGGGATCAGGTGGTTCGGGTTCGTCTCGCTCGAGACCTCCTTGATGCTGAACAGCTCGCGCGCCTCGTCGATGGTCTGACATAGCTCGTCGAGCATGATGGTGGGCGTGCCGCCGCCGATGTAAAGGCTGTCGAAATCGTAGCCCAGGTCCTTGAGCATGCGCATCTCGGCGCGGAGGTTCTTGAAGTATGGCCGAGCACGCTCCTCGGAGTACGGGAAGCGGTTGAACGAGCAATACGGGCACAGTCGTTCGCAGAACGGCACGTGCATGTAGAGCATGTACGGCTGCCCGGGGACGGGCGCGGGCACGTGCGTGTCCTCCGTCGGCTTCAGTTTCAAGTACTGCTTCGTGCACTCGCGCACGACTGTCGTCAGCAATCGTTCGGAAAGCATAGTCACCGGCCTTGCGTATCGTGGGACGCGGCCAAAGCCACGCCGAGTTCGTTCAATCGACCACGATACAACAACGCGACCAGGGACGTTCCAACAATCCCTGGTCGCGAGAAAAAACGGACAAATCGTCAAGCGCGTCCGGCAGCGGACGCGCGGGCGCCGGCTTTAACGCTCCTCGAAGACCGCGGCGGCGCGGTAGCCGATGTCGCTGCGGTACTGCTTGCCCTCGAACTCGATGCGGTCGCACGCCTCGTAAGCCAGCTCGCGCGCCTCGGTGAACGTATCAGCCAGGGCCACGACGTTCAGCACGCGTCCGCCGTTGGTGATGAGCTCGCCGTCGGCGTTGTGGGCGGTGCCAGCGTGGAAGACCTTCACTCCCTCCAGCTCCTCCGCGTCGTCGACGCCCAGGATGACCTTGCCCTTCTCGTACGAGCCAGGGTAGCCCTCGCTTGCGAGGACGACGCACACGGCCCACTGGTCGGACCATGCCAGCTCCACGTCCTCCGGACGGCCGTTGGCGACGGCCCACATGACGTCCACGAGGTCGGACTTCAGGCGCGGCAGGACCACCTGGGTCTCCGGGTCGCCGAAGCGCGCGTTGAACTCGAGCACCTTTGGGCCTTCCTCGGTCAGCATGAAGCCGCCATAGAGCACGCCGCGGTAGTCATGCTCGAACGGCTCGCGCGCCGTGGCGGCGGCGGACGTCTCCATGACGTTCACCATGGCCGCCAGCTCCTCGTCGGTCACGATGGGCACCGGCGAGTACACGCCCATGCCACCCGTGTTCGGACCGCAGTCGCCGTCGAAGGCGCGCTTGTGGTCCTGCGCCGTGGCCATGCAGAACGCCTTGCCGCCGGTGACGAAGGCGAGCAGGGAGCACTCCGGGCCCACCATGCACTCCTCGATGACCACCGTGGCGCCGGCAGCGCCGAACGCGCCGGAGAAGCAGTCGTGCACGGCATCGCGCGCGGCCTCGACCGTCTCGGCCACGACGACGCCCTTGCCTGCGGCCAGGCCGTCGGCCTTCACCACGATGGGCGCGCCGAGTTCGTCCACATACGCGAGCGCCGCGGCCTCGTCCGTGAAGCTCTGGTAGCGAGCGGTCGGGATGCCGTTGGCCTCCATGAACTCCTTGCTGTAGGTCTTAGAGCCCTCGAGCTGCGCGCCCTGCGCGTCCGGGCCGAACACGGCCACGCCCGCTTCGCGCAGCACGTCGGCCACGCCCGCCACGAGCGGGGCCTCGGGGCCGATGACCACCAGATCGATCGCGTGCTCGCGCGCGAACGCCAGCACCGCCGCGCCGTCTTCGGCGTTCAGGCCGGACACGTTCTCCGCGAAGGAGGCCGTGCCGCCGTTGCCGGGCGCAACGTAGAGTTTCTCGCACTTCGGGGACTTGGCGAGCGCCCACGCGATCGCATGCTCGCGGCCGCCAGACCCAAGAAGCAGGATGTTCATGTTCGTTTCCCTTCCGCCGCTCGTCAGAACGGCAAGAACAATGCAGTCGTTAGTGCGAGAAGAATTCTATCGCGCAACCCGCGATATTTCTATCACGCTCCCAAAAGCGAAGGCGAAGCGCACCCCCACGTCGCGGAACGCACGCAAGCGAACGGCGAGCCCGCCGAAACGGCCAAAGCGGAAATGGCAGTAAAGGCGGGCGTTGGAGGGGTGCGCTGCTTCACCAGCACACTCCGGCGATGGCACAAAACCGCCGATGTCGGTGGCACTAGGCCGCTTCCAGCGCGTGTTTTCAGAATGAATGCAGCTTTTCGAGAAATGAATGCGATCATTCGGCGCACATTCCGCACCGCGTGGCACCGACATCGGCCGTTTTGTGCCATCGGAGCCAGGATCCTAACGCCCGCAGGTCCCAAAAGGGTCAGCGAAAAGCCCCATGGCGCCGAAAATAGGCGGGAACGCGAAGACCGGCCGGACTGATGGTTTTGTAGCCCTGGTCGTTCGTAACGTCAGCGAGAAGCGTTCTGGCGCCCTAGATAGACCGAAAGCCCCCTGTGGCTGGACTTTGGTCCGCCACAGGGGGCTTAAATGGCTAGATGGGGCGCCAGAACGTTTCGCAGCGTCGGGTCTTCCGCCGTTCGTCAGAACGGCGGAATAAACTTACTCCCAGCCGTGCAGGATCGTCTGATCGCGGTCGGGGCCGACGGCGATGATGCTCATGGGCACGCCGACAAGCTTCTCGAGGTACTCGATGTAGTTGCGCGCGTTCTCGGGCAGCTCCTCGTAGGTGCGGCATTCCGTGATGTCGACGCCCTTCCAACCCGGCAGCTCCTCGTAGATGGGCTTCGCGTGGAACAGCACGCTCTGCTGCATGGGGAAGTAGTCGTAGCGCACGCCCTCATGCTCGTAGGCCACGCAGACCTTGATGGTGTCGAAGGCCGACAGCACGTCAAGCTTCGTGAACGCCACGTCCGTCAGGCCGTTCACCTCGGCGGCGTAGCGCGCGATGACCGCATCGAACCAGCCGCAGCGGCGCTTGCGACCGGTGGTGACGCCGTACTCGTGGCCCACCTGGCACAGCAGCTCGCCGACCTCAGCCTCTTCCGGCGTGCCGCCGTCCTCGGCGAAGCGCTGCTCTGTCGGGAACGGTCCGGAGCCCACGCGCGTGACGTAGGCCTTCTGGATGCCGAGCACCTTCGTGATGGCCGTGGGGCCCACGCCCGAGCCCGTGGCTGCGCCGCCGGCGCAGCAGGACGAGGACGTGACGAAGGGGTAGGTGCCGTGATCGATGTCGAGCAGCGTGCCCTGAGCGCCCTCGAACAGGACGTTCTTGCCGTCGCGCAGCGCGTCGTTGAGCAGCTGAGCGGTCTCTGCCATGTACGGCTTCAGGATGCGCGCGTACGGCAGGTACTCTTCGCAGATTTCTTCCACCGTGTAGGTGTGCAAGCCGTAAATCTTCTCGAGAATGGAGTTCTTCTGGGCGAGCGCGGTCTCTACCTTCAGGCGGAAGATCTTCTCGTCCATGAGGTCTTGCACGCGAATGCCGCGGCGCGAGGCCTTGTCCTGGTAGCAGGGGCCGATGCCGCGCTTCGTGGTGCCGATCTTGTTCTCGCCGAGGCGCTTTTCATCGGCGCCGTCGAGGTCTTTGTGGTACGGCATGATGACGTGGGCGTCGCAGGAAATCTTCAGGCGCTCGCAGGAGATACCCTCCGCCTCGAGCATGGCCATTTCCTTCACGAGCACGCCCGGGTCGATGACCACGCCGTTGCCGATGACCGGCACGGCCGTTTCGTACATGACGCCGGACGGCATAAGGTGCAGCGCCAGCTTCTTGTCGCCATGGATGACGGTGTGACCTGCGTTGTTGCCGCCCTGATAGCGCACGACGTAATCGTAATCGCGCGCGATGAGGTCGGTGATCTTACCTTTGCCCTCGTCGCCCCACTGGGCGCCGACCAGAACGGTGGATGGCATGGGTGCCCCTCTCGGTTAGCAGCTTCTGCGGTGCGCGCGGGCGTCCGTGCGGAAACCACGCGCGAACAGTCATTATATTACAGAGCCACCGAATCGCGCGAATGCTCGACGAGCGTGTCGCTCCGGGGACGCGATAGGCTTCGCGCTCTCGCTTCGCTGTTCAGAAAGTCCGGCAGAGGCCGGACTTTCTTCATGCGTTCCCGGAACAGCACATCACCGAAGCAGCCAACCGAGGGATTAGAGCTTAATAAGGTTCAGCTTGGGGTCGACTTTCTGCATGAGCTTCGCCATGTCCTTGTGGCAGGTGAACATGATGACCTGTCGGGTGCGGGCCAGCTCGGCGAGCGCCTCGGCGGCACCGCGGCGGCGTTCGTCGTCGAAGTTCACGAGGATGTCGTCGGCCAGAATGGGCACGGCGCGGCCCACGTTGTCCGCCGCCGTCAGCAGGGCGATGCGCAGCGAGAGATAGAGCTGCTGGCATGTGCCGAGCGACAGGTGCAGCGGATCGCGCTCGGTCTTGAATGCGTCCACCACCGAAAGCCGGCCGCGCTCGCTCATGCGCACTTCCGTCCACACGCCGCCGGTCATGCGTGCCATCAGGCGGCTGGCCTGGGCGTACACTTCGGGCTGGCTGCGGCTTTCCCACACGGCGATGGCGGAGCTCAGCATGGCGCGCGCCAGCAGCAGGCGCGCGTAGGCATCGCAGCTTTCGTTCAGGCGCGTCTGGATGCGCTCCGCCTCGAACTTGAGCGCTTCGAAGCGGTGTTCTTCGCGCGCCGCGGCAAGGATGCTCTTAAGCTCACCGGCACGGTGGTTCGCGCGGTCGAGGGCCTCTTGCAGGCCATCACGCTGCTGCACCTTCGCGGCGAGCGCCTGGGACAACGTGGCCGCCGAAACGGGCACGCCGGGCGCAAGCCCTACGGACGCGTGCGCAGCGGAGAGCTCGCGCTCGAGCGCGTCGCGCTGGGCGTACACCTCGTCCAAGCGGGACTCCACGGACGCGCGCTGCGACACGATCGCCTGCCGGCGCTGCGCGTACAGGCGCAGTTGGGCGCGCGCCTCCTTCGCATTGTCGAGCAGCGTGCGCGCATGGCGCAGCGAGCCGTGCGCGCCAGCAAGCCCGACGCTCTCCAGGTACGCCGCGATGGTCTGGTTGTGCTCAGCCAGGTCGGCCTCGCAGGTTTCGAGCTTCTTCTCGTCCTGCAGCATGACCCACCGCAGGCTCTGCTGCCGGTCACCGCGCTGCTCTTCGCGGTGCGGCGGGCGGAACAGGAGCACCATGGCGGCGATGGCCATGAGCACGCCGCAGATGACAAGGCCCACGCCAATCATGCTGATTGACAGGCTGCGGTTCATGCGACCGATCACGAACGTGGGGATGCCTGCGCCCAAGAGCACGATGGGTAGCAGCGTCGAGATGACGAGCTGCGCGCTGCGCTGGCCTGAGCGCGGTGCGGAGCCCTCCTGCAATCCTTCGCTCTCCATGAACGCGCGGTAGCTTGCCGTGGACGTGCGGTTGTTCTCGCGCGCGATCTCCACCGCGTGCTCCCGGCGAGCGCGCTCTTCCGCCAGGTTGTCGAGCGTCTCGCGCAAGCGCGCGTCCGCCGCGTCGTCGAGCGCAGCTAGGTCGGGGGCGACGCTGGCGCGGAACCGGCTTTCGTCACGGCGCGCGTCCTGCTCCTGGGCATTCAGCTGCGCGATACGCTCGTCGGCGTCGGCGATGCTCTCGTCCAGGCGCGCCAATGTCGCCTGCGCCGCCGTGAGCCGTTCGATCTCCGCGTTGAGCGCGCGCAGGCGCTCTTGCAGGTCGACGCGCTGCGGTTCGAGCTCGCGCAGCTCCTTGTCCTGCTCCTTCGCGCGCTCGGACTCCTCCGCCGCCTGTGCCACCTGCGCGCGCAGCTCCTCTCGGCGAGCGCGCAGGTTCGCGATGGAGTCCTCGGCTCCTGCTGCGCGCGAGGTCAGCGCGGCCAGGCGCTCGTTCACTTCGGCCAGCGCATGTGCAGGCGAAGCCGCCGTGCCTGAACCTGCCGTGAGCAGGCGCGCTGTGACGTCCGGCGTGTTCCGCAACGAGCGCAGCTCGTCGCTCGTGAGCGAGAACATGGTGGTGAACGTCTCTTTGTCGATGTCGTCGAAGAGCGCGAGCGCTTCGGAAGCGCCCTGCAGCCCGTCGGCGTTGCGGGCGCGCGAGACCTCGTGCTCGGCGCCGGTCTTCTCGTCAACAAAGACCATGCTGCCGGTGCGCTCGATGCCCGCGGGACGGTACGTGTTGCGGGCGCCACGGTCGGCCTCCCAGCCGAACAGTACGCCTTCGATGAATTTCGCCGTGGTGGTCTTTCCGGCCTCGTTCTTGCCGTAGACCACGTTCATGCCCGGCTTGAACGGGCCGATGCGCTTGTCCAAGAACGCACCGAACCCCCGCATGCGCAGTCGCTCCAAGAACACGCTCATGAGGCGTCTCCCGATCCGAGCAGCATATCGAGCACCAGGTGCTCCGCACCTTGAGAAAGCTCGCCCACCGAGCGCTCCGTCGACGACGGTAACGTCATGCCCAGCTTCAGGAACTCGTCTTGCAGCAGCGCGCGCTCGGCCAACTCGTCGCCATGCAGCGCATCTGCCGCCTGCATGAACACGGCAGGGAACAGCCCTTCGCGCAGAAGCGCATCGCGGTCGAGCGGTTGGGTGGTGGCATCCACCAGCGCGTCGCAGAAGAAGACGGAGTACCCGTGGTTCAATCCCGCGCGCACGTCCTCGAGCACGCCCGGACGCTGGAGCAGCCCGTGCAGGGGAGTAGCGCCCGTGAGCGTGACGCGCGTGACCATCTCTTCGCAGTGGGCGTCGCCGTTCGCGCGGAATTCCTCGCGCATAATCTTCTCTTGTACTGCCGTGAGGCTTTCAAGGCCCGACACGTCTACCGTCAGGCGCTCCCACACGACCGACGCCGTGGGGATGAACTCTGCAGTGTTCGGCAGGCCTTCTTCCAGCGTGACGTGCCAGACACCGCGCGGGCCGGTCTCTTTGATGTCGCGGCCTTGGACGACTCCGGAAAACGCAATATGCGGGTTCTCCGGCATGTCCTGCCAGGGCATGTGCACGTGGCCGCACGCCCAATAATCGACGCCGCGAGCATAGAGGGCGTTCGGGTCGCACGGTGCTTTCAGTCGGTCAAGGTGCAGGCCGGTGTGCAGCACGCCCACCGCGAACGGCGCAGTCGCGCCCAACGCCTCCTCGGCTGCTTCACGTGAAACACCCGCGCTAATGTCCTCGGTGTGCGACCACGTCTGGTTGTAGTACCCGCGGCCACCGAGCAGCGCGAGCGGCTCGCCACCGCGCTCGTACAGGAAGAACGACGGCTTGTCAGCGCTGAACATGTGGGCGTTATCAGGCAGATCAACCATGCGCCCTTGCCATGAGGTGTACGGGTCGTGGTTGCCGGTGCAGAAGTACACAGGGATGCCTGCGCGCTGCAATCGCCTGCAGCCCTTGGCGAAGTGGACGTAGTCAGCGTACGAGCCGCGCGAGGTGTCAAAAATGTCGCCCGCAATGACGACGAAGTCCACCGCACGGTCGATGGCGGCTTCGATCACGCGGTCGAACGCCTCGGGGATAGCCCGGAGCATGCGGTCAGCCCACGCCTCGGAAAGCGCGCGCAACCCCCTGAACGGTGCGCCCAGGTGCACGTCGGCGGCGTGTATGAACGTGATCTTTCTACCCATGGGGGCAGTGTAGCGCGAAACATCATCCTGAACCGTCGAGGCTTCGAGAATCTCAGCAACATACCGCGCGAAGGGTCCTTTTATCTCACAGGTCGTTCGTAACGATAGCGAGGTGCATCCGCCGTTCGTCAGAACGGCGGGACCCTTAGTCCCACAGGTCGTTCGTAGAGTCAGCGAGAAGCGCGCTCGGGCCGAAGATAGACGGGAACGCGAAGGCGGGCTGGCCTGGAGGGCCGCCCACCTTCGGGTTCGCGGCTAGATTCGGCGTGAGAGCGCTTCGCAGCGGCAGCCCGTTCCGGCGCCCGTTAGGGCGCCGGAACGTAGGCCTCATCGATGAAGTTCATGAAGCGCGTGTGCTCGGCGCTGAACGATAGCGTGATGTCGCGCGTGGGGCCGTTACGGTGCTTCGCCACGATGATCTCTGCCGTGCCCAGGTCGGGGCGGCCGTCCTGCTCTGCCTCCATCTCGTCCATGCTGCGGTCGATGAACATGACGATGTCGGCGTCCTGCTCGATGGAGCCGGACTCGCGCAGGTCAGAGAGCATCGGGCGCTTCTTGCCGCGCATCTCGACGGCACGGGAAAGCTGCGAGAGCGCGATGACCGGCATGTTCATCTCTTTCGCAAGGACCTTGAGGCCACGGGAGATCTCACCGACCTCGACGGCGCGGTTGCCGTCGGCGCGGGCGCGGGGCGGCTGCATGAGCTGCAGGTAGTCGACCACAATCAGGCCCTTCTCCTTGCTGCGCAGCTCGCGTCGAGCCTTTGCGCGCAGCTCGAGGATGGAGAGCGCCGGCGTGTCGTCGATGTAGATGTCCAAGTTGTACAGCGTGTTCGACGCTTCGATGATGGCCATCCAGTCCGAGTCGGTCATGCGACCCTGGCGCACATTGCCCAGGTTCACGCGCGCTTCCGAGCACAGGATGCGCTGCGTAAGCTGCGAAGCTGACATTTCGAGCGAGAGGAAGGCCACCGTGGTGCCCGCCTTCGCCGCATTCACGGCCAGGTTCAGCGCGAACGACGTCTTGCCGACGCCGGGTCGCGCGGCCAGGATGACCAGGTCGCCGCCGCGGAAGCCGCCGAAGAGCTCGTCGAGGTCTTTGAAACCGCTCGGGACGCCCGCCATGTGCGTTTGCTGCTGCGCGAGCTGGGTGATCTCGTCCATGGCGCTCGTGAGCAGGCTGTCCATCTTCGTGAACGCGGAGCTCACGCGCTTTTCCGTCACGTTGAAGAGCGTCTTCTCAGCCTCTTCCACCACCACGTTCAAATCGTCCGGCGCGTCGTACGCCAACGCGCGGATGTCCGCGGATGCGTAGATGAGCTCGCGCAGGATGGCCGTGCGCTTCACGATATCGGCATGGTTCGCCCAGTTCGTGAGCGCGAAGGTGTTATCGGCAAGGTCGGCCAGGTACGCGCGGCCGCCAGCTGCCTCGAGCTGACCGTTCGCCTGCAGCGTGTCCGCCAGCGCGATCGGATCGACCGGGATATGGCGCAAATTCAGATCGCACATCGCCTCGAAGATGATGCGGTGCGACGGCCGGAAGAAATTCTCCGGCTTCAGGCGCATCATGACCTCCGTGAGCGCGTCGGCGTTGAGCATGCTCGCCGCCAGGACGGATTTTTCCGCCTCGATGTTCTGCGGCAGGCCGCGGCGCGACCCGCCTTCCTCGGCAGGGTCGGTCGTCCGCGCGGTGCGATCGTCGGTGCCAGATGCCATAGTCCCTCCCCATGCCTCGGAAACAGTGCGTCCTGCCAGTATACAGAAGGCGCGCGAAAGCGCCGTGGACTTCGTGCGTGAGTTGATAGCCTGAAAGCCGCCCGAATAGCCTGAAAGGACAGGCGACTATGGGCCAACCATATAAAAAGAGACCTGGGCGATGTGCCCAGGTCTCGCATGCGTGAAGCGGAGCTGCGTTACTCAGTGGCCTCTTCGGTCTCGACAGCTTCCTCAGCCTCGGCCTCGACGGCCTCCTCGGCCGGAGCCTCCTCCTCAGCCTCGACAGCCTCTTCGGCGGCCAGGGCGTCGGCGGAACCGACGGTCAGCGTCACGACGGCCTTGATGTCGCGGTACAGCGAGATGGTGACCTCGTGGGTGCCGGCGGTCTTGATCGGGTTCTTGAGGTCGACGCGCTTGCGGTCGATCTCAACGCCCGTGACGGCCTTGATGGCCTCGGCGATGATCGGAGCGGTGACGGAGCCGAACAGCACGCCCTCTTCGCCAACCTGGGCCTCGACCGGAACGGTCGTGCCGGTCAGCTGCTCGCGCAGGGACTCAGCCTCGGCGATGCGCTTCTCCTCGCGCTTGGCGATGGCGCCACGGCGCTGCTCGAGCTGCTTGAGCTCGCCCTTGGTGGCGCGGACGGCGATGCCCTGACGGAGCAGGTAGTTGTTCGCGAAACCGTCGGCAACGTTGATGACGTCGCCCTCGCCGCCGCGGCCCCTCAGTTCCTGAAGCAGAATAACCTTCATGTCTCTACCTCCCTGGACTAACGGTTGCGACGGTCGCCGCGGCCGCTGACGGCCGGGACCGTGTACGGCATGAGCGCCATGTAACGGGCGCGCTTAACGGCGTTCGCGATGTCACGCTGGTGCTGCGTGCAAGCGCCGGTCACGCGGCGCGGCTTGATCTTGCCGCGGTCGGTGACGTACTTGCGCAGCATCTGGGTGTCTTTGTAGTCGATGTACTGGGTGTCCTCTTTGCAGAACTGGCAGTACTTACGACGAGGCTGCTTAGCATAATCTGCCATGAGTGTCCTCTTTCAGATCAGAACGGAATGTCTTCGTCGTAGATGGAAGCATCCACCGCCGGAGCCGCCTGGGCGGGCGTCGGTGCGGCGTAAGCCGGAGCAGCAGGCATGGTACCGTACGCTGCGGCGGGTGCGCCGTATGCCGCGTGACCCTGGTCTTGACCGCTATTGCGGCTGGACATGAACTCGAGCTCGTCGACGATAACCTCGATCTTGCTGCGCTTCTGTCCATCGCGCTCCCACTGGCTCCAACGGAGCTTGCCTTCGATGGCCACTTTCGTGCCCTTCGAAAGGTAACGGGAGAGCGCTTCCGCGCGGGAGCCGAACATCGTGCAGTCGATGAAGTTCGGATAGTCCTCCCATTCGCCGGTGGTCTGGTTCTTGCGGCGGTCGTTCACCGCCACGCCCAGGCCCAGGACCGGCATGCCGCTCTGCGTCTGGCGCAGTTCGGGATCGCGCGTCAGGTTACCGCTGATGATCACACGGTTGATGCTCATACTGTCTACCTCTTCTCATGCGTGGGGCATACGCCCCGGATCCGGTGCCTTAGTCGCGGTCGGTACGGCGGACGATCATGTGACGCTCAACAGCGTCGGTGATGCGCAGCACGCGATCGAGCTCGGCAATGTTCTCGGGATCGGCATGGAAATCGATCAGGGTGTAGTCACCCTCGGTCAGACCGTTGATCTCATAAGCCAGCTTGCGCTTGCCCCAGTCCTCGACGTTGTCGATGACGCCCTGGCCGGCGGCCACGGTGGTCTCGATGCGCTTCATGGTCGCAAGACGAGATTCCTCATCGATAGTCGGAGCGACAAAGAACAGCAGTTCGTAAGCCTTCATCAGCTCACCTCCTTTGGACTCGCGGCTTCGGGCATGGATGAAGGCTCTCACCCGAAGCAGGAAATAAACAACTGGTCTAAGATAGCAGCCGTCCTCAGACCTCGCAAACCGTTTTACCCCACTTCACGCGAAGGCCACATTTTCCGCGCGGTACGTACGCTCCATGCTGTGCGCGGCACCATGGCGACGCCCTGGACACTCATCGGGCGCACGGCTTCGCAGGGCGAGCCTTCCTCGAACGGCAGTACTTATGCGCGCAACGCGAGAGCGCGTGATTGCCCTTCGCCGCAGGCGCGCCGTCCGAGCGCTGTTCGCATGCCGATCCTTCGCCCAGTCTGGCACACGGACCTTACCGGGTTTCGTATCAGGTCTTGACGGGAATCTGACGAAACCTTGCACGTTTTCACGTGAAACCTTGCCGCCGGCAAACGCAGCGCGCCAACACGGGCTCAACAACGACGAAAGCCCTCGTAGGGGCTTTCGGTGCGATGGTGCGGTATGCGAGCGGTGCGGCCAGCGTCGACTCCGCGGAGCAGGCTGCGCGCGAAGGCGCGCGACCTGGTACCTACTCTTCCCCGTCGCCCTCGACGAAGTTCTCCTCCGCGGCTGCCTCGAAGGCAGCAGCGTCCTCGTCGGTGGGCTGCGTCAGCTTGGCCATGAAGTTCGGCGCCGGGCCCACGTAGGCGGGCTCGTCCTCGAACTTGAGCACGTCGCCCTCGATGGTGTAGAGCAGCGCCACCGCAACGCCGTCCTCTTCGCCGGGCAGGCCGCCCTCGGCGATGATAGCGTCCTGCTGGCCAGCGTCGGTGTCCACGTAGCCGTCGTAGCAGAACGCATACGCACCAGCACCGCGGGCGTTCTCGACCGTGTGGCGGGCGGCAGCGAAACACGCCTCCGCGGAATCGCCGGGGTGCGTCTCGATGAAGAGGTTCTCCTTCACGACGAGCGCGGTGAAGGGGATGACGTCGCCGCCTTCCGCCATCTTCTCGCGGGCTTCCTCCAGCGTGTACACGAGCACGCTTTCGAGCGTCTCGTCAATCTCGGGAACTTCGTTGATCTCTTCTTCGACGGTGCGGTCGGCCATGGCGTCTCCTATCCTCGAATCGTGGTACACCCCGCACTAGACGCGCGTGCGGGCGGTTCGTTGCGCCCTATGGTAGCAAAACACGAAATACGGCGGCCACGGCTACCGAGGATTGGCATAAAGGAAGGTCAGTGCGCTACCTGAGGCCGTGCACGGTGGCGAACGACGCGACGGCGATGAAGGCGGCAAGCAGCGCGACCGCCAGCACGAGGTGCTTCGCCGTCTCACGACGATGGCGCGATTTGATCTCCTGCTCCGTCAGGCGCGTGTCGACGAAGTTGAAGCTGGTAGTGCTGGAAACGAGGGGGAATTGCTGCGTGTCGAATCTCATGTGCGGCTCCTGCGATTATGGTTCGTTCTGTCTCTCTCGCGTTCCACTGTGCGCCGCGAATGTGGAGCACGCGTCAAGAAGCCGCAGTCTCCATGGAGTGTGCAAAAGGTCTGAATTCCTCCTCAACAACAAACGAGCGCCCCAACTGGGACGCTCGCGTTACTGACCTGGCGGAGGAGGAGGGATTCGAACCCTCGTTACCCGGGTTACGGGTAAAACGGTTTTCGAGACCGCCGCATTCAACCACTCTGCCACCCCTCCGCGTTGGGTGAGGCCACGGGATTTCGGGCCATTCGAGTATTCATTTGAAAAAGGCCACGTCCGTGCGTGGCCTGAATATTCTGGCGGAGAGATGGGGATTCGAACCCCAGGTACGCTTTTGGCGCACATACGATTTCCAATCGTACACCTTCGGCCAGCTCGGTCATCTCTCCGCTGCCTCATTGCGTTTGCCTATGCGGTTGTCTCTCCGCATCCTTAAACGCGAGTGATAATAATAGACCAGCTTCCGCGCGAACACAAGAGGAAAACGCCGCGCATCCCAAGAAAGATTCATATGGGAACACTGCAGGCCTCTTTTGGCGCGTACGCCGCGTATCGCATGGCGGCACGTCGCTCAGAGCGTAGCTGCCCGCCCGCGCCCCTGCCTGCTTTCACCTTAATACCTGCTTAACAACGTGTAGTACCCGTCGGTCTCTTCCACGGTCAGCGGCACGTCGAACAGCGCCGACATGCGCTCGCTTGTGAGCAGGCGTTCTTTCCTCCCATCGGCGAACACAAGGCCGTCCTTGATCATGACGATGCGATCGATCTCCGGGATGACGTCCTCGGGATAATGCGTCACCAAGATGAGCGATTTCCCCGCCCGAGCCAGCTCGCGCATGCTCTGCCGCACGTGGTACATACCCTGCGGGTCGAGCCCTGTGCACGGTTCGTCGAACACGAGCACGTCCGGGTCGTCCACGAGCGCACGGGCGACGAGCACGCGACGCGCCTGCCCGGACGAAAGGGTCGTGACATCGCGCTCTGCCAGGTCGTCAACGCCGAGCAGGCGAAGAGCGCGCAGTGCCTTCGAGCGCCCTTCGTCGGTCACCGTGTACTGCCGCGGCACGCCGAGCGTTCCGAACAGGCCGCCGCACACGATGTCGAGCGCCGGCACGTGCACGGTCATTTGATCCTGCATCGTGGCAGACACGACGCCCACGCACGATTTCACGTCCTGCAGCGTGCAGCGCTCATGACCGCGGAAGACCACGGGAGGCACGTCCCGGTGCAGCGGGAAGACCTCGCGCGTGATCAGGCTGATGAACGTGGATTTGCCGGCCCCGTTCGGGCCGAGGAGCGCCATGCTCTCGCCCTCCGCGAGCGTAAACGACGGGACTTCGAGGATGTTCCTGCCCGCGCGCCGCACGACGGCGTCGGTCAGTTTCAACAGCGGAGTCGAAGGTTCGGCCATGATTCTGTCCTTTGCAGAGAAAAGGCCCGTTCCGAAGAACGGGCCTTTGAGCGTGCGATTGCGCGATGTTAGTTGGAGCTCGAAGAGCTAGAGGCGGAAGAGCCCTCCGCGGTGGAGCCGCTCTCCGTGGACGCGCTCTCGGAGGAAGCCTCAGTCGAAGCGCTGCCCTCCGTGGAGGAAGACTCGGCCGCGCTGTCGGTCGCCGTCTCGTCCGTTGCGGAAGCGTCCGTGGAGGAGCTGTCGGAGCTGGTCTGGTACGCGCTCATGTCGAGGTTGTACGGCACGTTCTCCGGCATGTCGTTGATCTGGATGTCGGCGCTCTCCTCGTAGCTGTTGTACCACTCGGAGAAGGCGGTTGACTTGTTGGAGTTCTCAACCGTGGTGCGGATGGCGTCCTGGAACTCGGTGGGAAGCTGGTCGATGCTCGTGACCTCTTCCGGGGCGGTGAACACGTCGGTGCACTTGATGATGTGGATGCCGTAATCGCTCGTCACCAGACCGCTGACCTGGTCCTTCTCAAGGCCGTTCAGCGCGTCGGTGTACTCGGTCACGAAGCTGTTGAGCTTGTCCCAACCCACGTCGCCGCCGTTCTCGGCAGAGCCGGTGTCCTGGGAGTACTCTTTCGCGGCCTCGGCGAAGTCAAGCTCGCCGGAGTTGATGCGGTCGAGCACGTCCTGCGCGGTGGCTTCATCGCCCGCGTTGAACAGGATGTGCGAAGAGCGCTTCGCGCCGTCGTAGGCGGTGGCGTACATCTGAGCGTAGGAAGCGAGATCCTCAGCAGACGGCTCCTCAGGCTGGGCGACCGTCTCGGAAAGCTTCTGCTCCAGCAGGCCAATCTCGACGGAAGAGCGGTAGGTCTCCTCGTCGGTGCCCGCCTGGGACAGGGCGGACTGCCATGCCTCGTCGGAGTCGTAGTTCGCCTTCATGTTGTTGACGACCTCGTCGACCTCGGAGGACTCGACCTTGACGTCGTTCTCCTCAGCGGCCTGGCGGATGAGCTCCTGGCCGACGTAGTAGTCGATGACCTGCTCGCGCACGGTGGTCGGGTCCATGCTCTGCTCGGCCATCCACGTGCCCCACGACTCTTCGTCGGTGTAGCCGGCGGACTCGCGGAACTTCTGGATGTAGGTGGTGACGGTGTCCTCCTGGATCTCCGTGCCGTTGACGGTGGCGGCCACGCCGCCGGTGAGGCCTTCGACCGTGCTGGTGGAATCGCTACCGGACGAGCAGCCCACAAGACCGAACGCCAGAGCGCCCGTCAGGCCGGCCGCCGCGACAGCCTGGAACAATTTCGAGGTCTTCATATAGCCTTCCTCTTTCAACCGCCTATGCAGGCGCATCAGGGATTATTCGACCGCGCTATTTTCCCATACGGGTTTCGGGGGCAGAGTGCGCTCATACATTTCACAAATCTCGTCCACTATTGTTCCTCCGTTCGGAGTACGCAGACCTCTTGACATGCGCTTGATGTTTGAGCTGTGTGCGAAAACCGATCTTTTCGCACACGTATTCACCACGTAAAACCGCATACGTGCCCGAACGCACGAACGGCCGGCATTCGGCCGACCGTTCGTTGTGCGTATATATGGTTCCAAATCACCACAACTCCCGAAAGCAGGAGCGCGATGCCGAACGCTGCACTACTGCTTGTTCGCCTTGCGGCGCTCCGTGGCGGAGAGCAGGCGCTTGCGCAGGCGGATGTTCTTCGGGGTGACCTCCACCAGCTCGTCGTCCTCGATGTACTCGAGCGCCTCCTCGAGCGTGAACGTGACGGGCGGCGTGAGCTGGATGGCCTTGTCGGCGGTGGAAGAACGCTGGTTGCCAAGGTTCTTCGTCTTCGCGACGTTCACGACCATGTCGCCTTCCTTGGCGGACTCGCCCACGATCATGCCCTCGTAGCAGTCATCGCCCGGGCCCACGAACAGGCGGCCGCGCTCCTGCAGCGTGTCGAGCGCGTACGCCACAGCACGCTCCGTCGTCATGGCGATCATACTGCCGTTCTTGCGGCCGGCCATCTCGCCGGAGAACGGGCCGTACTCGCGGAAGCGGTGGAACAGGACGGCCTCGCCGTGCGTGGCGTTCAGAATGCGGGTCTTCAAGCCCATGGTGCCGCGCGACGGGATGCTGAAGGTCAGGTGCGTCATCGTGTCGTCGGACGCCATGCTCTCCATGATGCCGCCGGCGTTGCCCATGACCTCGATGGCCTTGCCGGCGTAGTCATTCGGCACGTCGATGGTGGCTTCCTCGATGGGCTCGAGCTTGTTGCCAGCCTCATCGGTCTTGTAGACGACCTGCGGTCGGCCGACCTGGAACTCGAAGCCTTCGCGGCGCATGGTCTCCATCAGGACGGACAGGTGCAGCACGCCACGGCCCGCCACCTTGATGCCCGTGCGGTCCTCGGTCTCGTTGATGCGCATGGAGATGTTGCTCTCCTTCTCGCGCATCAGGCGCTCTTTGAGCTGGCGGCCACCCACGATTTCGCCGTCACGGCCGACGAGCGGGCTGGTGGACGCTTCGAACACGACGGACATCGTGGGCTCCTCCACGGCGATGGGCGCCATCTCGACCGGGTTCTCCGGGTCGGTGATGACGTCGCCGATGTCAGCGTCTTCGATGCCGATGACCGCGATGATATCGCCCGCGCCGGCTTGGGGGACCTCCACCTTACCGAGGTTGTCGAACGTGTACACCTTGCGGACCTGGGCGTTCTTCTGCGTTCCGTCCGGACGCACGACGAGCACCTGCTCCTTCTCGTGCATGGTGCCACTGCGCAGGCGGCCGACGCCGATGCGGCCTTCGTAGCTGCTATGGTCGACCGTGCACACCTGCATGGCGAGCGGGCCGTCCGGCTCCACCTCGGGCGCCGGAATCTCTTTCAGGATGGTGTCGAGCAGTGGCAGCATGTCCATGTTGCCGTCGCCCGCCTCGTAGCGCGCGTAGCCGTTGACCGCGGAGGCGTAGATGACGGGGAAGTCCAGCTGCTCGTCGCTCGCGCCGAGCTCGACCATGAGGTCGAACACCTTGTCGACGGCACCGTCCGGGTCGGCGTTCGGACGGTCGATCTTATTCACGACCACCACGATGCGCAGGTTCGCGGCCAGCGCGTGCGAGAGGACGAAGCGCGTCTGCGGCTTCGGGCCTTCGTAAGCGTCCACGATGAGCAGGGCGCCGTCGGCCATGTTGAGCACGCGCTCCACCTCGCCGCCGAAGTCGGCGTGGCCCGGGGTGTCGATGACGTTGATCTTGACCCCTTTGTAGTGGATGGAGATGTTCTTCGACAGGATGGTGATGCCGCGCTCGCGCTCCTGGTCGTTGGAGTCGAGCACGCGCTCTTGGACCTGCTGGTTCTCGCGGAAGACGCCCGCGGTGTAGAGCAGGCGGTCCACGAGCGTGGTCTTGCCGTGGTCGACGTGCGCGATGATGGCGACGTTGCGGATGTTCTCTTGCTTCATGTGCCTTCCTTCAGTGGTTGCTTCGAGGTTCGAAAAGCGCGGAGGCCGCGCATTGTTCATATGGTGGTTGACCGGATGACGAACGCGCTCAGCGCGCGGCGCCACCGGCCAAAGGGCGCTATAGCGCGTCCAACCGTTCGATCAGCGCGCGTTTCTCCTTCGCAAGGGCGTTCAGGTGCTCATTGAGCGTCATGACGTCGCGCTGTTGGGACGCCGCCTGCACGATACCCCAGATGATGGCTGTACTACCGAGCGCGATGGCAAAAGGGGAGCGCCGGAACACCGCTGCCAGAATCAAACCAATCAGCAAGATGATCAGCCCGTTGCGGCGCTTATCCAGGGCGGCATCTCGCTCTGCCACCAGCTGCACGCGCGCTGCGGCGATGCCGGCAAGGCGAGCTTCGATATCGTGCTCAGTGGCGTAGCTGTCAACCGGTCGAGCCGCCTGGTCGTGCCCATGCCGCGACGGCGCGGTCTGCTTCGTTGGGTCCATGAGGACGTCGTAGGCTTCCTGCAGGTTCTTGAACTGCTCGGTCGCGCGGTCCTGGAGCTTCTTATTCTTCGCGAACCGGTCAGGGTGGAGGATCTGCGCGCTCTCTTTGTAGGCGGCCTTGATCTCGTCTGCGGTGGCGGACTCGTCAAGACCGAGTATGCGCAGCGCTTCGTCCCTGGTCACGGTTCCCCTTCTCTGTCGTCGCATGGCGTGCGCGCAAGAAAGCGCGCATTTTTCAAACCGACCTGTTATGGTATCACGCGGCCTGTTCAACCCCGCAGGGAGCAAGCAAACACACGCCAATCAACAAAAACGGAGGGATACCGTGCTCATCAAGCAAGACCTTGTGCGCGAATACCTGAAGTACATCGTGCCGACCATGCTCACGTTCACGCTCGTGAGCATCTACAGCATTGTCGACGGCGTGTTCGTCGGGCATGCCGTGGGCGACGCCGGCCTGGCGGGCGTGAACGTGGCGTACCCGCTTGTGCAGCTTATGGCCGCGGTAGCGACGGGTATTGGTATGGGCGGCGGCGTCATTGCTTCCATCAACGTGGGCAAAGGCGACCCGGCAGCCGCGCGGCGCGCCATGGGGACGACGTTCTCGCTGCTGCTCATCGTCGCCATACCGCTCATGGTGTTCGCTCTCTTCCTTTCGCACCCGATCGCGTACGTGCTCGGCGGGCGTGGCGAGACGCTTGAGCAAGCGGTTCACTACATCAACGCCATCATGCTCGGTGTGCCGTTCCAAATCATCACTGCCGGTTGCCTGCCTCTCGTGCGCAACAAGGGCAAAGTCGCCTATGCCATGGCTGTGAGCATGACCGGCGGCCTGGTGAACGTCTTTTTGGACTGGCTGTTCGTCATGGTGCTAGGGTGGGGGACGGCCGGCGCCGGCTGGGCGACCGCGTTCTCGCAGTTCGTGTCGTTCGTCATGTGCGCGTTCTTTTTCACACGCCCCGTGAACCGTATCGCACGAGCGGATTTCAAGCCGATGGGATCTGTGGTCGCGCACATCCTCAAGTTAGGCATCGCGCCGTTCGGTCTGACCCTGCTGCCCGAGTTCACGGTCATCTTCATCAACAACAGCGCCGTCATCCACGGCGGCGAGCTCGCTGTAGCAGCGTACGCCGTCATCGCATATGTCGCGTGCATCATACAGATGCTCATCCAGGGCATCGGCGACGGCAGCCAGCCGCTTATCAGCAAGAAGTACGGCGCGGCAGACTACGACAACGTGCGCCGCCTGCGCAACACCAACTACGTGGCCACGTACAGCATCGCGATTGTGGGCGTGGCGGTGGTCTACCTGGCGCGCAACGAAATTCCGCTGCTGTTCGGCACCTCCCCCGACGCGGCCGCCCTCGTGGCGTGGGCGATGCCTATCTTCTCGCTGGCGTACCTGTTCTTTGCGTACACGCACGCCAGCACGTCGTTCTTCTACGCCATCGACAACGCGAAGTCCTCCACCGCCCTCGTGTGCGGCGAGGCGCTCCTTATCGCACCGTGCGCGTTCGGCCTGGGAGCGTTGCTCGGGCTGAACGGCGTCTGGATTGCCCCGGCGTGCGTCCAAGCCATCCTCTGCCTCCTCGCCGGCGCGCTCATGCGCCGCAATAGCAAGAAGATGCGCGAATAAGCCGTTCTCCATTCTTGAAAGACAAGGCCAGGTGCCAGGGGAGACCACAGCGGCAACGAAAAACGCCTGCTGACAGGCAGGCGTTGAATTGATGGTGGAGCATAGGGGGATCGAACCCCTGACCTCAGGCTTGCAAAGCCCGCGCTCTCCCAGCTGAGCTAATGCCCCGTAGACACAATAAACGCTCCACCGGCAAACTCGGCTCACGGTGGAGCGTTTATCATCACGTATGTTAGCACGTTTTAGATGGTGGGCCCAACAAGATTCGAACTTGTGACCTCACGATTATCAGTCGTGCGCTCTAGCCAACTGAGCTATGGGCCCGAAAAAGCGTGCCCGATTAATATACCTGCACGCATGCCTGAACGCAAGAACTATTTTGACTTTTTTGCTTACCTTCGCGCTCTACCACGGCGCGCGAGCAGGCTCTCTATGCACATAGACGCAATGGATATCGAATTTACATTCCTAGCTCGCATATTCATACAATCTTATCCATTATCAAAACGCTTATCTGCCCAAAACAATCCTTAGAGAACCACCTCGCACTGCGACCAAGCGAGTCAACCTTTCGACCTGTCAATCTCAATCCACGAGCTTCAACTTTCGGTATCATGCATTACAGCGAAAGCGAGGTGGCAGCATGGTTGAAGTGAACGTGCAAACGTTGGTGGTCTCGACGGCGCCAGCGCCGTGCGTGCTCGTGCTGCAACCGCTTTTGGAAGAGCCCGCGGAAACGGACGACCATGTGAGCTCGCGCATTCTTCCTATCTGGGTGGGCGTCGCCGAAGCCACGCAGTTGGGCGTGGCGCTTGAGAAAGCGAAGTTCGCGCGCCCGATGACCCACGACCTTATGCTCGACGCGCTCACGAACCTCGACGCCACCATTGACCACGTGCTCATCTCCGACGTGCGCGGTTCCATGTTCTACGCGCGCTTGTACCTGCGCCAGCATGACCGCCTGGTGGACCTCGATGCGCGTCCGAGCGACGCCATATCGCTCGCACTCCGTCAGAACGCGCCCATCTACGTGGAAGATTCCGTGCTCGACCGCGCCAGCTACCCGTTCGTCTACCGCAAGCGCGCCGACCGCGCGGGCGAGCTTGAAGCGTTCAAGACCTTCGTGCAAACGCTCGAACCGGAGGACTTCGAGCAATAACGCCCTATCCGTAAAAGACCGCACGAGAGAGCCCCATTCCGCACAACTGGGATAGCCGAGTTCTGTATCGCGCGAAATCCCTGTTTCACGTGAAACAAAACGCCGGGACCTGCATGGCGCAAGCCCCGGCGTTCTTAGAACACTGTCAGTCCTTCAGCGGTCGGACTATTCGTCCATCGCGTCGATGTCGTCCTCGGTCAGACCCTCCATCGACGCGTTCTCGTCGACGTCGACGATGGTGTCCGGCTCTTCCACAGACTTGTCGCGCTTCTTGCGACCGCCGCTGTTGGTGATGGCGACCGCCGTGACCTTGTCCTTGTCGGCCACGTTCATGACGCGGACGCCCTGGGTGGAACGGCCCAGCTGCGAAATGCCCTTGACCGGCGTGCGAACCACGACGCCCTCTTCCGAGATGATCATGATCTCGTCACCCTCGTGCACCACCTTCATGGCAGCAAGCAGGCCCTTCTTCTCCGTCATCGTGATGGTGAAGACGCCTTGGCCGCCGCGATGGTGCTCGGGGTACTCGGAAATCGGCGTGCGCTTGCCGTAGCCCTTCTCGGTGATGACGAAGAGCTCAGTGCCCGGCTTCGCGATCTCCATGCCCAGCACGCGCATGCCCGGCGGAACCGTCATGCCGCGCACGCCCGTGGTGTCGCGGCCCATGGCGCGCGCCTCTTCCTCATTCCAGCGGATGGCCTTGCCGGCAGAGGACACCATGATGACGCGATCGCCCGGCGCCACGCGCTTGACGCTCACAAGCTCGTCGCCGTCCTTAAGGTTGATGGCGATCAGGCCGTCGCGGCGCGTGCGGTCGTAGAGCTTCATGGACGTCTTCTTCACCATGCCGTGCTCGGTGGCGAACATGAGGTACTCGTCCTCGGGGAAGTCCTTGGCCGCGATGACCGCCGAGATGGTCTCGCCCTTCTCAAGCGGCAGCAGGTTCACGATGGCCGTGCCGCGCGCATGGCGGGACGCCTCGGGGATCTCGTAAACCTTCACACGGTAGACCTTGCCCTTCGTGCTGAAGAACAGCATGTAGGCATGGGTGGACGCCACGAACAGGTGCTCGACGAAATCGTTGTCCTTGAGGTTCACACCCTGCATGCCCTTGCCGCCGCGCTTCTGCTGGCGGTAGGTGGCCACGGGCAGGCGCTTGACGTAGCCGGCCTTCGTCACCGTGACGACCATCTGCTCGTCGGCGATGAGGTCCTCCACGTCCAGTTCTTTCGCCTCGTTGGCGATGCGGGTGCGGCGCGGCGTGTTGAACTTCTTCTTGATCTCGAGCATCTCCTCCTTGATGATCTGGCGAACCAGGCTCTCGTCGGAGAGGACTCGACGATAGAAGTCGATGCGCTCGCGCAGCTCGGCGAGCTCTTCTTCGATCTTCTCGCGCTCCAAGCCGGTCAGGCGGCGCAGGCGCATCTCGAGGATGGCCTCAGCCTGCTTCTGGGACAGCGAGAAGGCGGACATCAAGCGCTCGGCGGCCTCTTTGTCGGTCTGCGAGGAGCGGATGATATGGATGACCTCGTCGATATGGTCGAGCGCGATGATGTAGCCCTCGAGGATATGGGCGCGCGCCTCGGCCTTCGCCAGGTCGTAGCGCGTCCTGCGCACGATGACGTCTTCCTGATGCTTGATGTAATGGAAGAGCGCCTCCTTGAGCGAGAGCACGCGCGGCACGCCGTCCACCAAAGCCAGCATGATGACGCCGAAGCCCACCTGCAGCTGCGTGTGCTTGTACAGCTTGTTGAGCACGACCTGCGGGATGGCGTTCTGCTTGAGCTCGATGACGATGTCGATGCCCGTGCGGTCGGCGCCGTCGTGGATGTTCGAGACCTCCGGCAGCTTCTTCTCGCGCACCAGCTCGGCGAGCTTCTCGAGCAGCTTCGTGCGGTTGACCTGGTAGGGGATCTCCGTCACCACGATGGAGCTCTTGCCGTTCTTGCCCTCTTCCACACGGCATTTCGCGCGGACGGTCAGGCTGCCGCGGCCGGTCTCGTACGCATCGACGATGCCTTTGCGGCCCATGATGATGCCGCCGGTGGGGAAGTCCGGACCCGGCATGACGGCCATGAGCTCGTCGGTCGTGACGTCCGGGTTATCGAGCATGAGGCAGGTGGCGTCGATGGCCTCGCCCAGGTTGTGCGGCGGGATGTTCGTCGCCATGCCAACGGCGATGCCGTTGCTGCCGTTGACGAGCAGGTTCGGGAAGCGCGCCGGCAGGACCACCGGCTCCTCGAGGCTCTCGTCGTAGTTCGGCGTGAAGTCGACGGTCTCCTTCTCCAGGTCGCGCAACAGCTCCATGGCGGCCTTGTCCAGGCGCGCCTCGGTGTAACGCATGGCAGCCGCGGAGTCGCCGTCGATGGAGCCAAAGTTGCCATGGCCGTCAATGAGCGGCACGCGCATGGAGAACGGCTGCGCCAGGCGGACCATGGTGTCGTACACGGCCGAGTCGCCGTGCGGGTGGTACTTACCGATCACGTCGCCGACCGTACGCGCCGACTTCATATGCGGGCGGGTCGGCGTGTAGCCAGACTCGTTCATCGCGTACAGGATGCGGCGATGGACCGGCTTCAGGCCGTCGCGGACGTCCGGCAGGGCGCGCGCGACGATAACGCTCATGGAGTACTCAAGGAACGAGGTGCGCATCTCGCGCCCCAGCTCCGCCGAGCGGATGCCGTCCTCGACGACCTCCGCCTGAGCCTCCTCGGCGGCCTCGGGAGCCGCCTCGGGCGTCGTGCCCTCGAGCTCGTTGTTGTTGGTTTCTTCTGCCACGTACTTCTCCTTCAAGAGAGGTGGTTGGTATTAGTTCGTTCGCATGCCATGCACCGTTCGTCAGAACGGCGGAATACTAGAAGTCCAAGAAGCGGACGTCCTTCGCATGCTTCTGGATGAACTCCTTGCGCGGTTCGACCTGGTCACCCATGAGCTCGGAGACCACGCGCTCGGCCTCGGCGGCGTCGTCGATGTTGACACGCAGGAGCGTGCGGGTCTCGGGTTCCATGGTGGTCTCCCACAGCTGCTCCGGGTCCATCTCGCCCAGGCCCTTGTAGCGCTGGACGTCGAACTTCTCGGAGCCGCCCATTTCGGCGAGCGTCTCGGACAACGCGCTCTCGTCGTAGATGTAGCGCTCAATCTTCGTGCTGCGCGTGTTCTTCTTCTTCACGCCGTAGATGGGCGGGCACGCGATGTAGATGTACCCACGGTTGATGAGCTCCGGCATGTAGCGGTAGAAGAACGTCAGCAGCAGGCAGCGGATGTGCGCGCCGTCGACGTCGGCGTCCGTCATGATGATGATACGGTGGTAGCGAGCCTGGTCGGCGTCGAAGTCGTCGCCGATGTTCGTGCCGATGGCCGTGATGAGGCTGCTGATGGTGTCAGACGACAGCGCACGATGCAGGCCAGCGCGCTCCACGTTCAAAATCTTACCGCGCAGCGGCAGGATGGCCTGGTACTTGCGGTTGCGCGCCTGCTTCGCCGAGCCGCCTGCCGAGTCGCCCTCGACGATGAAAATCTCGGACTCGGCTGCGTTCTTCGACGAGCAGTCGGCCAGCTTGCCCGGCAGGGCGAAGGAATCGAGCACGCCCTTGCGGCGTGTCATCTCGCGCGCCTTGCGGGCGGCCTCGCGCGCCTTGAGCGCCTGCGTGGCCTTGCCGATGATGCGCTTTGCCGGCGCCGGGTTCTCCTCCAGGTACTCGGCCAGGCCCTGGGTCACGGCGTTCTGGACGAGCGGGCGAATCTCGGTGTTGCCGAGCTTCGTCTTCGTCTGGCCTTCGAACTGCGGGTCGTGCAGCTTCACGGACACGACGGCAGCCAGGCCCTCGCGCGTGTCGTCGCCGGAGAGGTTGTTGTCCTTCTCCTTCAGGATGCCCTTGCTGCGCGCGTACTCGTTAATGGTGCGCGTGACGGCCTGCTTGAAGCCGTCAAGGTGCGTGCCGCCTTCATGCGTGTTGATGTTGTTCGCGAACGACATGACGGAGTTCGTGGAGTACGACGTGGACCACTGCATGGCCACCTCCACCGTGCCGTCGGCGTTCTCGGCCTCAAAGTAGATGGGCTTGTTGAGCGTCTCCTTGCCCTCGTTCAGGAACTTCACGAAGTCACGGATGCCGCCGGAGTACACGAACTCCTCAGTGTGCGGATTGCCCTCTTCGTCGCGGTCGCGCTCGTCATGGAAGACAATGTGCAGGCCCTTGTTCAGGAAGGCCATCTCGCGGAAGCGGTTAGCCAGCGTGCTGTAGTCGAACTCCGTGGTCTCGGTGAAGACCTCCGGGTCCGGCCAGAACGTGACGCGGGTGCCGGTGTGCTTCGCCGTGCCCACCTCGTGCAGCTTCTCGACGGTCTTGCCGCGCTCGAACGCGATCTCATAAATCTTGCCGTCGCGCGCGACCTGGACCTCCAGGCGCGAGGACAGCGCGTTCACGCAGGACACGCCGACGCCGTGCAGGCCGCCGGAGACCTTGTAGCCCTCGCCGCCGAACTTGCCGCCGGCGTGTAGGATGGTCAGAACGACCTCGACCGTGGGGATCTTCTCTTTCGGATGCTTGTCGACCGGGATACCGCGGCCGTTGTCGAGGCACGTGATAGAGTTGTCCTCGTGAATCCAGACCTCGATGCGATTGCAATAGCCTGCCAACGCCTCGTCGACAGAGTTGTCGACGACCTCGTAGACCAGGTGGTGCAGACCGCGCGGGCCGGTGGAACCGATGTACATGCCCGGACGCTTGCGGACGGCCTCGAGACCTTCGAGGACTTGAATGTCCGAACCGTCGTAGTGCTCGGATTTGTTCTGAGCCACGTACTACTCCTTTTCGTCTGCTGGTGTGGTCAGATGACGCTAGAAAACGTCAACCTGCAGATTTTACCACCTCTTGTCGCAGTACAGGCTTATTCCACGTTGTTTACAGGCTTTCACAGCCTTTTTAAGGCGCGGTATTACACTTCCCTGTCATTTTTGGCCTTCACGCCATTCTTCCATGCCATATCGGCCGAAGCGGCGCGCTCTAAGCTCTTGCGAAGCTCGGGGTTGTCCACTTTATCGAGCGCAGCCAAAAGCGCGGCTCTCTGGCCTTCTTGCAGCGGCTCAGGAACGCACGCCTCTTCATAATCAGGCTCGCTTTCGCGCACGAAGGGATATACATGCTTGTACCGCCCGCGCGAGATGAGGATCTTGAACGTGACGATTTCTTCCCCGTAGCGGCGCAGGAACTGCAACTTGATGAGCTCGCGACGCGCGTTGAGCTCGGCAGCGTAGATGCTCTCGTCCACGTAGGCGATAAGCTCCTTGCCCGCTTCGGTGCGCTTGATGAAGACCGCGTTGGTATGGCGCACGATCGAATCGTCCACGATGTCGGCCCACATGGCGCGCACCTGGGCGGCGCGGCGGTCGATGCGGACGCGGTCGACGTCGCCGCCCATGGCCACGATCGCGCGTTCCATCTCACGCGACAAGGACACGCCCTGCATCCTCCTCATGCGCCCTCGCCTCCTTCGGTCATGTCGGCGCCACCCGTGAAATCTCCCTCCACGCGCGTTGTGCCCTCATCCTTGCGCAACCGCACGACGCGCGCGCGGTCGAGCAGGCTCTTCGAGAAGTACCCGAGGTTCGTCGTCGTGATGAACGTCTGGATGTCGCCTTCGATGAACTCGACGAGCGCGTCACGGCGACGCGCGTCGAGTTCGCTCATCACGTCGTCGAGCAGCAAGATAGGCTGTTGGCCCGTCATCTCGCGCACGAGCGCCACTTCCGCTAGCTTGAACGCCAACACGAGCGAGCGCTGCTGCCCCTGGCTTGCGAACTGAGCCGCGTTGCGGCCGTCGATGAAGAATGCGACCGCATCTGCGTGCGGACCCCAAATCGCGCGCCCGCGGTCAAGTTCCCGCTGCGCGCCGGCCTCCACCGCGCGGGCCAACTCCTCGCGTGCCTCCTCGAGTGTGAACGCGCCATCCCACGGGCGCTCGGCATCCCATGCCACCCACGATGGAGCGTACGACACGTCGACCTGCTCGGTGCCTCCTGAGAGCGCGCGGTAATAGTCCTGCACGTGCGGGCGCAGGCGCGCGAGCACGTCGCCGCGCTTCGCGGACAGGTGCGCGCCCACCGTGACGAGCACGTCGTCCACGCTCGCGCGGAACGCGGATGACGCGCCATCCTTCAGCAGGCGGTTCTTTTGGCGCAGCATCTTCTCGTAGTCGCGGCGCACAGCATGGTAGTTGCGGCTCATCTGCGAGCCCATCTCGTCGAGCGCGGTCCGCTTCACGCCGTTCGACCCTTTCGCAAGCTCAAGGTCGTCGGGGGTGAAGCACACGGCCGGCAGCATACCGCGCAGCTCGGCCGCGCGGCGCGGTTTGTCGTTCAAGCGGTACGCCCGAGAGCCTTCCTTCAGCACGACGTCCACCTCGAGCAAGCGGCCGTCGTCCCCTTCGATGCGCGCGGAAAGCCGCGCGGCGTCATGCCCCCACGCGATCAGCTGGCGCGCCGTCGGGTGGCGAAACGAAGAGAGAGCCGTGAGCAGCTGCACGCCCTCGAGCGCGTTCGTCTTGCCAGCGGCGTTCTCGCCGTCGAGCACCGTGAGCACGCCGATGTCGTAAAGCTCGAAGCGGTCATAGCTGCGGAACGACTCAAACCGCACCTTCCGCAGGCGCAATCCCACCGCGGTGCCTTCCTAGGACAAGCGAACCGGCATGACGAGATACAGGAAGTTCTCGCCCTCGTCGGCTTTGAAAATGCCCGGACGGCGCGAGTCCTGCGCCTCGAGGTACACGCGCTCGGTCTCGACGGCGCCCAGTCCGTCGAGCACATAAGCGTAGTTGAACGCGACAACCACGTCGTCGCCCTCGACGGCGCTCGCCAGCGTCTCCTGCGCGGCGCCGACGTCCTGCGTCACGGTGGAGAGCTGCGTGGTGTTCGAGGCCGCGTTCACGTCGAAGCGGATTGGGCTCGTGGTGCTGCTGAGCAGCGAGGTGCGCTTCACGGCGGCAGCAAGCTGCGCCGTGTCGAACTCAACACGCGTCGCGTAGGAATCCGGCAGCAGCTGTCGGTAGTTTGGATAGGTGCCCTCCAGGCGGCGGTTCACGAAGACCGTGTCCTGGTAGCGCACGACGATCTGGTTGTCGGCCAGCGCGATGGTGACCGGGTCGTCCGTGCGCGGTAGGGCTGCGATGTCCTGCAGGAAGGAGCCCGGGATGACCGCCTGGAAGTCCTCGGCCTCGGAGTCCGGCAACGGGGCCTCGGTGATGGCAAGACGGTAGGAGTCGGTGGCCACCATGCGCAGCATGCCGTTCTCGTTCGTGACGAGGATGCCGGTCAAGATCGCGCGGCTCTCGTCGCGCGAGACGACGCGCGCCACGCGCTTGACCATGGAGGCGAACTCAGGGAACGGGACGGCGATGGTCTGCTGCGGCACCACCTTCGGGAACGCCGGAAAGTCCTGGGCCTGCAGCGTCTTCAAGGAGAATGACGCCGCATCGCAGATGATGGAGGCGGCGTCCTCGCCCGCTTCCACGTGCACGGCGGCGTCCGGCAGGCTCTTCACGATGTCCGAGACGAGCTTGCCGGGAATGACGGTCTCGCCCTCCTCTTCCACGAGCGCGTTCACGTGGTACTGGACGGAGAGCTTCAGGTCAGTCGTCTGCAGCGTCAACGTGTCGCCCGTCGCACGACAATGGACGCCCGCAAGGACGGGCAGCGTTGTGCGCGAGGACACGCCCTTCATGACGATGGTGAGCGCGTTCTGCAGCTCGCTTTGATTGATGCTGAATTTCAACGCCGGCCCCTTTCGCTTCGACGGCGTCCTGCCGTTCGCATTCCATGCTCCGTGCGATCGTGTGAACATGTTCGTTTCTCGATGAGACAGGATATACCATCGATGACCGCACAGACGAGAAGCTCATACTGCTATTAAGAAGGCCCCTGGAATGTAAAGCTCGCATCAAGGGCGCAGCCTCTCTTCGTATTCTTTCGAAGTCCTTCGTAATAATTAAATAAGAGTAATAACAATAATAAGGTCGGTGGAAACAGGGGAAAACGTGCGTCATGCCAGGTGGCAAACGAGATTTCATGACCGAACGATGACCGAAAACCGGTGACGGGTTTCCACGCTGGTTATCCACCGGTTTTCCCTTCCACCGTTGAAGGGCGGTTTTCAGCCGGATGTGAGTCATCTTTCACCTAGTTTTCCCCTCTGCGTGGGCGACGCGGTCAGAGAAGCATCATCAGACCGACTTCCAATTCGTTTCCTCCATGACGAGCACCGGCTGCTTTCCACGCGATGCAACGTGGTTTTCCACCTCTTTTGAGCATGGTGTTCAAAGCCCTGTACTGGCATGATGATGGTTTCCAACGTTTTCCGCAGTGAAATTGTTTCACGTGAAACGTCGAGCCGTCCGCGAACGCGAGCGCAAACAAAACGGCCGCTCCGAAGAGCGGCCGTGGTCTTACAGGTCTTGGACGATCTGGCGGATCGTGTTCACTTCCTCCTCATACTCACGGTTTTCTTTCATGCGGTCTTCCACGCAGTTGATGGAGTACATGACCGTGGAATGGTCGCGATTGAACTGCTTGCCGATGTCATTGTACGGCAGGTCGAGCAGCGTGCGCGAAAGGTAGATGCCCACTTGGCGCGCGTACATGATGTTGCGGTTGCGCTTCTTCCCCACCAGGTCGGCATGGCTGATGTGATAGAACTGCTCCACTTCCTTCTGGATGTCCGCCACCGTCAGGCGCTTAAACGAGCCACCCGAGAAGTGGCTCTCCAGCAAGCGCCGCACGTTGTCGACCGTCATGTCGGTCTTGAAGAGCTCCATCTGATTGATGACCTTCGTGACGGCGCTCTTCAGCTCGCGCAGGTTCGAGTTCGAGTTCTCGGCAATGTAGAGCTGGATCTCGTTGGAAATCGTGAACGACTCGCGATGCTCGGCGCGACGGTACTCTTCCACGAACGTCTTGATGACGCCGAGCTTCGTCTCGACCTCGGGCGCCTGGATGTCGAACGTGCCGCCGGAGTTGAAGCGGCTGGAGTACCGGTCGTCGATGTCGATGTTCTTCGGCGCGCGGTCTGCCGCGAGCACGACCTGCTTGCCCATGCTCGTGAGCTTGTTGAAGATTTGGAAGACGATGTCGAGCGTCTGCTTCTTGCCCTGCAGGAACTGCACGTCATCGATAAGCAGCACGTCCACGTCCTCGTAGCGCGTCTTGAAGTTCTTGAAGCTGGACTTCTCGCGGTCGTGCGCTGCGGACGCCTCCATGTAGTCGCTCAGCAGTTCGGCGGAGTCCACATACTGCGTGGTCATACCGGGGTGCGTCGTATGGATGTGGTTCTGGATGGCTCGCAGCAGATGCGTCTTGCCGCAACCGGACCGCCCGTAGATGAACAACGGGTTGAGCTGGGATTTCCCGGGAGTCTCCGCTACCGAGACCGCCATGGTGTAGGCCATGCGGTTCGAGTCGCCGATGACGTAGTTCTCGAACGTGAGGTGCGAGGTCGGGGTGTCCTCAGCACGCGCGCCGTCACCGTACTGCTGCATTTCCACCGTCGTGCCTCCCAGGCGGCCGGTTGCCTGCTCGTCTTCAGGCTCGATCAGGTCGTCGGACTCGGGCGCGGGCGCGCTTTCGGCCTGGAAGGCGCTCTCAGAGGCATCCGTCCTGTCGGGAATCGTTTCCGGCGCGACGGGAGCAGGTGCTGGGGGCGCCGGCGCGGCAGCAGCGGGCTGTACGGACTGCGGGGTCGTGATGGGTGCTGATTGAGGTGCCGGCGGCTGCTGGTTCGGGTCGACCTCCAACATCACGGTGGCGGGCACCCCGTCGATCTCTTCGACCGCGCGGGTGATGAGCTCCATGAACTGGCGCTCGATAATGGTCTTGATGAACTCGTTATCCGCCGTGATCATGACGAACCCGGCGCTGTGGGCCTGGAGCTGCAGGCGCGAGAAAAAGGCGTCGACTTGGTTGGCGGCCGCCCCTTCGTACGATTTCACGCGCGTGGTGATGTCGCTCCACTCACGTGCGAGCTTCTCGGTTTCCATGGTCATGGTTCATTCGCCGCCTTACGCGTGTTTCTTCGCGACGCGGGACGCGATGTCCTCGCCGTAGGACGTGAGCACGCGCTTTTGGCCGGCGGTTTTCTCGAGGATGCCCTGGGCTTCGAAGTGCGTGAGTTCCTTGTGCACGCTGGACTGCGGCATGCTCGTGAGCTTCACGATGTCGGTCACGCCAAGCGCGCCGTGCGTTGTGAACAGGCCGAGCACGCGTTTTTGGCGCTCATTGAGCTGTGGGACGTCTTCTTTCGTGCTGGGTTTGGGAGCGTCTTCGCGCAGGACGGGCTCCTGAGCCTTGATGTTATCCGCGACGCGCGCAGATGCGGCCGTCTCTTCCACCGGCTTCACGTTGCGAGCCAGGCTGATGGTGACCACGGCGCCGCTGCCCATATTGTCTTCGATGCACAGCGAGCCGCCTGCCACGGCCAGGTACTCGCGCGCGAGCGGCAGGCCGGATCCAACGCCGCGGATGTAGTCCTTCATGGACTCCGAGGCAGAGGTGAAGCCCGGCTGTTGCGCCTGCACCTTATGAGAGATGCCCGGACCTTGGTCGGCGAAGCGGATGGTGTCGCCATGGTCGAAGATGGAGATGACCACTTCCGCGAAGCGCGCGTGGATGAAGTTCTCGGACAGCTCGCGGATGACGGTGTACGGGATGGAACCGCCCAGCGCCTGCGCCTGCTGGTAGATCTCCTGGGAAAGGTGCTCGATGTAAGCCGACGTCTCGTCGGGCTCGACCTCGACGATGCGCGGGGCGCTTCGCAGGTCATCGTACACGGCGATGCGCGCCGTGGTGTAGACGAATGTGTAATCGAACAGCTCGCGCTCGTCGGCGTCGGGGTCGTTCAGTTCGTCGATGCGTTCAATGGTCTCGGTCACGTATGGTCCTTCTACAGTGCTGCGTTCACGTTCATAGCGCGCGGTTTCCTCCGGAGTGTCGGGACCGCGCGGGCATGAAAGCATTCATGAAGGCTGAAACAAGTCCAACCTGCAGTTTTCAACAGTATGTCGACCAATTTGGGAAATCTTTCACCTGATTTCATCTTGAGATTCACTGTTTTCAACAATTCATTCAGAAAATGTTGAAAAGTGAATGAAACCGTGAAAGGCAAGGTGAAAACTGTGGTCGATCATGATGAAAACCAGTGGCTCCAACAGAGGAGATCCTGCGTTAGAACCGCTTTCATGCGCTTTCCGTACCTGGATGGTTGCATGTTCCACGCGTTTCGTCCAGTTGGCGATACGTGATAATGGATTTGTAAAACCCCAGGTCAGACATATTAGATTTTGAACGCGGAATATGATCTCTCCATGCGCTTCGTAAAAGGCCGCCTGTTTTCACGAGAGTTTTCCACAATGAAACACGAGTGAATCCGCAGTTTTCAACATTTTCCACATTTTATTCGGGAGCCCATTTCGAACACTGGTTCGCATGTTGGAAAAATCGTTTGAAGCAAAGGTTTTCCACCTGAAATTCATGAAAGACTCCATAGAAAGCACACAATCACTTGAATTGCACGGAAAGAGGTGTGGAATACGGAAAAACCAAGGTTTGAAACTGTTGAAAACTCAAAATATGACCCCTGTTCCAAACCATATCCACAATGCATGGTGTTAGCGCCAACAAGGCAGGGGTTGAAATCGCTGTTTTCCCCGTTCGCTACACACAAGCTGTTCAAATCATCCTTGACAGACGGTTCGTTCGTCAGTACGCTTTCGAAGTTACTCTTGAAGTATGAAAGGGAAATGAAACATGAAACGCACCTACCAGCCGAACAAGCGTCACCGCGCTAAGACCCATGGCTTTCGTGCTCGCATGTCCACCAAGGGTGGTCGTGCGGTTCTGAAGGCTCGCCGTGCAAAGGGCCGCAAGCGTCTCTGCGTGTAACCCCGCAGGTGTCGCGTGTTGCCCATCATCAAGTCAAGCACTGAGGTATCGCGCGTCTTCACGCAGGGGAAGCGCTTGAACGCGCATTCTCTCACGTTATTGGTATATGAGAGCGAAGAGCAACACGGCCAGAGTGGTCGTGTTGCTTTTATTGCGGGCAAAAAACTTGGTTGTGCCGTATGGCGCAACCGAGCAAAACGCCGCCTTCGAGCGGTTTGCCGCGAGCTCGGCGGCCCCTGGGAGGGGCACGACGTCGTGTTCATGGCGCGTCGCTCGACGGCTGACGACCCGTACGTGAAGTTGCTGGCGGACGGCGAAAGGTTGCTTTCGCGCGCTGGTTTACGGAAGGTCGAATCGGAATGAGCGCCGTGTGGCAAGCGATCAGGCATGCTCCGGTCAAAGGGGCTGTGTTCTTGGTGCGCTGCTACCAGGTGGTCATCTCGCCGCACTTCCCCGGCTGCTGCCGGTTCACGCCCACGTGCTCGCAGTACGCGATCATTGCCTTGAAGCGGTATGGCCTAATCAAAGGTGGTTGGCTTGCCGTGAAACGTATCGCCCGTTGCAGACCTGGCGGACCGTACGGCTACGATCCTGTGCCGTAAGGCCGCGGACGAGAGGAACTAAAGCCCAATGTGGGAATTCCTGTTAGATGTCACCTTTGACATCATCAACTTCTTCTACAGCTTTGTAGGTGACTGGGGCATGGCGATCATCATCGTCACCGTCATCTTCCGAGCGTGCCTCGCGCCGCTCATGAGCAGGCAGATCAAGTCGTCCTACCATATGCAGAAGCTCCAGCCGCTCATGCAGGAGATTCAGACGAAGTACAAGGACGACCCGGTCCGCATGAACGAGGAGATGCAGAAGCTCTACGCCGAGGGTCACTTCAACCCCCTGGCCGGCTGCCTGCCGATGCTCCTGCAGATGCCGATCTTCATGCTGTTGTTCCAGGTGCTCCGCACTATGGGAGACCGCATCCAGGGCTCCTCGTACGAGTTCTATCATCTCGTGCCGAATCTGACGGAGTCCCCGTCGGTCGCTATCGGCTCCGGCTTCGTGCACTTCCTTCCCTACCTGATCCTCATGATCATCTTCGCGGGAGCCACGTTCCTGCCCATGGTCTTGCAGCAGCGCAACACCGAGGGCCCGCAGAAGACTCAGATGATCATCATGGCGGTCGTCATGTCGGTCATGTTCCTCTGGATCGCGTGGGGCTCGCCCGCAGGCGTTCTGCTCTACTGGGGCACCTCGACGCTCATCGGCATCGCTCAGCAGCAGCTCACGATGCGTCACCTGAGGAAGCTCGACGAGCAGAAGGCGGCCGAGACCATCGACATCGAACCGGTCAAAGTCGAGGTCACGCGCAAGGCCAAGAAGAAGCGCCCGACCAAGAAGCACTAAGCTCACCTGATTCTGTACGCTGCGGCAGTCGTCATGGACGGCTGCCGTTGGCATATATACGCACACGTCGAAGGAGACGGACATGGCAGAAGAGTTCGAAGAGTACGAAGAGACGGTCGAGGAAGCGAACGAGCTTCCGCTCGACGAAGAGACTGAGTCCGAGGAAGCCGCCGAGGACGCGCTCGCTGCAACCGACGAGCGCCTGCCGGAGGACTTTACGGACGAAGAGGTGGACGCGGTCGCTGACACGGCCATCGCCGCGCTGCAGGACATCCTGAAGTACTTCGATGTGGGAGAGGTCACCATTGACGAGTACGACGGCGACGAGGGAGAGCTTATTCTGGACATCACGGGCAACGACCTGGCGGTGCTCATCGGCCGCCACGGCAAGACGCTCGATGCCCTGCAGTTCCTCATCTCGGCCATTACCACGCGTACGATGGGCTTCCGTTACCCGGTCGTCGTGGACGTGGAAGGGTACAAGAGCCGCCAGCGCGAGAAGCTTGAGAACCTGGCATACTCGGCCGCCTACCGCGCTCGCACCCAGCATCGCAGCATCAAATTGCGCCCGATGACCCCGTACGAACGTCGAATTATCCATATCACGCTGCGTGACGAGGAAGGCGTCGAGACCGCTTCTGAGGGCGAGGGATCCGCACGTCACGTCGTGGTGATTCCTACGGAGTAGCGAAGCGGGATAGTCGATTGTGAGCTAGAAGGCCGGCTGAGGTTTCAGCCGGCCTTGCGCGTTGATGGAAGACCAGGGAGAGACCGATATGGATATCTTTGAGCCGCCTGTTGTGACGGACGAGCAGCGAAGCTTGCTGGAAGGACACCTGCGCGGTGTGCTCGAGGCAAATAAGGTGCATAACCTCACGCGTATCGACACATGGGAGGACGGGTTGCTGTTGCATGTCGAGGACTCGCTTGTGGGCCTTCCAGAGATTCAGGAGGCGCCGGATGGCCGCTATGCGGACCTTGGAACAGGCGGGGGGTTCCCGGGCGTGCCGGTGGCTGTCATGACAGGACGCGAGACGCTGCTCGTCGATTCGGTGCAGAAGAAGATGGTCGCGGTCCAAGAGATAGTGGATTCGCTCGGGTTGTCAGACCGTGTGAGCACGTATGGCGGGCGCATCGAGGATTTGGCGAAAGAAAAGCCGCAGGTGTTCTCGGTCATCTCGGCGCGCGCTCTGAGCGCGCTTCCGTCATTGCTGGAGCTCGCGGTGCCGCTCCTGCAAGATGGCGGACGGCTGGTGTGCTATAAATCGCAGCTTCCTGACAACGAGCTGGAGCATGCGCGGGCATTGGAGGAGAAGCTTGCCATGCGCCTGGTCTCCGAACGTCATGTGCTCTTGAGCGATGGTGTGACTGAGCGGTGCATCGTCGTATTCGAGCGGTGCGGAGAACCCCGTGTCAAGCTACCGCGGCGCGTTGGCAGCGCTCAGAAGAACCCGTATCGTGCATAGTTGGTTTTGGCCGGTGGAAAAGCCGGTCAATTCCGCGCAAAGTTCGTGCCGCCCCCTGAAACTGGGGGCGGTTGTCGTATTATGGGGTGTGCATCCCAACGAACAGACCTTGCAGTGTTTCACGTGAAACACTTGGCAATAGAACACCGCGTGGAAAAGAGGTATTGGTGGGATTCTTCGATGGTCTGAAACGAGATAAAAAGGCAGCAGAGACTATCGCCAGTGTGAAGCGCGAGCAGGAGGCAGCCCAGGCTGACCCTGAGATTCCCGACATCGAGGACATTCCGGTCATCGAGCGCGAAGTCCCGTATCTGCGCGATGATTCGCAGCCTGCCGCGCGCATGAACGCGACCGCTGATTCCGAGAGCGAGTCAGTAGTGGAGCGCGAGATCAAGACGTACGCCGAAAAAGCGCGCGTTCACCATGTCATTGGCACGACGAAGGTTCTGGCTATCATCAACCAGAAAGGTGGCGTCGGAAAGTCGACGACCGCTATCAACCTGTCTGCGACTATTGCTGCCGCGGGCAAGCAGGTATTGCTCGTGGACCTTGACCCGCAGGGCAACGCTTCGAGCGGTCTGGGTATCGAGAAGGGCCGTGTCGAGCATTGCATCTACGACGTGCTCCTGAACGACGTGCCGATCGAGGAAGCCATCATTCCGGATGTTTGCGAAGGACTCGACGTGGTGCCTGCTACCATCAACCTGGCCGGTGCTGAAGTGGAGCTCGTCTCGGAGATGGCGCGTGAGAACCGTCTGCGCGACGCGGTCGGCTCTCTGCGCGGCAAGTACGACTACGTTTTCATCGATTGCCCGCCCTCCCTGGGTCTGCTCACGGTCAACGCGCTTGTCGCCGCTGACAAGTTGCTCATTCCCATCCAATGCGAGTTCTACGCTCTGGAAGGTGTGACAAAACTCCTTGATTCAATGAAGCGTGTCAAAAGTCGCCTGAATCCGAAGTTGGATATCTTCGGTGTCCTTTTGACCATGTACGACGGCCGCACGACGCTTTCGCGCCAGGTTGCCGACGAAGTGCGCCAGTTCTTCGGGCGCACGGTGTTCGAGACGATGATCCCGCGCACGGTCAAGCTGTCTGAGGCTCCCAGCTTCGGGCAGCCTATCAATGAGTATGACCCGACGGGCAAAGGCGCGCAGGCGTACGGTGATCTTGCGAAGGAAGTGATTAAGCGTGGGTAAGAAGTCGCGGAAGGGTCTCGGCCGTGGCCTGAGCTCTCTGTTGGGCGACAGCTACGATGAGGCAGCGCCGTCTCGTCGCGCTCCTGAGACCGTCATCAACGAAGAGGCCGCCGAGAATGCCAAAGTGGTGGAACGTGAGGCTTCCCGCCCGGCATACCAGCAGCCGAAGCCCGAACAGCAGCCCGAGCGTTCCGCCGAGCTGCGCCCGCGCGAGGTCGAGCGTGTGCACGAGGTCGCGCAAACACAGGCAGCTGAGGCCGCCCAGCCGGTCGTTCGCCCCCGGGTAGACCAACCGACGACGCTCGCCACGCCCGAGCAAGGCGCGTCGGTGCGCGAGATGGCCGAGCGTCGTTTGGACGAGCTACCGCTCGACTCCATCCAGCCGAACCCTGAGCAGCCGCGCACGAACTTCAAGAAGGAAGACCTTGAAGAGCTTGCAGCCTCCATTGAGAAGGAAGGCTTGCTGCAACCAATCGTCGTGCGCAAGGTGGGCGATCATTATCAGATTATCGCCGGCGAACGTCGTTGGCAGGCCTGCCGCACCCTCGGCCTGCAGTCCGTTCCTGTGCGCATCAAGGAAGCCGACGACGACAAGGCGCTTGAGCTCGCGCTCATCGAGAACGTGCAGCGTTCCGACTTGAACCCCATCGAAGAGGCGTACGGTTACAAGCGTCTGATGGACCGTCGTCATATGACGCAATCCGAAGTGGCGCAGGCGGTTTCGAAAGGCCGTTCTACCATCGCCAACGCCCTTCGCCTGCTCGAGCTTCCTGAGGCCGCGCAACAGCTTCTCTTCGAGGAGAAGATTACGGCGGGCCATGCGCGCGCTATCCTGGCCGTCCCAACGAAAGAGGGACGCCAGAAGCTGACCGAACGCCTGGCGAACGAGAAGCTTTCTGTGCGCGAGACGGAAGCGCTCGCGCGACTGATGGCAGGTCGTGAAGCGCAGAAGGATGCACCGGTTCACCGGACTCCTACGCCGAAGTCGTTCAAGAAGGCCGCTCGCAGCCTGCGCGAGACGCTCGGCACCAACGTGCGCGTGAAGACGGTTCAAGGTAAAAATAAGATCGAGATTGAGTTCGCTGACGAGAATGACCTTGAGCGTATCTTCGGCTTGATCACGCATCAATAGCGCTCGGAAGAATCGAGGCTCTGAAACGCTTCCTCAGGCGTTTTAATAGTAAAGGTCGAGTCCGAGTTCGATATACAGAAAACAAGGCCTGAGAATCGACGAGAACGTCTGACTCTCAGGCCTTGACTCATATGGAGGAAAAATCCCCTTAAAATAGCCTGCTCGCTTACCGAAGCGCGTTCTTCAACTGACCGCACGCGCCTTCGATGTCGGAACCGCGCGAATCGCGTACGGTGGTCTCGACGCCGGCTGCCTCCATCTGGCTGACCCAGCGTGCGCGGGTCTTCGCGGACGCTGGTTGGAACGGAGAGCCGGCCACTTCGTTGAACGGCAGAATGTTCACGTGGCAGAGCAACCCGCGGCAGAACTCCTTGAGTGCGTTGAGGTGCGTCTCGTCATCGTTCAAATCTTTCAACAGCAGGTACTCAAGGCTCACGCGCCGCCCGCTCTGCTCGATGTAGCGCTCGAGCGCGGTGTGCAGGTGATGCAGCGGCGCGTTCGTCATGTGCGGCATAAGGGCGTCGCGCGTAGCCTGAACGGCCGAATGGAGCGACACCGCCAGCGTGAACTGCTCCGGCTCGCTTGCCAGGCGTTCGATGCCCTTCAAGATGCCGCACGTCGAAATGGTGATATGCCGTGCGCCAATGCCCAGCCCGTCTTTCGCGTTCATGAAACGCAGCGCGGCAAGGGTGTTGTCATAGTTCAGGAACGGTTCGCCCTGGCCCATGGCGACCACGTTGCTGACGCGCATGTCCATGTCTTGACCAGCGAGCACGATCTGGTCGACCATCTCGCCGGGCGTGAGGTTGCGCACGAATCCTTCCTTGCCGGTCGCGCAGAACGCGCAGCCGATGGCGCAGCCTACTTGCGTGGAGAAGCACACGGTCAACCGCTGAGGGCTTCCTTGCGCGTTCGTGTCCTTCGACGGCATGGCAACAGTCTCAACGCCGGAACCGTCGTGAAACTGCCACACGTACTTGCGCGTGCCGTCTTTCGACACGCGACGATCGAGCATTGTGGGCACAGTGAGCGGCGCCCGCTCCGCCAGCTCCGCGCGCAGCGTCTTCGGCAGGTCGGTCATGTCATCGTACGACCGCACCCCGCGCTGGTAGAGCCATTGAACGATCTGTTTCGTGCGGAATCGAGGTTGCCCCAGCTCTTCGAACAGGCGCTCGAGGCCCTCCCGCGAATATGCCTTGATAGTGTCCATGGCCCTCATTATAGGGTGCGTTTGCTATACTTCATGCGGCGTTACGAGGCGCATGAAATGCGCATGCTTCGGCGCGCGCCCGCGAGTCCGCAGGCGCAGGAGCGATCGAAAGGACATCATGGGTTCCATCAAGCCTGAGAACGTCCGCGTGGCATTGTTTGCCGGCGGTAATAGCGACGAGCGCGAGATTTCCCTGGCTTCGGGCCGCGGCGCGGGCGCCGCGCTGCGCGAGGCCGGTTTTTCCGTCACCGAGTTTGACCCTGCGTCGAAGCAGGACCTTCAGGATGTGATCGCTGGCGATTTCGACGTCGCGTTCCTGTGCATGCACGGCAAGATGGGCGAGGACGGCACGCTGCAGGGCTTCCTTGAGATGATTGACCTGCCGTACATCGGCCCGGGCGTGTGGTCGAGCGCCCTTGCCATGGACAAGGTGAAGTCGAAGGTCTTCTACGAGCGTGCGGGCATCTCCACGCCGCGCTCGCTCACGCTGAACAGCCCTGACGATTACACCGCCGAAGAGATTGTCGCCCAGGTGGGCGAGAATTGCGTCGTGAAGGCTGCCACCGAGGGTAGCGCGCTCGGCGTGTACATCGTGAACGGCGCTGCTGAGGTTGCGGACGCCGTGCAAAAGGTGTTCGAGATTGATTCCGAGGCCTTGGCCGAGACCTTCGTCAGCGGCACCGAGCTCACGTGCGCGGTCATCGGCAACGACGATGTGCAGGTGTTGCCGGTCATCCAGATTGTCCCGCGCGGCGAGTTCTATGACTTCGATTCGAAGTACGCTCCTGACGGTTCGCAGCATCTCTGCCCTGCTCCGCTCGACGCCGAGACCACGGCGCGCGTGCAGGAAACTGCCATCGCCGCGCACCGCGCGCTCGGGTGCCGTGGCGTGTCTCGTACAGACATCATCCTGGACGAGAACGGCGAATGCTGGGTTCTCGAGACGAACACGCTGCCGGGCATGACCGAGACCTCGCTGCTGCCGGACGCTGGCCGCGCCGCGGGCATCGAATTCCCGGAGCTCTGCACGAAGCTCATCGAGCTGGCGCTCGAAGGGGCCGAGAAATAACGAGATCTGGCATGCGCTCTGTACAGCGTGCGTTCGATAGGAGAAGAAGCTAATCCTCCTGCGCTGCACGGCGAGTTTCATAGAAATGAACAACGGGGTGTTTCACGTGAAACATCCCGTTGTGTTATCTCAGAAAAGTTGCGTGCGATTGATCGTTCGTTAGAAAAGCCCGCAGGATTTCAGCCCGAACATGAGCATGGCGACTACAGCAAGCAGGAAAATCCAGCTCACGATGTAGCAACCGATGTTCTTCTGACGTCCTTGCTCGATGAGCTTCTCGGAAATCTTTTCGCGTGATTTCAAAAGGACGGTACCTTTTTCGCGCGGCGGGAACGGAACGCGTTCGGTGGGCATCCATGAATCAGGCGCTGCTTGCAGCTGCTCTAACGCACCAGGTCCCAACGAAAGCTGCGGGCGCACGCCTTCGCCGATAAGCTTGCGCGCTCGCTCGATGAACGGATTCACCGTGTCAGATTGCAACGGGTCGTACGCGATCACGGCTGCTTGACCCCAGTACACGCCCGGCTCGGGCATCTCGGAGAACGCGACGAACGAGAGCACGCCCACGAGCGTCCAACCTTTCGCCTCGCAGAGGCTGAGCTCATGTGTCGTGGTCTCGTCGAAGAACCCGAGGCGCGCGCCGAAACGGTTCACCAGCCATGCGCGACGCACACCATCTTCGCGCGTGATTTCAATCTCATACCGGTCGCCAACGATGGAGTCGGCGTTCATGAGGACGGCGCCGTCTTTCTTCTCAAGTGTGTCGAAACGTGCGTACGTGCCGTAGTACGGGAAGTCTGCCATGTTTTCTCCTTGAGAAGACGGGAACGGTCAAGTTGGTGTGAAAAATCATGATAGATTGAACATCATGGAAAACGAAATGCTCAGCACAGCCCACATGAAAAAATTCACGACCGACGGCACGCCTGATGCCGTCGTCGCACGTTATGCGCGCTTGAAAGAAGACGCTCGCACGGCTCACTATGGAGCGCTGGACGAAGACGTCGTGGTGGTGGACACCGAGACGACCGGCGTCTCCTTCAACCATGACGAGCTGACGCAGATTGCTGCGGCGCGCATGCGAAACGGACAGATCGTCGATTGGTTCGTCACGTTCGTGAACCCAGGCAAGCCTATTCCGGACGAGATTGCTCATTTGACCAATATTCATGACTCCGACGTGGCCGGCGCCCCCACGCCTTCGGAAGCGTGCGCTCAGTTGGCGGAGTTTGTGGGAACGTCGAACCTTGTGGCGCACAACAGCGCCTTCGACAAGACGTTCACGACGAAGAACGCCGGAGGCGCGCCGCTCGCGGACAACGTGTGGATCGACTCGCTTGATTTGGCGCGCGTTGCCTTGCCGCGCTTGAAGTCGCATCGTCTGATCGACCTCGTGCACGCGTTCGACGCACCGGTGTCAACCCATCGCGCTGATGCTGACGTCGAAGCCACGTGCGCGGTCTACCGCATCTTGCTGGCAGGCGTTGCCGCCATGCCTGAAGAGCTCGTGTCGTACATCGCCGGTCTAGCGAGCGTCGAAGATTGGCCGACCGTCCGCGTGTTCGAGCATTTCGCGTTCGGAGATGGGGATGGCGCAGAGCTGACCGAAAGCGAGCTTTCGGAATCGAACGACTGTGCTGTCGAGTCTGCCGTCATGAAATCCGAAATGGCTTCTCCGGAAACGACCTCACCAGATGCCGCAGAAGGCCTTGACTGGGTCGATCAGGCACTCGCGGTCATGAAAACAGAAACCACCCCTGAGAATCCGTCTCAGGGCGCCTTGTTCGAAATGGGCGAAAAAAAGTGCAAAGCCGCCTCGTCGGTTGACCTCCGTGCGCTCCGTCGCGCGCGGACCCGGCGAGAGCTGCGACAAGCGCCGAAGGTTGACGCCCGAACCATCACGGACGACCCAACGCGCGCGCTGTCCATTCCCTCCGAAGAAGAGGTGGCTGCTGCGTTCACAGCGGATGGTCTGGTTGGCGGCCTGTATGCGACGTACGAGCAGCGTGCTGAGCAAGTAGCCATGGCAAAAGCGGTGCGCGAAGCGTTCGCGTCCTCCACGAACTTGGCCGTCGAAGCAGGCACGGGTGTTGGCAAGTCCATGGCATACCTGGTTCCGGCAGCGCTCATGGCACAGCGCAACAACATCTCGGTCGGCGTCGCCACGAAGACGAACGCGCTGCTCGACCAACTGGTGAACAAAGAGCTCCCGCTGTTATCGAAAGCGCTCGAACAGCAGACGGGCGTGCCGCTCACGTATGCTCCGCTCAAAGGTTTCTCGCATTATCTCTGCCTACGCCGCGTGGAGAACCTGGCGCACGCAGGCGCACGCATGAAGGAAGTTGCTGGCAAAGAGGTCTCTCAGGCGCCTGCCATTGCGGGCGTGCTCTCTTATATCGAGCAGACTGAGTACGACGATATCGACACGCTGAAGGTCGATTACCGCACGGTGCCACGTTACCTCATCACCACGAACAGCACCGATTGCCTGCGTCGGAAATGCCCGTACTTCGGCACGTCGTGCTTCGTGCACGGTGCGCGCGAACGCGCGAACGCGGCCGACGTGGTCGTGACGAACCATAGCTTGCTGTTCTGCGACGTCGCTGCTGACGGTGGCCTGCTGCCGCCGGTGCGCTACTGGGTCGTGGACGAGGCGCACGGTGCTGAAGTGGAAGCGCGCCGTGCCCTCTCGCCTGAAATCTCCGCTGATGCCCTGCTACGTCAGGCACGCCGGTTGGCCGCCGGAAGCGGAAACACGGTGTTCCATCGCATCGAGATGGCCGCCGCCCGCACGCAGGACGATTCATCGCTCGTGTACGGGTTGTCTGCGAAGGCGAAGTCTGCCGGTGCCGAGATGGCAGCTGCGGCGGCGGAGTTCGCGCATCATTTCAAGGACCTCCTGTACTTCGACCATAATCGTCGTTCCAAGGGTTATGAGTACGTGGAGATTTGGCTCAACGACGACGTGCGCGGTAGCGAGCATTTCGCCGCGCTCGCTTCGCATGCCAACGTGTACTACGACGCGGCCGAGAAGTTCGTGAAAGCCGGTCAAGAGCTCGTGGTCGCTTTGGAGGACATCGAGCATGCCGCTGTTCCGCAGCGCGAGCTTGCTTCGCTCGTGGTGGAGACGAAGGACTTCATGAGCGCGGCCGAGGTGATCTTCTTCAACCCGTCCGACCGCTACGCCTATGCCGCCCGCCTTTCGAAGAAGGCTGACAACCCGAATGACCTGCTGCAGGCGCTTCTCGTCAACGTGGGCTCCGAGCTCAACGGGCGTTTCTTCGAACGTACGAACAGCGTGGTCTTCGCATCGGCGACGCTTTCTATTTCAGACGATTTCACCGCGTTCGAGAGCGCGCTCGGCTTGAACACGTCGGAACAGAGCACCACGCGAACGCTGCAGCTGCCGTCAGGGTATGACTTCGATCGCAACATGACGATTTACGTGGTCGAGGACATGCCGGAGCCGAATGCCCCGCAGTACCTGTCTGCACTGCAAGACCTGCTGATCGGTGTGCACCGCGCGCAACGCGGATCCATGCTCACGTTGTTCACGAACCGCAAAGAGATGGAGTCGTGCTTCAACGTGGTGCAGCCGGCGCTCAAAGAAGACGACTTGCGCCTGGTCTGCCAAAAGTGGGGCCTCTCCATCAAGGGCCTGCGCGATGATTTCCTGGCCGACCAACACCTGTCGCTCTTCGCGCTTAAGAGCTTTTGGGAAGGGTTTGACGCGCCGGGCGCTACGTTGCGTGGTGTGGTCATCCCGAAGCTGCCGTTCAGCAAACCGTCCGACCCGCTGTCCTGCGAACGCGGAGCGCGCGACGACAAAGCCTGGAGCCACTACGTGCTGCCGGCAGCCGTCATTGATACGAAGCAGGCGGCAGGCAGGTTGATTCGTAGCGCCAACGACACCGGCGTGCTGATCTTCGCTGACAAACGGCTGGTCACGAAGGGGTATGGTCGCGTGTTCCTGCGCTCGATGCCCAGTAAAACGGTGAAGTTCGTGAAAGCGAGCGAGCTAGTCGCACTGTTGGAAGCCGGTTTGGACGCATAACGATGGCACGCAAGAAGAACAAGCTCACCGGCAGCATGCACATCAAGCAGCACACGCAGGGCACGTCGAACGAGATTTCGTTCAGCGTGCTCGACGCGCGCAAGCAACGGGCTGATGCAGGGAGCGACAAAAGCGACGTCTCCTGGGGTGTCCTCGGCGGGAACACGGCCAAGGCAGGGGGTCAGCAAACATCTTCCAAGCGCGGTGTTTCACGTGAAACATCCAAGCCGTACAACCCAGATAAAGAGATCGCGCGCCGTAAACGCCGTCGTCGTCTCAGCCGCGTCATCTCAGGCGTGATCGGTACTTTGTTGCTTGCTGGCGTTGCTGGCGCGGTTGGATGGTACCTCTACCAAGACATTCAAACGCAGGATGCTACGCGCGGACAGCTCCATGATGCCGTCGCGCTGATTGCGGAGACCGACGAAACCGTGCTTACGCTCGACGACCTTCTAAAGCAGGAAGTGAACGAGTCGACTGTCAAGGAAATGGTGCGCCTGCAGGACGGATTCCCTGAGGCAGAGAACAAGCTGGAGACAGCCCGCCATGACGCGACGGCCGTCATCGACACGCTGCACGGAAGCAAAGACCGCGAGGCTGCGGGACAAGCGGCGAACGCTGCTACCGCGCGCGTCTCCATGTTCGAAGCAGGGTCTGACATCATCGACAAGACCGCGGAGGTGTTCGAGACGGCACAACGCGTGGAGGCGGCCTGGAACGAAGTTCTTGCAGCGGACGCGGTGGCGCGCGAGGCAGCAAGTCTGGTGGCCGATACAACGCCGGAAAACGTGCAGCAGGCGTCGGAGCGAGCGAACGAGGCGATCGAGACCTTCAACCAGGCGTCCAATGAATTCTCTGCCCTGCGCGACGAGCATGCTTTGGTCGATGCCCAGGTGTACCTCGACTACATCGCGAAGCGCGTAGAGTCGCTTGGGTACGCGCTCTCCTCGAACGCGGCAATCCTCATTCAGGACAAACAAACGGCCGAATCGTTCAACGAACAGTACAATGCCGCCGATGCGGAAGCGGCTGCCATGGCGGCAGAATTGCCGAAAAGCCCGACAGAAACGCTGTATGACCAGTACGACAACGAGACCGCCGAGCTGTTTGACAGCTATAACAGCGCCCGCGCGACCGCGAGTGCGGCCGACTCGTTCCTTCGGGACTATTTGGGTGAAGTAGGCTAATGTCGTATACTCACCTCTATATGCACATTCGCTGATGAACTATAGAAAGGCGAAGAGATGGCGCAGATTCTTGAGGACGTTACGCAGCTGTCCCAGGACATAGGGCCGCGGCCTGCCGGCACCGAGGAAGAGCAGCAGGCTGCTCTGTACATTGCAGACCAATTCAACAAAGACGCGGGCATGGAAGCCGACGTCGAGGACTTCAAATGCGTGCCTGACTATGAGCTGGTTCGCATCGTGCTGTTCGGCGTGGCGTTGCTTGCTGCGCTCGTGGCGTTCTTGTTCGACGTCGCGGCGCTGCCAGCCGTCATCGTCGGCTTGGTCGCCGCGGTGCTCTTCGTACTCGAGCTCATCGACCGCCCGGTCGTCTCGCGTTTCTTCGAGCAAGGCATCAGCCAGAATGTCATCGCGCGTTACGTGCCGCCTGCGACCGAGGGCACCTCGTCCGCTCGCCGTCGCAAGGTCATTCTTGTCGCGCATTACGACAGCGGCCGCACGATGCCTGAGATGGTCGGGCCGGTGGTGAAGTTCCTTCCGCTGTTCTTGAAGCTTTCGTACGGCGCCATGGTGTTGACGCCCATCTTGCTGCTGATCAAGCACTTCGCCTTCGCTCATTCCGCTGGCGTCCTGGCGCTGATCTTCAACGTGCTCATCATTATTGGCATGGTGCTCATCCTGCTGTCGCTTGGCCGCGCGGTGCTTCATCGCACGCAGCCGTACAACGACGCAGCGAACTGCAACGCCGCTGGCGTCTCTGTTCTCATGGAGGTTGCCCGACGTGTTGCCGCCGGCCGCGTGAGCGAGGAAGAGATCGCTGCGCGCGAAGCGGTGATCCACGGCGAGGAGGCGGCGCTTGAAGCCGGACTGGTGCCCGAAGGCGCGCGCCTGACCTACGAGGCGGCGCAGAAGAAGGGCCCCGACGCCGCACCGCAGAGCGAAGAGGCACGCCTGGCGTCTGCAAAGGCCGCCATTGCCGCACTGACCGGCAAGCCCGTGGAAGGTGCTGCAGAGGTGTCTAGCATCAGCGAGAACCTCGTGCAGGTCGAACCCGATCTTCCTGAGGCGACCGACGAGCTGCGCCATGAGCAGAACATGGAGATCATGAACGCCTTCACGGGCGGCACTGCTGGCTCTTCCAAGAAGGATGAGACGGAAGAGGACGTCGCTGAGGGCGAAGAGACCGAAGCGACGCCGGTTGATGAAACGACCGCTGTGGCGGAGGATGCCGCGGACGAAGCGAAAGCGGAGTCTGAGACTGAGGGCGTTTCGGTGAAGGCCGCGGGGGTTGCGGTCGCAGCAGCCGCCGGAGCCGCCGCTGCCGCAACTGCAGTAGCGTCCGCCGCGGCGCAACCTGAGGTCGACGACGACCCGAACGTTCCCGACTGGTACCGCAAGGCGCGTCAGCACGCAAAGCGCGAACCCGAAGAGGAGACGAAGAACACGACGTTCCGCTCGCGCTTCGCGTCGGCGTTGGACGCGACCGAGGAAAAACTGCACGAGCAGGATATTGAGCGCGAGGAGGAAGCCCGCAAGGAGGCCGAGGCCGAGCGCCAGCGTCAGATGATCGCGGAAGCGACCAAGGCGAAAGCGGAAGCCGCGCGCCGTGCGGAGCAGGAGAAGGCCGCCGAGGAAGAGGCCTCCCGCCAGGTTGAGCAGCTGCGCGCCGCTCAGGAGCAGAAAGCTCGCGAAGAGGAAGCCCGCGCTGAGCAAGAACGCCTTGCTCGCGAGCAGGCAGAGCGCGAGCGTGCTGCCCAAGAAGAAGCCGCGCGCCGTGCTGAGGCCGAGCGCCAAGCGCGCGAAGAGGCAGAGCGCGCTGAGACCGCCCGCCGTGCTGAAGAGGCGCGCCGTGCTGAGGAAGCCCGTCAGGCAGAAGCCGCCCGCCAGGAAGAAGCTCGCCGTGCTGCAGAGCAGCGTGCCGCCGAAGAGCGCGCCAAGCAGGCTGAAGCAGCTGCCCGCGAGGATGTTTCACGTGAAACGCCGCAGCCAGGTGCCACGGTTGCCATGCAGCCTGTCATGATCGACAGAGAAGAGCTCCTCCGTGAAGCAAACACCGCACGCAATGATGTTTCACGTGAAACAGCCAAGCCCACTCGCGTGGAGGAAGAGCCAGCATCGGAGGCCGTCGCGACTCAGGAGCAGCCTGTCGCCGCTGACATGCCCGACGCCACCACGGCGATGGCGCCTATTGACGTCAGCGACCTGGTCGCCGAGATGAAGGGTATGAAGCAGGACGAGCCGAAGGTCCCAACGTTCATCACCGGTGAGAAAGAACCGATCTTCCTGCCCGAGGACGAAGCGGAAGAGCAGGCGGAGGAGGCGCAGCGTGCTGAGGTCTCGTACCGCGAGCCGAGGCATGAGCCCACGCCCGAGGAGACGGCCGCCCAGCGCCTGGTCGACCCGGACGCTCCGTTCATTCCGGTCATTGCCGAAGAGGTTTCTGCCGCCGCCGCGAAGCGCGCCATCAAGCATGAACCGCTCATCGCCGAGGTCACGCAGAAGATCACGCTGCCCGAGCTTGATCAGGACAGCGAGGTGCTGCCGCCGGTCGTGGAGAGCACGAAACAGCGTGCGCCGCTGGCAGACGTGACCGAGAACAAGGCGAAGAAGGCCGCACGAAGCCTGCTGTCCACCGTCCTGCCCGAGATTGGGGCCAAAGCGAAGGAGGCGACGGGAGCCATCAACCTTGCCGCTAAGAAGCATCTGACCGATCTGCCCTCGCTTTCGGGCGAGCTGCGCGGTATGACCGCCGAGCAGGCCGTCGAAGAAAAGCCTGAGCCCACGCCCGTGGAGAAAGCCGAAGAGCACGCTCCCGCCAGCCAGACGGGCTCGCTGTCGACCGCGGGTGCGACGGGTTCGTTCACGGCGGTCAGCAACGACCTGGTCGCTGAGTCCGACCTGGACGACATGTACGTCCAGGACGCCGACGATTCCGAGTACGCCGAGAACTTCACCGAAACGGGCGCGTTCGCTGGCCCTGGCTACGTCGACATGCCGAAGTCCCGCATGCAGAAGCTGTTCGGCAAGTTCGGCTTGGGTCGCAAGAAGAAGCACGAGGAAGAGCTCTCTGCGCACGAGTGGCTTGATGTGAGCGACGACTTCGAAGCGCGCAGCGTTGGCAAGCAGCGTGGTGGCTGGGAAAGCTTCCAGGAGGGCGCCGACGACGCGTACTACGACGAGTTCTCCGCGTCGAGTTCCGCTTCTTCCGACTCGCGTTACGTGCCGGCGGACGACGCATACCCGGCGGATGACACGCCGCTTCCGGCAAGCTCCCCGCTTCGCCGCGGCGCGAAGTTCCAGGACGCCAGCCTGGACGGCGCGTTCGAAGAGGACGTGGATGACGAGTTCGCGAACGACACGAAGCGTTGGAACGGCGGTGCGGTCTCGAGCGACCGTGCGAGCGGCGAGGAAGCGCCTGAGGAGCAGCCTGTCGACTCCGAGAAGACCGCCGACCAGGACGAGCTGGTGGGCGAAGAACTCAAGCAGATCTACCAGTTCCGCAACCCGGACATCGACTCCGAGGTCTGGTTCGTGGCACTGGGTGCCGAACTGTCCGGTAACAAGGGCATGAAGCAGTTCTTGGCCGACCATGCGCCGGAGCTGAAGCGCGCTGTGGTGATCAACCTCGAGGGCATGGGCGCGGGCGATCTGACCTACCTGCAGAAGGAAGGCGTGCTGAAGAAGTACAACGCCTCTTCGCGTACGAAGCGCAGCCTGCGCAAGGCGTCCCAGGCGACGGGCGTCTCGTGCGCTACGGGCGAGATGCATTGGAAGGAGTCCGCGGCGAGCGTGGCGATGTCCCACCGCCTGCAGGGCATGACCCTCATGGGCATGGAGCACGGCAAGCCCGCCTACTACGGCGACGCGCTCGATACGGCCGACGAAGTGAGTGAGGAGACGCTTCAACAGAATGCTGACTTCGTGCTCGCCATGCTCAAGAACATTTAGAAGTTCTATGTTTGCGCAGCTCGGCAGCGAAGTTACGGTATAATCGCTGCCGATGCAAGCAGGCGCGAACGGGGTGTTTGCGATCGCGGTTGCTCACGCTGTATTGTTGGATCTAATTCTGAGAAGAAAGATTGAGGTCACACATGGCGATTGAAGCGTATTGCGTGAAGTGCAAGGCCAAGAAGATCATGGTCGATCCCGTGGAGAGCACCACCAAGAACGGCAAGCCCATCACGAAGGGCAAGTGCCCGGACTGCGGCACCACGATCTGCCGCATCGGCGCCGCCAAGAAATAGCCGAACTCACACATGCCGGGCACTGCCCGGCATGTTTTTTGCATTCGGCAGGATGTGCGCTATAATGCCGAAACTGCAATGCGGGTGTGGCCAAGTGGTAAGGCAAAAGCTTCCCATGCTTTCATTCGCGGGTTCGAGTCCCGTCACCCGCTCCAGGTAATTTCACGGCAACGGAAAACTCCCGTTGCCGTTTGTCGTTTCGAGGACGTCGAGGGACTCGAACCGATGAGGTGGAAACGCGTTAAAAGAACTGCCCAGTGGGCAGTTCTTAGCGTTTCGCCCGACCGAGCTTGCGAGGGAGGGGTTGAGTGTTCCGCGCAGCGGGACGCGGGAGTCCCGTCACCCGCTCCAGGCGTTCCAAGCCCGGCCTAACGGCCGGGCTTTTTGCTGCCGCTGCGGCCTTCTCTGGCACCGAATCTTGCCCTTCAAGAAGGGTGCGACGGCCAGCAGGCCAGTCGCACCCTTCTTTCAAGGCAATCTTCGGCACCAGAGAAGTCCTCGCTGTCTCTTCGGCGACCAGTGATATTACAATTTGACCTGTGATACACCACCAGGAGGTTCTTATGGCCGCGTTTGATGTGTTCATCTTCGATATCGACGGCACGCTGCTTGATACGCTGCCGGATTTGACGGCGGTCACGAACGCCGTGCTGGATTCGTACGGTTTTCCGCAGCATCCTGCCAGCGAGATCCTGCATTTCGTGGGCAAGGGCGGGCGCCGTCTGATCGAGAAGGCCGTTCCAGCAGGCACGTCGCCCGACGTGGTGGACGAGGCGTTCAAGCGTTGGCAGGGCGTCCACGAAGAGATGGGCATCCGCCTGACGCAGGAGTACGAGGGCATCACGAGCGTGCTCACGGAGCTCAAGGCGCAGGGCATCAAGCTCGCGGCGCTCTCGAACAAGTTCGACGGCGGCGTGCAGGAGATCGTGCCGCACTTCTTCCCAGGGTTGTTCGAGGTGCAGCACGGTGAGTGCGACTGCATTCCGCGCAAGCCCGATCCGACAGGCCTGCTGCTCACCATGGAGGAGTTGGGCGTCGCTCCGGAGCGCACCGTGTACGTGGGCGACTCGAAGGGCGATATGGTGGTAGCGCATGCGGCAGGGACGTACGCGCTCGGTGTTTCGTGGGGATATCAAAGCAAGGAAGAGCTCCAGGCGGGCAAGGCGGACCGGATTATCGACGCGCCTGCAAGCTTGCTTGAGGTCGCAGGCGTTTGTTAACCGACGGCGATTTACCGACGTTTCCGTGTGGAACATCTGGATAGGCGCGCTCGAAACCATCTCTGAAATGCGCGAATGCTATCATTCGACTGTTTAGAGTCAAACAACGGTTCAATCGTGATGCGCGATGGCCGTCGTAGACGATAGATCGGAGAGCAGATGGCACGTTCCTCCCAGAAGGGCACCGGTGGAAAACACGCCGCTCCCAACCAGGGCAACCAACCGTACACGCCGTCAACCAATCCTTATAGCCGCAACAACGCGCATTACCGCGCGGGGGCGGGTGCTCACAACCAGGCTCAACACGGTGGCGTCAACCACCCTGTGGGCGTCGGGGCCAACCAGTATTCTCGTGCCACCGCGGACTACAGCAAGAAGAAGCGTGGTCTTTCGCGCGGCAAGAAGATCGCCGTCGGCATCGTGTGCGTGCTCCTGGTGGCCCTGGTGGGCGTGGGCGTCGCTGCCGCGTGGTTCCTGGGCGGCGTGGACAAGACCCTCCAGGGCAACCTGACCGACGAGCAGCGCAACGCCGTCTCCCAGGTCACCCAGCCGAACGCGAACTTCGACAAGCCGTTCTACATGCTGCTCATCGGCTCGGACGCGCGCGCTGACGACGCCTCCATGGGCCAGCGCTCTGACACGAACATCCTTGTGTACGTGGACCCGGTGCAGAACATCGTGAGCATGGTCTCCATCCCGCGCGATACCATGATCGAAATCAACGGCAACACGGAGAAATTTAACGCCGCGTACGCGTACAACGGCCCGGCTTCCACCATCACGGAGGCGAACGAGCTCTGTGGCATCAAAATCTCGCACTACGCGGAAGTGAACTTCGAGAACCTGGTCGACCTTATCGACGCCGTGGGCGGCGTGGAAGTGGACGTCCCTGAGCGCATCAACGACCCCGACGCGGGCAATATCGTGATCGAAGAGGGCCCGCAGACCCTCGACGGCGAAGCGGCGCTCGTGTTCGCCCGCAGCCGTGCGTACGCCGACGGCGACTTCACGCGCGCATCCAACCAGCGCCTGCTGGTGGAGGCCCTCATCAACAAGGTGCTCTCCATCTCCCCCACGGAGCTGCCGGGCGTCATCCAGAAGGCCGCCGAGTGCGTGACCACGGACTTCTCGTCCACGGAGATCATCGACCTGGCCCTGCGCTTCCAGGACGGCGACATCACCATGTACTCCAGCATGGTGCCGTCCACCACGGCCATGGTCGGCGGCGTGTCGTACGTGCTCACATACCAGACCCAGCTGGACGAGCTCATGGCGGTGGTCGAAGCCGGCCAGGACCCGTCCACCGTCAACATGGTCGGCACGCAGTCCGACATCCGCGAAGAGCAGCTCGAGCTCATGAGCGGTAGCAGCGTCACGTACGAGGGCGGCACGATCGGCGGCTATGGCGCCGTCTCAGACGGGTATAGCGACTCAGGGTACTCCGACTACGGTTCGAGCGCATATGGCTCCTCAGCGGGCGGCAGCTCTGGTTACAGCGACTATGGCTACGACGATGACTACAGCGGTGGCTCGGGCTACTCTTCTGGCTATTCCGATGGCTCCGGTTCCTACGATTCCGGCTATTCTGACGAAGGCAGCGGCGGGTACTCCGACAGCTCGTATTCCGGCGGCGGATCGTCGGAATACGCGGGCGACTCGGACTACTCCGAGGACAGCAGCGCTTCCGGGTACGAGGCAGTGCCCGAGGAATAACCCAGGCTCGCTCAGTATCCTGAGATGTATGTACGGCTCAAGCGGGCAGACATGACGCATCGATGACGTTGTGCCTGCTCGCTTGTTCATTTTTCAAGCAAGACGCCTATACTGGTGCGGTTTGGGACACCGCGGCCGCAGGCCGCCCGGCGGAAGGCAGCCATGCTCGAGCTGAAGAACATCACGAAGAACTACATCTCCGGCGACGAGACGGTGCACGCGCTCAAAGGCGTGAGCGTGAGCTTTCGCGAGAGCGAGTTCGTGGCGATTCTGGGCCAGTCGGGCTGCGGTAAGACCACGCTGCTCAACATCATCGGCGGCCTGGACCAGTACACCGCAGGCGACCTGGTCATCAACGGCGTCTCCACCAAACAGTACAAGGACAAGGACTGGGACGCCTACCGCAACCACAGCGTCGGCTTCGTCTTCCAGAGTTACAACCTCATCCCGCACCAGACAGTGCTCTCCAACGTGGAGCTGGCGCTCACGCTCTCGGGCGTGTCGAAGGCCGAGCGCCGCCAGCGCGCTGTGAAGGCGCTGCAGGACGTGGGCCTGGGCGACCAGCTGCGCAAGAAGCCCAGCCAGATGTCCGGCGGCCAGATGCAGCGCGTGGCCATTGCCCGCGCGCTCGTGAACGACCCGGACATCATCTTGGCCGACGAGCCCACCGGCGCGCTGGACACCGCCACGTCGGTGCAGGTCATGGACATCCTGCGCCAGGTGGCAAAAGACCGCCTGGTGGTCATGGTCACCCATAACCCTGAGCTGGCCGAGCAGTACGCAACGCGCATCGTGCGCCTGCTCGACGGCGTGGTCCAGGAGGACACGAACCCGCCGAGCGCCGCCGAGCTGTCTTCCGCCCTGCAGGCGCGCCAGAGCTCCGCTCCCGAAGGCCGCAAGAGCGGCAAGACGCGCATGGGCTTCCTCACGGCGCTGTCGCTCTCGCTCAACAACCTCATGACCAAGAAGGGCCGCACGCTGCTCACGGCGTTCGCCGGCTCTATCGGCATCATCGGTATTGCGGCCATCCTTTCGCTCGCGAACGGCGTGAACGCCTATATCGCCAGCGTGGAGGAGGACACCCTCTCCGAATACCCGCTTACCATCGAAGACCAGGGCTTCGACATGACGAGCATGATGACCGCCAGCATGGGCATGACGGGCGATGGCTCGTCCAGCGACGAGGGGAACGGCGAAGGCGAAGGCTCCGAAGATGGCTCGCAGAACGCCGACGACAAGCCCATCCACGAGGCGAAGATGGTCTCGAGCATGTTCGGCAGCATCGGCAGCAACGACCTAGCCGCGCTCAAGAGCTTCCTCGACAGTCCGGAGTCCGGCATCGGCGAGTACGTGAACTCCATCGAGTACAGCTACAACGTCACGCCCCAGATTTTCAGCTCGGACACGTCGAACGGCGTGCGCCAGGTGAACCCGGACACGTCGTTCAGCGCGCTGGGCTTCGGCTCCACCACCACGAGCAATAGCATGATGTCGTCCATGATGACCACGGACATGTTCTACGAGCTGCCCTCCGACATGGGGCTGGTGGAGAACCAGTACGACGTGGTGGCCGGCCGCTGGCCGGAGGGCTCCAACGAGTGCCTGCTCGTGCTCACGTCGAACGGCAACGTGAGCGACTTCTTGCTGTACACGCTCGGTTTGCGTGATTCCACCGAGCTTGAGGACATGGTGCGCCAGTTCGCCAACGAGGAAGAGGTCACGGTGCCCGAAGACCGCCTCTCCTTCGACTACCAAGACATGCTGGACGTCTCGTTCAAGCTGGTGAACGCTGCCGACTACTACCAGCGCGACGACCAGTACAACGTGTGGGTCGACAAGTCCGGCGACGAGGCGTACATGACCGACCTCGTGAACAACGGCGAGGACCTGCACATCGTGGGCATCGTCCAGCCGAAGCCCGACGCGAACATCACCTCGCTCACTACGGGCATCTGCTACACGCCCGCGCTCGTGGAGCACCTGGTGGACGAGGCGTCGCAGACGCGGGTCGTCCAGGACCAGCTGGCGAACCCGAGCGTGAACGTGTTCACGGGCAAGTCGTTCGTGGAGGAAGAGCAGGAGCAAGACGACGAGTTCGACATGAGCTCGCTGTTCACCATCGACGGCGAGAAGATCCAGGCGGCCTTCACCATCGACCAGAGCAAGCTGCAGATGGACCTCTCCGGCCTGCAGCTGGACACCTCGGCGCTCAACATCGACGCGGCGTCGCTGCCGGCGTTCGACGCGGCGTCCATCAACCTGAGCCCGAGCATCGACCTGAACGCGCTCAACCTGGACTTCAGCGACCTGTCGCTTTCGCTCGACGGCGGCCTGAACACTGCCGACATGGTGAAGCCCGAGGCGCTCAGCTCCGCCATGGCCGGCGTCATCGAGGGCTTCTTCCCCTGGTGGCAGGGCGGCGGCACCACCACGACCGATGTGTCGCAGGCGTTCCAGGAGTACATGGCCACCGAAGCGGTGCAAGAGCAGCTGGGCCAAGCCATCGCGGGCTCCATCGACCTGACCGGCATGGAGGAGGGCATCCAGACCGCCGTGCAGGAGCAGCTGGCCCCGCAGATCCAGGCGAAGGTGGCCGAGCAGCTGGTGCCCGCGCTGCAGAGCGCCATCTCGGAATCGCTGCAGACCTTGCTCTCGAGTGCGCTGCAAAGCTACATGCAGAAGGCGCTCACCCAGGTCATGGGCAACGTGACCAGCCAGCTCGAGGCGCAGATCACCTCCGCCATGCAGCGCTCCATGAGCCAGCTGTCCCAGAACATGGCCTCCGCCATGAGCATCGACGAGGACGCCTTCGCCGACGCGTTCCAGATGAACATGGACCAGGAGCAGCTGACCGAGCTCATGATGTCGCTCATGACCACCGAGGAGAGCTCGTACGCGGGCAACCTGCGCGATTTGGGCTACGCCGACTTCAACGAGCCGTCGGGCATCGACATCTACCCGAAGGACTTCGAGAGCAAAGAGCACGTCGTCCAGATCCTCGACGACTACAACCAGCGCATGGAGGACGAAGGCAAAGAGGACCAAGTGGTCACCTACACCGACATCGTGGGCGCGCTCATGTCGTCGGTCACCACTATCGTGGACATGATCACGTACGTGCTCGTGGCGTTCGTGGCCATCTCGCTCGTGGTGTCGTCCATCATGATCGGCGTCATCACCTACATCAGCGTGCTCGAGCGCAACAAGGAGATCGGCATCCTGCGCGCCATCGGCGCGAGCAAAGGCGACATTGGCCGCGTGTTCAACGCCGAGACGCTCATCGTGGGCTTCGTGGCCGGCATGATCGGCATCGGCGTGACGGCGCTCGGCTGCATACCGGCGAACGCCATCGTCTACGCGCTCTTCGACGTGCCAAACGTGGCCATCCTGCCCGTGAACGCGGCGGTTATCCTGGTGTGCATCAGCATGTTCCTCACGTTCGTGGCGGGCTTGCTGCCCTCGAGCATCGCCAGCCGCAAGGATCCTGTGGTGGCGCTGCGCAGCGAGTAGCCGAAGAGGCAGCGTCGCACGAAAGCCCCTGGAAGAAAGTCGTTTCGGCATTTCGATAATATTATCCTTGACTACAGATAATAGCGAAGTTACTATAACTGCCAGACAAGGAAGAGCCCATACTCCCCCAATGATGGGCAGCTCCCAACTTCTCGTCCTTACCAAGGCCGCCCTTCCCAGGCGGCCTTGGTGCGTTCTGGCGTTCGAAGCGCGCTATAATACGCACGTTTGAACAAGCCGCGCAGGCGGCGAAGGGCAGGCCGCGGCGGGAGGGCCGCGCCGGACCAGAAAGGCACATCATGGCTGACATTCATTTCGGCACCGACGGATGGCGCGCCATCATTGGCGAGGACTTCACGGAGGAGACGCTGGCGCGCACGGTGGACGCCGCCGCGCGCGTGTTCAAGGAGGATCGCGACGCCAACCCGGAGCTGGCGGGCAAGAACACCCTCATCGTCGGCCATGACTGCCGCCAGGACGCGCACCGCTACGCCGAGCTGGCAGCCGAAGTGGCCGCCGCGCACGGGTTCACGGTGAAGCTCACGCAGGATTACTGCCCCACGCCGTGCCTGTGCTGGTCCGTCGCGCAGGACGCGGACGCCGTGGGCGGCATCATGCTCACGAGCAGCCACAACCCGGCAGAGTACCTGGGCGTGAAGCTGCGCATGGTGGACGGCGGCGCTTCGCCTGCCGAGTTCACCGACCGCGTGGAAGCCGCCCTGCTGCCCGAGGCGCCCGTCGCCCGCGGCGAATTCCAGACGGTTGACCTGGTCACCCCGTACCTGGCCGCGCTCAAGGAGCGCGTGGACGCGGAGGCCATCCGCGCCGCCGGCCTGCGCGTGGTGGTGGACCCGCTCTACGGCGCCGGCCGCCACTACCTGGCCGGCCTGCTGCGCGATCTGGGCGTGGAGGTCTGCGAGATCAACAACGACGAGGACCCCACCTTCGACGGCCTGCATCCGGAGCCCATCCAGCCGTGGGTGGACCGCTGCCTGGCGAAGGTGAAGGAACTGGGCTACGACGCCGGCTTCATCAACGACGGTGACGCCGACCGTATCAGCGCGGTGGACGAGCACGGCAACTTCGTGAACCCGCACCGCATCATCACGCTGCTTGTGTCGCACCTGGCTGAGGACAAGGGCCAGCACGGCCGCGTGGTCTCCACCATCACGGCGTCCGCCCTGCTCGGCCGCCAGTGCAAGCGCCTGGGTCTGGAGCTCACCAGCACCCCGGTCGGCTTCAAGTGGATTTACGCCGAGATGGAGAAGGGCGACGTCATGATCGGCGGCGAAGAGTCCGGCGGCATCGGCATCCCCACGCACGTCATGGAGCGCGACGGCCTGCTCATGGCGCTGTTGCTGTGCGAGACCATGGCGCAGCGCGGCAAGAGTCTCGGCCAGCTGCTGGACGATATGTTCGCCCAGATTGGCCGCATGGAGTTCCGCCGCGACGGCCTGCGCATCACCGAAGAGCAGATGGCCCGTTTCCGCGGCGAGATCGTGCCGAACTACGAGGCCGAAGAGATCGCCGGCAAGCAGGTGCTTTCGACCGACCGTCGCGACGGCGTGAAGTTCTGCCTGGAAGGCGACGCTTGGGTCATGATGCGCCCCTCCGGCACCGAGCCGCTCGTGCGCATCTACGCCGAGGCCGAGACCATGGACGAGGTCGAGGCGCTGCTGGCCGCTGCCGCCCAGATCGTGCAGGGGTAGCGCCTATCGGGCGGCGTGCGCAGGTGCGTCCTGGCCCGTCAGCCCCCGCCTTCCCGCGCCTATCGCGCGGTAAGTGTTACGTTTATCAAGATTCTTCACACGCGAGGCGCTTCGGCGCCTCGCGTTGTGCTATAACGAGGCAGAACAAGAAGCGCCCGCCCGTGTGGGAACAGGGCGCACACCGCCTGAACAGGGAAAGGAAGCCACTATGTGCACCAACGGCGTGAACACCGGCCAGTTCGAGGAAATGATGGACATGATCGACGATCACGTGAAGCTGGAGCGCCGCTGGGCCCACACGCTGGCCCACAAGGCGGGCGACGCCGGCTTCGCCACCACGTCCGAGAAGTTGCATGCTGTCCAGGCGCTGCTTGACGACGTGCGCGCCGCCATCGACGACGCGAAGGAAGCCCTCGAAGAGGACGCCGAGAACTCCAAGAACGTGACCGTCAGCCTGGTCTAACGCACCTCACGACCGAAGGAACACCATGCCCCAAGACCTCATGCGCTTCTCGGTGGCCATGCCGGAGGAGCTGCTCATGCGCTTCGACGAGCTCGTGGCGCGGCGCGGCTTGGCCAAGAACCGCAGCGAAGTGGTGCGTGACCTGGTGCGCGAGGCCCTGGTGGAGGACGAGTGCGCCACGCCCGGGCGGATCGTCATGGGCACGCTCACCATCGTCTACGACCACCACGCGGCCGACCTGCAGGACAAGCTGCACTCCATCCAGCACGACTTCTTCGAGAACATCGTCTCCACGCTGCACGTGCACCTGGACGCGCACAGCTGCCTGGAGGTCATCGTCCTGAAGGGCGAGACCGGCCTGGTGCAAGGCGTGGCGAACAAGATCCTGGGCACGAAAGGCGTGCAGACCGGCCGTTTGGTGCTCACCACCACCGGCGAGCACATCTAACGGCGAACGCCCGCTAACGGCGAACGCACCACCGCGAGCACGATCAATGCCCGCGCAAGGGCATATTGCACGAAACACCCGCCCCGGCGCGCGCCGGGGTGCGAGCATACGGAGGCATCCATGAACGACGAGACCGTCCTTCTTGGCCACGGCAGTGGCGGCACCATGATGAAGCGCATCATCGACGACGTCTTCTTCGAAGCGTACGCCGGCGACGAGCTGCGCCGCGGTGACGACGCGGCCGTGCTGCCCACCCCGCCCGCGGGCGCGCGCCTGGCCCTGTCCACCGACAGCTTCGTGGTGACCCCGCACTTCTTCCCGGGCGGCGACATCGGGCATCTGGCCGTGTGCGGCACGGTGAACGACGTGGCCACCGCCGGCGCTGTGCCGCAGTACCTGAGCTGCGGGTTCGTGCTGGAAGAGGGCTTCCCCATGGACGACCTGCGCCGCATCTGCGCCAGCATGGCGGCGTGCGCGAAGGAAGCGGGCGTGTGCATCGTCACGGGCGACACGAAGGTGGTCAACCGCGGCCATGGCGACGGCGTGTACATCAACACCACGGGCGTGGGCTTCGTGCCGGAAGGGCGCGAACTGTCCGGCCGCCTCATCCAGCCGGGCGACAAGGTCATCCTGTCCGGCACGCTGGGCGACCATGGCATTACCATCATGAGCTGCCGCGAGTCGCTGAGCTTCAAGGCGCAGATCGAAAGCGACGCCGCCCCGCTCAACCACCTGATCGCTGAGACGCTGGAGGCGGCGCCGCACGTGCGCGCCTTCCGCGACCCCACGCGCGGCGGCCTGGCCTCCACGCTCAACGAGTTCGCCAGCCAGGCGGGCGTGGATATCACGGTCGAAGAGGACGCCGTGCCCGTGAAGCCTGCCGTGCTGGGCGCGTGCGAGATGCTGGGCTACGACGTCTTCCAGGTGGCCAACGAGGGCAAGATGGTCTGCGTGGTCCCGGCCGACGAGGCCGAAGCGGCGCTCGCGGCCATGCGCGCGAACAAATACGGCGCCGATGCCGCCATCATCGGCGAGGTGACGGAGGCCAAGCCCGACCGCGGCCCGAAGGTCTTCCTGCGCACGGCGTTCGGCTCCGCCCGCATCCTGGACATGCTCGTGGGCGAGCAGCTGCCGAGGATCTGCTAACGGTCATACGGACGCGAGAATCATGGCGGATGGTCCGCGCTTGGCATCGCGAAAGCCCAAGTGCGGGCCATCCGTGCGTTCAGAGCGGTGCGAGCGCCGTTCGATTTCGGTCATAGCGCCGAATGAGAGCCCTGCATGAGCAAATTTCCCCGGCAAGCGGCATATTTACAAAACAGTGCTTGCATCATGACCGGGTCATGGTATTTTGCGCTTATGCACCGCAGGACGGGTAAGGAGGACCCCTGCGAACGGGCTGGCGTGCAGCCGCCCACACCACAGCAAGACGAGGACAGAAGGAGTTCATCATGTCTCATCCGGTTATCAACGAAGAAGAGTGCATCGGCTGCGGTATCTGCGTTGACGCGTGCCCGCAGGAGGTCCTGGAGGTTGCCGGCGGCACGGTGACCGTTGCGAACGAGGACTCCTGCATCGCCTGCGGCGACTGCGTCGAGGAGTGCCCGATGGGCGCCATCACCGAGGTCGTCGAAGACTAACAGCCTCACAGCGCCAAGCATTCGAAGGCCGGCTGGATTCCCAGCCGGCCTTTTCGTGTATCTAGGAGCTTTTCCTAAGGAGACGATAAAGGTAAGAAGAGGTGTCAATGTGTTACAATAGCAGTCTATTAGAAGTGCGAAGGAGGTTGAAATGGCAACGATGACAATTCGCTGCAACGATGCGGACAAGATAGCCGCTGCCGAGGTCGCGGAATACTACGGGTTCGACCTTTCTTCGGTGACACGTGCATTCTGGAAGCAGATGGCTCGTACGAAAAAGATCCCGCTTGATTTGGGCTATGAAGAGCCAAACGAAGAAAGCCTCAAGAGCATCCAAGAGGCGCGCGAGATTCTTGCTAATGGCAACGCCGAGCAAACCTTCAATTCTGGGCGTTCGCTTCTGGATGCGGCAAGGCTGTAAATAATGGGAAGGTTGAAAGCACGATTTACCCCAACGTTTCGTCGCGACGTAAAACGGCTTGATAAAAAGCACGTGGACGATGCCCCGCTCGCGGAAGTCATCGATCTCATCATCGATAACACCCCGGAGGCACTAGAAGAGCTCAGACGTCGCCATCGCATGCACACGTTAGGCGGAAGTTGGTCTGGAAGCAACGAGTGCCACGTTTGCAACGCAGGCGATTGGCTGCTTGTATGGTGTGTGTCGGGCGACACTGCCGTCATGCAAAGGACGGGAAGCCATGATGAGATATTTCGCTCAACGCGATGACAAATGTGACATAGGTGGCGCCATCACCAAGGTCGTCGAGGACTAACAGCCTCACAGCGCCAAGCATTCGAAGGCCGGCTGGACCCCCAGCCGGCCTTTTCGTGTATCTAGGAGCGTTGATGAGCGCGCGAACTACTACATATATATAGGTAAGGGATTCGCGCGAACGGTGTTGCCAGAAGCAAGGGTTGTGGGCGCAGTGCGCAGGATCGAGGCGTCGCTCGCGCTGAAGTTGACCATCAACCAAGCGATAGAGAGCGTAGTTGTGCGATGTGAGCGCACTGGCACAAGATGTAGTGGATGCTATGCGGAAAAGCGAATCCAAAAGAGTGTATTCGCGCCAAAGCTGCAAATTTCCATTGAGAAACGCTCCCTAATGCGTATACTTAACGTTGGCATGAATATGTCGTGGTGTCTCTATACCCGGATTCACCCGGCATGGACATGTCGAGCATTGAGGTAAGGGGGCTTTGCCCCGAGGAATGGAAGAAAGGTGATTTTATGCTCAAATCGCAAGATTCATCCCGAGTTTCGAAGGAGGTGGCTATGAACGTTACGACGCAAAGCTTCGGACACAAGGTTCTGTCTGTGCTGATGGCTCTCGTGCTGGTGATCGGTCTCGCACCGATGGTTCCGGCGGAGAAAGCGTGGGCTGCTGACGAGCCGGTCCAGGCGAGCATCCAGGCTCCCGCTGGGACCACTGTCGTCGGCGATGACTCCGACTACAGCGACCTTCTCATCAAAGAGCTGGTCAACGGCATGATTACCGTTAGCGGCAACGCCGATAGCGGCTATTCGGTCACGGCTGACCTGAACAAGCTCGCCGAGGGCCAGACCCTGGACGGCAGCATCGTCTCCGATTCGGGCCGCTACCTGTTCCTCGAGCTCGTTGGCGAGCCCGGGACCAGCCTGACCCTGCTTGGCAACACGTACACGGTCGCCGCTGACGCCGAGTCCGTTCTCGTCGTCCTGCCGATCGATTACGCGACCTACATTGCCAAGGGCACCCCGCTTGAGGGCACCCTGTACGACGCAGCCGATCAGACCACCCGCACGATCACGGTCAGCATCGCCGACGTCACCATCTCCGGCGAGGACTCCGACTTCACCGTCGAGGTCGCTACTGACCTTGAGTACACGGGCTACCCGATTGATGTCAAGGACAACGTGACTGTCACGAACATGACGACCGGCAGGGAGTTCGACGGCTTCTCTGTGAGCCCCGAGACCGTTCAGAACGCCGGCACGTACGACATCACGGTCTCCTGGTCCAACGCCGACCAGTCGGTCAACCGCTCGTACGACGCGACTTTGACCGTCGCCAAGGCCGACATGGGCACCGCCCTGAAGGCCGCCGGCGTGGAGGAAGCCTACGCCGGCACCGCCGAGGAGGTCGAGAAGGCCGTCAAGGCAGACTTCGACCTTGCGAAGGCCGACGAGACCACGGGTTATGGAACCGAGCTCGTCAAGGGCAAGGACTACACGCTCGAGGTCTCCATCTCCGGCACGACGGGCACCGTCACCGCCACGGCGACCGACGCCTGCGTGAACTACACGGGCTCCGTCACCGCCACGTTCGACGTCGACAGCACCGCGAGCATCGAGGATGCCCTCGTCAAGTTCGATGCCGACGGCAACTTCTTCGACCCGGTGGAGCATCCGGACTGGGGCAAGGCCTACTACCAGAACGGCAACCCTGTCCAGGCGAAGCCGACCGTCCAGCTGGACGAAGCCACCCTGGTCGAGAACGTCGACTACACGCTGTCCTGGACCACGGTCAACGGCAACGACACCGCCGTGGGCAACGTGACGAAGGTCACCATCACCGGCACGGGCGTCTACAAGGGCTCCGTTGACGCGTACTACACCATCGTCGCCGGCGCCGCCGAGGAGGACATCGAGGTCCAGGCCGCTGGCGGGAAGGAGTGGACCGGCAGCGCCATCGAGCTGGAAGAGGACGAGGTCACCGTCACCTATAAGGGCGTGACCGTCGACCCGAAGTACTGGAGCATCGACGCTAACGGCTACAGTGACAACATCGAAGTGTCCACCGAGGATGCCCCTGCGACCTTCACCGTGACCTTCAGCAACGTCTCCGACTCTGACAAGAGCCCCGTTGCCGCCGGCACCATCGCCAAGGGCGAGTTCCAGATCGTCGCGCGCGACCTGAAGAACGTCACCTGGGCCGAGATCGACGACATCGCCTACACGGGCAACGACGTCGCCGCGACCGTCAAGACCGCCATCAAGGGCACCTACGGCGAGAAGAAGGAGACCGTCAATCCCGCACAGTACGACGTCGCCTTCAAGAACGCCGCGGGCGAGACCGTCGACAAGGTCGTCGACGCCGGCGACTACACCGCGGTCGTGACCGCCAAGACGGGCGCGGGCTACGGCTACACTGGCACCGTCGAGCTGAACTTCACGGTCGCCGCCGGCAAGCTCGCCGTCAGCTCCGTGTCCCTCGAGGACAGCAGCGTGTACGACGGCACCGCCAAGGAGCTCGTCGTCACGACGAACCCGACCGGCCTTGAGCTCGACGTCGACTACACCGTCGCCGTCACCAAGGGCGGCCAGGCCGTCGACCCGGAGACCGGCATCGTCGACGCCGGCTCCTACACCGTCGCCGTCACCGGCATCGGCAATTGGTCCGGCACCGTCTACAAGGTCGTCGAGGTCACTGCCAAGAACATGGACGCCAACGACGACGTCTACGCTGCCGAGGGCCTCGTCTACACCGGCAGCGAGCTCGACCCGCAGATTCGCGTGTACGACACCGCCGAGAAGCAGCTCAAGGAGGGCACGGACTACACCGTGACCATCAAGGACGAGGCGGGCAAGACCGTCGAGTCCATCGTCGACGCCGGCACCTACACCGCAGTCGTCGAGTACGCCGGCAACTATGACGGCAGGAGCACGGTCTCGGTCGTCGTCGCGGCCAAGGCCATCACCGCCGCCGACGTGACCGCCACCGCCGCCTCCGACCTGGTCTTCAACGGCCAGGACCAGCAGGACGACGTCCTGACGGTCGAGGTCGCCGGCGAGGAGGTTGTCTACACCGCGACCTTCTGGACCGATGCCACTTGCGTCGATCCCTTCGAGGCCACTGAGGTCAAGAGCGCCGGTGACTACTGGGCGGTCGTGACCATCGCGGAGGACACCAACGTCGGCGAGAACTACACCGTCCCCGAGGGCGGCATCGAGCTCGAGCCGATCGCCTTCTCCGTCGCCCCGTTCGACCTCGCGGACGCCGTCGTCACCGGCGTCGACGCCACCTACCATGCAGGCGTCGTCCCGGCCGAGGACGACGTGACCGTCGAGAACGCCGACGGCGTTGACCTCAAGAGCTTCGTGACCATCAAGGTGAACGACTCGCTGACCAACGGCAACGTGACCATCACCCCTGCCGAGGATTACGAGTCCGACGTGGTCAACAGCAAGGTCGTCGAGTACGCCCACGTCGAGGACAACTACATCACGCCGGGCGACGTGGAGCTCTCCGACGAGGCTCACACGTACAACGGCAAGGCACACGAGATTGCCACCATCACCGTCACGAACGACGGCGAGACGCTCGAGCTCGACAAGGACTACACCGTCACCTACGCCAACAACGTCAACGCCGGCACCGCCACGGTGACCGTCGCCGGCAAGGGCGACTACGCCGGCACCGCCGAGCTGACCTTTGAGATTGCGAAGGCGACGCTGCCCGTTCTGGACCTCGCCGAGGGCGAGGGCGTCTACACCGCCGCCGCGCAGGAGGTGTCCGCCTCCATCGAGTTCTACGAGGCGAAGCTCGTCGAGGGCACTGACTACGAGCTGACGTACACGAACGGCGAGGGCGAGGAGATCGCCGCGTCCGAGATCGTCGACGTCGACACGTACAGGGTGACCGCAAAGGGCATTGGCAACTTCGAGGGCAAGGGCACCGCGTTCTACGAGGTCACCCCGCTCGCCTTCGACAAGAGCGAGGCCGTCGTCGAGCTCGACGAGGCCACGTCCCTTGGCAAGGTCGGCGAGCTGAACGCTTACCTGATCGACGCCGAGAACGGAGCCGAGCCGGCCGTCGTCGTCACGCTGGAGGGCGTCGAGCTCGTCCAGTACGACGCCGAGGACGCCGACAAGGCGTACGACTACACGGTCGCCTACACCGGCAACAAGACCGCCGGCATCGCCACCGTGACCGTCACGCTGAACACTGCTGACCCGGCTTCCGAGGTCGTCAAGAACTACGCCGCCGGCGAGAAGACCGTTCAGTTCCGCGCTGTCGGCGCGAACGACCTCACCTTCGGCGACGTGTTCGTCGATGACGCCGAGTGGACCGGCGAGGCCATCCAGCCGAAGGTCCAGGTCGACGACATCGCGGGCAAGACCCTTGTCGAGGGCGTCGACTACACGGTCTCTTACCAGAACGCACTCGGCCTCCCGGTCGACGAGGTCGTCGAGGTCGGCACCTACACCGCCGTCGTCACGGGCATCGGCGCCTACGTCGGCACCCAGTCCGTCGAGTTCGACGTGACCGACGCGCTCTTCCAGGGCCTCGCCTTCGAGGACGCCACCGTCGCATACGACGGCAAGGCTCACTCCGTCGCCGTCTCCGGCCTGCCGGAGGGCGCCACGGTGACCTACGTGTGCGGCGACAAGACCTCCAACGAGCCGCTCGAGTTCACCATGGTCGGCGAGTACGAGGTCACCGCCCACGTGAGCGCCCCGAACTACGTCGAGTGGGCCGACTCCGCCACCCTCACCATCACCGAGCC